>CAZLOB010000081.1:0-49313 GCA_964561135.1 uncultured Elusimicrobia bacterium | reverse complement strand
AACTCAATAGGTCCTACAAGTGAAGAAGGGTTTATTACACCGGTTGGTGATAAAACATCGTATCCTGTTGGCGCTTCCGAAGTAAAATCTATAACAAAATGATGTGGGGGGTCAGATAATGGTGGTGAAAAAGTTTCAGTTGCTGCCCATACCCAATATAAATGTCCCGGTGAATCCATTGCTCTTACTCTCCAATAATATGTTACATTTTCAATAATTTCTAAATCATAACCACCTTCTTGAGTCCCTGGTTCAAAAAAGTTAACAATCTCTGTTGATACAAAAAAATCCCAATTTTGAAACCAATACGAAACATCATATGGTGCCTCACCAAAAGGATTATAAACATACCTCCATGCATTTTTTTCATTCACAGGCTCACTATAAGTAGAGATAAAAATAGCATATTCATACACACCATCTTCTGGGTCAGGATCAGAAGTTGCTTCCCAAGAGAGTATTATTGGGAAACTTCTTGCCACATGTTCATTAACTGGGGTTGAATAAACAATTGTAGTTGAAGAAATAAACGATTTTGGTGGGGTATCTTCTTGGTTTATCCAAAATGAAGCGATTGGTGTTTGAGTTGACTTTTGTGGGAAACCAAATGGTGCACCGGAATCATACGCAACTACATACCAGTATAATTTTTGATTTTCAAAAGGTAAAAGTTGTAATGAATCAGGATTTGATGTCTGATTCATTAAAAAATATGATGTTGTTAATGGTCCCACGCTAACATATGTTGAAAAATTTATATCAGTAGAAATGAATAATTCGTACCCAACAATAAAATCGCCTGTGTCTACATCAAATGCATCCTTCCAGTCAAAAGTTATAGAATATGTTTTTGTATGCCATACAGTCGTAGGTGAAATAAGCGGATTTATTGGAAATTTAGGTGAAGAATTTTCTGAGTTTATTATAAACTTAAAAGCAGCAGTTGTAGATGATAAACTTTCAGAATCGTAAACACTTAATGTCCAATAATATGTTGTATCTTCAGCAAGGTCTGATATAGTAATAGATAAAGTAGTAACACCGAACGAACTTACTACAGGTTCACCAAGTGTACCTAAAACTAAATATGTAGCAATTCTTATTGTATATGAAGAAATATAATCATCATAATCATCATCAAAATCTCTTGAATATCCAGCATGCCAACCTGCTTCTGACCAATCAAGAATCACAGTTGTTGATGAAATAATAGTAGCAGTTGTTTGTCTAACAGGGTCATAGGCAAAATGATTCTGTGGAGAGGTAGCTTGTGGAGGCGAGTTAAACGGTTTTGCAAAAGGTGAACTTGAAGAAATAACTGACCATTGATCTTTTTCATCAGCAATTTTTATTGAAAAATAATATGAAGTGTTGTTTATAAGACCTGAAATAATTGTTGAAGATGAACTTAAAGGGATTATTTCAACATTTGTTAAATATAACACTTCTGTTGCAGAAGACCATAAAGAGTCATCAGTAATTTCTTGGTCGTTACGATATCTTATGATATAACTTCCTGTATATGTTGAACTATTATACACAAAACCGTCTTCATATGAATCTTCGTATGGGAATATCCAAGAAAGTTCAACATGTCTAAACCCACAAGAAACAATTTTTATCGTAGTAACTCGTCCTGGTGGTGAAACATCAGCTTGTGCCCAAGTTGTAGCAGAAGCAGACAGTTCTGAAAGCAAACCTAAATCATCTTCTGCCCATATACGAAAATAGTATGTAACTTCAGATGATAAACCTGTTATAGTAACACCTGCCGGCCATTGATATGATTCGAAACCATAAGTTGAAATTTTTATTTGTGCATCAGCAGTAGACCAGTTCAAAAAATATTCGTCAGTAGAATATTGTATGTACCAAAAACCTGACAACGCACCTATTTTGTAAGTATCTATATAATCATCACATCCATAAAATTGTAAAACAATTTCTCCTTCACGAGAACCTTGTATAAAATCATAAATTTCAACATGTGGACACCACAATGTTATCCATCCTGTTGCAATATTTGAGATTTCTGACAATATCTCTTCTGTACCTGATGAAACCCATAAAACAAAATAAAATGTTGTATTTACATCTAAATTGTTTAACTTTAAAAAATCATCAAGACCTGTTAAAACATGAATTTGTTCATCAAAAGGATCTACAGAACCTGTAGATAAAACTACTTGAGCGTTTGAAGTTGACCAAGAAATTTCTGTAAACGTAGAATACTGAATATAATATTTACTATTTTCTGGAAGAATATCAGGGCCAGGATATACCCAAGTAAGGTGTACACCGCCTTCAGGAATTGTTGTCAAACCTGAGGTTACAACAAGTGCTGATACACTGCCGGGTCCTTCTGATTGAGGAAAGATGTTAGAAAAAAATAAGAAAATTATTAGTAAAATTAGATACATATATTGTATAATAAGCAAATTAATCGCAAACCTAAAGGTTTACCCTACAAACTAAATAACTAAATCCCTTATATTATACACTACCTACTACTTGCTTATCACCTATCTACTTTTTTGTTTTTTACAAAATTTTTAACTATAATTTCAACACACAATTTTATTTCTTCAACTGTCTTAAGATATACACTTTCTGGCTGGCCTAATGGATCGTATATTTCAGGATTAGTAAAAAATCCAGCGTATTCTTTTAACAAAAATGTTTTGTTAAAAAACTCTGGATAATTATCTTTTATAAAATTAAATTGTGTTCTATCCATCACTAAAACTATATTTGCTGATTCTAAAAGTTCCTTGTTGATTTTTGTAGGTTTATGCTCTTCTAATATTTTTTCTTTAATACCATACAACTCAAAAAATTTATACATACATTTTGGTATTTTAAAATTCTCTTGAGCAACAGTTCCACATGACTTAACTTCGATATCCTCAACACCGTATCTTGTTAACAAATGTTTCGTGTATCCTTCAGCAAAAACACTACGGAAAACATTGCCACTGCAAACATAAAGGATTAAATAATTATGTTGTTTCATATTTGTTTTCATAACTGTTTCATCAGCTCGGTCTTTGTTATTGTTTATAATTCTTTTCTGACTAATAATTGGTAACAAAAATAAAACAAAATATAAAATCCAAAGGTAGCCTGAATAATTTGTAAAAAAAGTTTTTTTATGATAAAAATTTAAAGATGAAACCAATAACTTATCTTCAAAAAGATTGCTTTTTAGCAATATTTTTCCTGTAGGCGAAATTATAGCTGAGATACCTGTATTTGCTGCACGTAACAAAAAACATCTGTTTTCTACTGCACGAAAGATATTGAATATAAAATGTTGGTATGGTGCTGATGTTTTCAAAAACCATGCATCGTTAGTAATGTTTACTAAAAAACTTGCTCCGTTTTTAACAAATCTGCTTGTAAGTTCAGGAAATATACTTTCATAACAGATAAGGACTGAAAATTTTGTATTTTTATCAATTTCAAAAACAGTATAATTTTTGCCTGCAGTAAATTCTCCAAGTTCATTGACTGTTTTCACAAATCTTTTTAATAAATCACGTAAAGGAACATACTCGCCAAACGGTACAAGATGAATTTTGTCATAAATTTTATCAAACACAACTTTTCTTCCATCAAACGAAAACAAAACTGCTGAGTTGTAATATTCATCAAAATTTTTTCCCATTCTAACAGTACCTACTAAATGATGTGAACAAAGATTAATATTTGTAAATTTTACTAAACTTGTTATCCAATCAAACAAAAATTTTTCCTCAAAAAGCCATCCAGGGACAGAACTCTCCGGCCAGATAAATAAACAAGATGTGTTATTTTTAACAATAGAATTATAACTTTTTGTAACAAGTTCTGTATATTTCTGTATTATCTCTAATTTATAATTTTGATCCCATTTTTTATATTGATCAATATTTCCTTGTAACAACACAATAGTGTAATCTTTATTTTTGTTTTCACTAATTTTCTTTTCAATATTCCTAAGAGAGTTTTTTCCATAAAAATATAAAATCAAATAAAATAATAACAAATAAGAAAAATTGTGTGCGGACCACAAAATCGTCTTTTTTTCAAAAATAATTTTAAAAACAACTAAAGCTATACATAAATTAACAAAAATTATAACAAAACTTACACCATATACACCAAAATATTCTGATATCTGTATCAAATAAATATTATCATACTGAGAATAACCCAACAACAACCATGGGAAACCTGTAAATAATATACTTTTAATGTATTCAAGTAAAACCCATAAACTTGCCCCCGAAATAATAAACAAAATATTTAGTTTGCCAAAAATTAATTTATAAAAATAAATGAAAATACAAAACAAAAAAATGTATATACTATTGTATAATGATAACAGTAACACAGATAAAACACCAAAAAACCAATGTTCACCAGCTGCAATAAAAGTTGGTACAATCCAATATAAAATTCCTATGTTTGCAATAATTCCTGCAAGAAAACTTAAAAACAAAACTTTCTTAATAGCATTTTTTTGTATGGAAAGAATAGAAAATATTAAAGGAGCTAAAGAGATCCAAGCAAAAATTTTATTTCCAAATTTTGGGAAGGAAAAAAATAAGAAAATTCCGCTTAATACTACAGACAAAACTTGGTATTGATAAAAAATTAAGTTTATTAAAATTTTATAAAGTTTTTCAAATTTTAACATTTATTATTTTAGATTTCTAGATAATATAAAAAATAAAGCTCAACCCTAAACTAATATCTATATACCAATTTACTCGTTTTTCCCACAACATTTTTTATATTTTTTACCGCTGCCACAGGGACAAGGATCGTTTCGACCTATTTTTCCAACCTTAACTTTTTGTAATTTCTGAGTAGAAACAGATGATACAGCTTGAGGGATAAGAGTTTGTTGTTCAAATTTTTTTTGTTGTATAACTTCTTTTTGTGTATAAATTAACGGCCGAAGTTTAAATATATATTCTACAGTTTGTTCTCTTATTCTTGCTTGCATTTTTAAAAAAAGGTTATAACTTTCTTTCTTGTATTCTATTAGCGGATCTTTTTGACCATATGCTCTTAAACCAACACTACGACGTAAATGGTCAAGTTCATACAAGTGTTCTCTCCAAGCAGTATCTAACATATGTAACAAAACTATTCTTTGTAATTCTAAGAAAACTTCTTCAGTAAGCTCTTGTTTACGTTGTTCATATTTTTCATTTACAATATTTAAAAGGATTTCCTTAAGTTTTTCTTTGTTTAATGATTTAATTTCTTCGTCTGAAAAATCAATTGTTGTATCAAATATACGGCTTAACCACAAGTTTAACCCAACTAAGTTCCATTCTTCTGGATATTTTGAACTACAATAAACTTCTATTTTTTCATCAATAGATTCTTCTATCATTTGCATTATACGTTCATGTAAATCTTCTCCTTCAAGGATAACATCTCGTAAAGAATATACTGCTTCTCTTTGTTTATTCATCACATCGTCATATTCAAGCACCTGTTTTCTTATATCATAATTCATACTTTCAACACGTTTTTGTGCACGTTCAATAGACTTTGTTATCCAAGGATGTTGTATGCTCTCACCTTCTTTCATTCCTAACTTAAGCATAATTTCAGACATACGAATACCACCAAAAAGGCGCATAAGTTCGTCTTCTAAAGAAACATAAAATCTTGACTCACCAGGATCACCTTGACGACCACTCCTTCCTCTTAATTGATCATCTATTCTGCGTGCTTCATGGCGTTCAGTACCAATTACATAAAGTCCACCTAATTTTACAACTTCATGATATTCTTTGTTATGAAGAAATTCAACTTTACAGTTTGGATCTCTACATATAAGATGTGGAGCATTTACAGGATCAGGTTTCCCACCTAATATTATATCAACCCCGCGGCCCGCCATGTTAGTCGCAACAGTAACAGTTTTAAGTTTACCAGCTTGAGCGATAATTTGTGCTTCACGCTCATGATGTTTTGCATTAAGTACTTGATGTGGTATACCTCTTCTTCTTAACAAAGATGATAGAAACTCATTTTTTTCTATTGATCTTGTCCCCACCAATACAGGTTGTCCTTTACGATAACGTTGTTCTATATCAGCTACGATAGCAGCCCATTTTTCTTTCTCAGTCCTGTATATTACATCTGGATGGTCAACACGAATCATAGGTTTATGTGTTGGTATTACTACAACATCAAGTTTGTAGACACCCCAAAATTCTTCAGCAGAAGTTATAGCTGTTCCTGTCATACCAGCAAGTTTTTTATACATCCTAAACAAATTTTGAAAAGTAATCGTTGCTAAAGTTTGATTTTCTTCTTTTATAGGAAGATTTTCTTTCGCTTCTATTGCTTGGTGGAGACCATCTGACCAACGCCTACCTGGCATAAGTCGACCTGTAAACTCGTCAATTATCACAACTTCGCCATCTTTAACTACATAATGTACATCTTTGTGAAACAAATAATGTGCTCTTATAGCTTGTGTTATTATATGTACCCAGTCAGAAGTAAGATCGTCGTAAAGGTTTGGTATTCCTAACAAACGTTCACATTTTTTTATACCTTCGTCAGTAAGTTCTACAGTATGATTTTTTTCATCAACTATAGCATCGTATCCTTTTTTGATATCAATACCTTTATACTTTGCTTCAATTTCTTCATCTTCAGTAATTTTTTTTATTCTTAACCTTGGCACAATTCTGTTAGCAACATAATATTTTTCAGTTGATTCTTCTGCTGAACCTGAAATAATCAAAGGTGTCCTTGCTTCGTCTATAAGTATTGAATCAACTTCGTCAACAATTGCATAATTAAGCCCACGTAACACTTTATCTTCTTTTCTTAAAACCATATTATCTCGTAAATAATCAAACCCTAACTCGTTGTTAGTAACATAAGTTATATCACAAGCGTACATTTTACGACGTTCATCTTGTTCCATCTCATGCTGAATATATCCTACACTTAAACCTAAAAACTCGTATATAGGTCCCATCCAAAACCTATCACGTTTCGCAAGATAATCATTAACAGTAACAATGTGGACACCTTTACCTTCTAACGCGTTAAGATATGCAGGAAGTGTTGCTACAAGGGTCTTTCCTTCACCAGTTTTCATCTCGGCAATTTTACCTTGATGAAGTACGATTCCACCAATAAGTTGTACATCAAAATGTCTTAAACCGATTGTTCTTTTTGATGCTTCTCTTACACAAGCAAATGCTTCGGGTAAGATATCATCAAGAGTCTCACCTTTTAGAAGACGTTCTTTAAATTCAAATGTTTTTTGTTTCAATTGTTCATCTGATAACTTAGCAAACTTTTCTTCATAAGAATTTATTTTTTCAATAATCGGTTTTAATGAACGTAAATAACGTTCATTACGGGAACCAAAAAGTTTTGATAAAATATATTTTAACATACAATTATATTAATGAGATATTTTGGAAAGATAAAAAATTCGGAAGCATTTTTATCGTTGCCAAACTATGACCAACCAACTATCAGTCATTTTTGGCTAATTAAAAATTTATTCTTTTCTTATACGTCTAATTTTTTATTCTTTTCTTATACGTCTAACGTTGACTGCTTTAGGTCCTTTTTGTGTATCCATTATTTCAAACTCTACTTCTTCACCTTCTTTTAAGGTTTTAAAACCTTTCTGCAACACTGACGAATAATGAACAAACACATCACCTGAACCATCATCACAACTTATGAACCCAAAGCCTTTACGTTCATTGAACCATTTCACCTTACCTTTTACCACAGACTTTGTTACCTCCCTTACTTTTAAGATGCGGTAATATATTATCAAGATAACAACTCAATATATATTACCAAAAAGATTTATTAAACAGATTGAAAATACCAAATATTATAAACATTGTCAACTGTTTATTAAAAATTTTTCATTTGTTGAATTTGGTTCAATTGTTCTTTAACCAAGTTATTATCTGGCTGTTTCGAAAGAATATAGTTAAGATGTTCTTCTGCTTCAACAAAATTTTTTTGTCTCAACAACGCAATAGCTAAGTTGTATCTTATGTTCAAATTATCAGGTTGTAAGTGTAAAAGTTGTTTATAAATATTAATTGCTTTATCTAACAAACCTTTTGAAAAATATATGTTTGCTAAATAAAATTTTGTAGTGACATCGTTTGGAAAGACCTTAAGGACATTATAACATTTTTGTTCAGCATCATCAAACTTTTTTTGTTCAACATCTTTTATAATCTGTTGTAAACTTGTGTTATAGAATGAAATTATATCATCTTTGATACCAAGTTTTTTTACTAAAGTTGTATAATTACGTCTTGCATACTCAAAATTTGGATCTATTTCCAAAGCTTTTTGATAACACTCAAGCGCTTTATATTCTTGCCCATTTTTTATATACAAATATCCAAGGTTATTATAAAAATCTTTTTCTAAAGGAAAAACTTTTGTTGCTTGTTCAAAAAGTTTTATTCCAGCTAACAAATTTTCTTCAACATCTGTTAAAAACAAACTTCCTAACGCTGCATACGCATCTTTTGATAAAGGATTTATAAAAAGTGATTGAGTATAATGTAATTTTGCTTGTTGGATATCTTGTTTCTGCATGAGGACAGTTGCTAAATTAAAATGTATTTCATCATACCCACAATTACTAGCTAACGCTTCATAATAATAATATATTGCTTCTTCATGTCTTTTTAATCGCGCGTATGTATTTGCAAGTTCATAGTTATTATTAACTTCGTATCGTTGAAATTTATTCGCTTTTGAAAGGTAATAAAGTGCTAGTTGTAATTCATTACGTTTCGAATACTTAAAACCTTTAAAATAATTTATTTCACCTAAAAAGTTTAAAAATAACTTAATTATAATTAGTAAACCTACAAAAATTACAAATATAGTGGCTGAGTTTGACAAATTTACAGTTTTTTGTTTCCTTGTATGATCAAATGTTGGTAATACACCAAGGTTAAAAAAATATAAAAATGCTGGAACACAAAAATGTATTGTTACGTTTAACAAGTTATCAACTAACATTGCTAAAATTGAACTACTTAAGGCTACTATTAACATCTTTTTATAAACATCCTGTTGCACTTTCGTTAACTTGTAAGAGTAAACAAAAAATGTTAAAATAAACAAGAAATATAAACCTAACCCAATTGTTCCTGTCTGAGACCACACTTCCAAAATTTCGTTATGAGCATTATTTGCGTGTGTTCTATGTGAAAGTTTTTTAATAAACAAATACTTGCCTTGATAAAAAGGATAAAATAGTTCAAACAATCCCCAACCTTTACCTGTGAAAAACTTTTCTTTCACCATATCAAAACCACATAACCATATAAGAAATCTTTGATGTAAAGGGCTATAAACTTCTTTTGCTAATTGAATTTCAGTAATTCTTCCTATAGGCGATGAATTCTCACCTACAGGACTTTTTGGCCATACAATAAATAAAATTGTTAAAGATACAAAAATAATTAACATCCTTTTAATGTTTTTAATTAAAACTTGTTTATCTATTTGTAAAAATAAAAAACAAAAGTATAACAATGAAACAAATAAACCAGCCCATGAAGATCTCGTAAGAGTACATAACAACGCACAAAAGTAAGTTATCATTAAAATGAACATTAACAACATGTTTTTACCATCAAGATATTCAACAAACATTAACGGGAATAATAAAATTAAAAATGATGACAAAAAGTTAGGGTTGCCAAAAGTTGAAACACATCTCCCACCAAACGGATTTAAAACTTTTGGCCAAATAAGTTCTATACCAAAATATTGAAGAATACCGTATATACTTGCAACAGCACCAACAATAAAAAATGTATAATAAATTTTTGAAAAATTTTTTTCATTCACATAATTTGTTGCAAAAAAATATACTAACAAAATATTAGTTATAGTAAACAAAAATTTTTTAAAACCTTCGTTAAACATGCTCATAAACAAGTAATTTTTTTTATAGATCTGTTTTGAATATTCTAAAAGTTCTGGGACATGATAATTATGGTTTAAAAAAAACATAGAGATTATCCATGTAATAATAGCCCACAAATAAAACATCAACATCGGTTTTTCAAAAGGATTAGTATAATGTACAATCATACCTTTTTGTTTTATCAATATTAAGATCCAAATCAACACCATACCAGCTTGAGCAAAAACAATCTGAAAATAGTACGGATTACGAGTAAGGTCAGTAAAAAAAACTAACGGAGAAATTATTATGAGTGTATAAAACAAAAAACCAACAATTCCTGAGTTCATATTATTTTAGGTTTGAAAGTTGAGGGTCATCAGGAAATTTTTTACGATAATAATCTATAAGTTCATTAAGTTTTTGAACTTGTTTTGTTTCGTTATATAAAGCAATTAAGTTTTTCCAAGCATTAAAATTTTGTTCATATCTATCTATAGCACGTTTATAAAACTTTTCAGCTTCTATATAATCTCTTTTTAGATAATAAAAATTGCCAAGTTGAAAGTATGAGTCAGAATATTCATGTTGTCTTCTTTTAGCCCAGTCTTCAGTTGAAAGTAGATAATGTTGTCTTTTATGATAATCACAACAAACCCATTGTGTTTCCTCTTCAAACTGTTTTTTAAGTAGCTCGTATTTTTGTCTTTCTTCTTCAGTTCTTATTTTTTTAGGATTAATTATATCCTCTGGTGACTGACACAACCATTGTGTGAAAAGATGTGCTTTATACATTTTCTCAGCCATCTCCATATTACCAAGTTGCATAAATACCCATGCCATACGTTGATAGTTTACAGGAAATATAGGATCAATTTTGTGATACTTCCAAAAACATTCTAATGCTTTGTTATAATAATAAACAGCTTTTTGCATATCTCCATTATTTTTAAAATGTGTTCCTAATTTCATATATACCACACCTGCTTGATGATGACTTTGGACATAGTTCGGTGCCAATCTCCAAACATCTTGATATTTAGAAATTGACCTTTCCGGATCAATTCTTCCTTTTTTACCAAGATCAATTTCTACTAAAGCTGTATCCGTTTCTTTATCCCCCCATTCAGGATGAAATTCACGTGTAAGTATCCATCTATCATTAAAAACATTACCCATGAAATAATGGCACATTATAAAGCCAGGATTGTTTTTAGCAACAATGTTGTAATTTGTTAGTGCTTCTGACCATTCACCACGTTTCGAATAAAATATTGCTATATTATGATGTATATCGCCAATAAAATATCCCCTAAATATTGTTGCAAGATATACCGCTATAATAACACAAACAATTTGTAGTAAACGTTGAAACAGTTTCGCTGAAGAAAAATTTAAATTTTTTGACAATACTGTATATTCTTTACCTTTGTTTATTTCCTCAAAAATAATCCCTGCAATAAATAGTACTATCGCTACTGCTATTGCAATATCTGTGGTCATTTTCCACCATAAAAAGTTAATAAACCAAAATAACACATTTAAAAATAAAGCTAAATACAAAGAAATAACATTTTCTTCTGAACGGTCTGCTAAAGGATTGTTAACAACAAGAGCAGCAATAAGTCCTGCTAATAACCAAACTACAGTACCTGAAGATACAAATCTCATTGATACACAAACCCAGTTGTGTGTAAGCGAACCCAGCCATCCAGAAAGTATACCAAGCATATAATAAGCTCTAATATCTTCTGAAACTTCTTTTTGTCTACCCTTTTTATCTACAACAATAGTAGGTATAGAAAATTTTTTTAATGCTTTTATCCCTGATACTACCAATGTTATTATTAACCATAAAAATATACCAAAACCTACTGTACCTTCATCATACCAAACTTCTAAAAATTCGTTTTCAGGATGGTCTGATTCGGTATTGTGTTTACCTTCAATATAGAAAATTTGTGGTCTTCTCCACGCAGGATATGTTACATAAAAAGTACCAATACCTGTGCCTAAAACTGGAGAAGTATTAACCATCTCCCAACATGAAAGCCAAGTGTATATTCTAAATTTAGCAGAGTCAGTCCTTTGAGTAAGTTGGAAGTACACGCCATAAGATGTGAAAATAACTACAAATATACTACCAATTATTACATATCTTTTAATATTTTGAACCTTTGCATGTGAGAAAAAAATTATATATAAAAACCAAAAATATACAAAACCACTAGTGAAACCTATCCATGCACCTTTTGAATATGTAACATAAGTATTAAACGCTGTCATTAACCATAAAATTAAATATAACGGATTCTTTTTATACATAAACATAGCTAAACATATAGGAGACATTGCGACAAGAAAATCGCCATAAAAATTAGGATTTCCAAAAGTAGAGAATATCCTTGTTCCAAAAGCTTGCCGCCAGATAAACGGGTCAAGACCTACTGCAGGGTTCGGCGGGAAAAATTTGCCATCAAGATACTGTATTATACCATAAAAAGTTGAAACAAATAATGCAAATAACAACCATCGTATTATTCTATTAAATTTTTCTAAACTATTAATCTCACGCATTACAATTATGGCGGTTAACATATATATTATTCTTCTGACGAGTTCAGCACCTGAGGCATACTTTAACGGCGACATTAAAAAATGTGACTGTAAACCTGAAAGTAAAAACATAACAAATGGTAGCACAATTTGCCAGTTTTGAAGATAAAATTCTGTTGTCTGTTTAGGATTTTCTAAGTATTTTAATAACCACAACAAAATTATTAATGTACCACCTACCTGTGTAAGGGTTATCTTAATTTGACAAGAATCATATGTTCTAAGATAAAACATTACCGCAATTAAAAAATATAATATTGCAATACTATATTTTATAAGATTGTCAAACAAATAGTATAAATATGAACTTTTTGATTCTACCTGAATTATTTTCATAACGAAATTCTGTTTTTTATAGCAAAAGATAATGTTTTTGGATCAGCATATTCTATTTCTGCACCAGTAGGTAACCCATATGCGATTCGTGAGATTTTAATATTTACTATTTTTTCTTTAAGTTTTTCTACAATATAATTTGTGGTAAGTTCGCCTTCAGTTGTAAAACTTAATGCTATTATAACTTCCTGGGGTTGCATTTCTTTTTCTACATTTATTATTCTTGTCAACAAAGATTCTATTTTAACATCTTTTAACATTTTACCTTCAAGCGGAGAAATAATAGGAGATAAAATATAATACAAACCTTTGTACCCTGAAGATTCTATTGCATATATATCAGCATGTTTTTCTACAACACAAAGTAATTTTCTATCTCTTTTTTCATCAGAACATATATGACAAGGATTAGTTTCAGAAAAATCGTTACAATATTTACAACTTGTAATTTTTTCTTTTACTTGAGATAAAACTAATATTAGTTCGTCTAATAATTTAGGATTGTTCAACAAAAAATATACAAAACGTTCTGCTGTTTTTGGCCCCACAGAAGGCAAGTTTTTGAATAAATCAATACAATATTGTAATATTTTAGACCTTTCCATATTTAAAATATCTTATTGTTTTTTTAATTCCCTCTTGTAGAGAAACCTGTGGATACCAATCAAGTTCTTTTTTTATTTTATTTATACAAAGATAACTTTTGAACAACTCACCTTTTCTAGGCGGTTGATATACAGGTAGTTTGTTGTAGTTTAGAATTTTGCTTAACATATAAAATAATTCATTTATAGAAGTAGCCTTTTGTGTCCCAACGTTATATATTGCGAAATTTAGTTTACTATTCATACATTTAATATTTGCTTTAACAACATCTGATACAAAAATAAAATCGCGCATTTGTTTCCCGTCACCATAAATAATTACATCTTCATTGTTTAACATCCGATTTATAAAAATAGCTACAACACCTGCTTCACCGAACGGATCTTGCCGCGGACCATAAACATTCCCATATCTTAAAGATATTGTTTTTAACCCATACACTTTGTTGTAATAGTTCATGTAGTACTCGACTGCAAGTTTTGCACAACCATATGGTGATTCAGGATTGTACAAAGAATTTTCTTTAGGGGCAGGTTTTCCTTTACATTCGCCATATATTGTTCCGCCTGAAGATGCAAAAATAAATTTTTCAACATTGTACCTAACACATAGCTCTAACAAATTAATAGAACCTATTATGTTAACATTAGCATCATACTGTGGATCCGCAACAGACTTTCTTACATCAATTTGTGCAGCATGATGGTTAACAATTTTAGGTTTCTCTTTTTTAAACACTTCTTCTAATTTTTTATAATCTGTAATATCAACATTATAAAATTTTGCTTTTGGATTTATATTTCTTTTTTTACCAGTTGACAAATTATCAACAACTACAACCTCATATCCTTTTTTTATGCATTCATCTACAATATGTGAACCAATGAATCCAGCACCACCTGTTACTAAAACTCTCATATGCTTCTCCTTTCATACATGTTTTAACCAATGTCCTAATCGATATTTTTTTGCTAACAAATATTTTTCCATATGTTTTCCTTTTGGAGAGATCTCAATAGGGACACGCTCAACAATTTCTATTCCGTATCCTTCAAGACCAACAATTTTTTGTGGGTTATTAGTTAACAATCTAATTTTCTTTATACCTAAATCAGCAAGAATTTGTGCTCCAATACCATAATCACGCAAGTCAGCTGGGAAACCTAACTTTAAGTTTGCATCAACAGTGTCCAACCCTTTATCTTGAAGTTTATAAGCTTTAATTTTGTTGATAAGTCCAATCCCTCTTCCTTCTTGATGTAGATATAATAGCACACCACCTTGTTCACCTATCATACTTAAAGATTTTTCAAGTTGGAAACCACAATCACATCTTAACGATCCCAAAATATCTCCTGTTAAACATGATGAATGTACTCGTACTAAAACAGGTTTTTTTGTATCCAATTTTTTACTTATTAAAACCAAATGATGTTCTTTTGTTAACAGATCTTGATAAACTATTAATTTAAAATCACCATATTTAGTAGGTAATTTTGTTGTCAAAACTTTTTTAACATGTTTCTCTTTTGTTCTTCTATATTTAATTAAATCTGCAATAGTGATAATTTTTAATTTATGTTTTTTAGCAAATTTAACAAGTTGTGGCAATCTTGCCATAGTACCATCATCATTCATTATTTCGCATATAACTCCAGCTGGATAAAAACCAGCAAGTTTCGCAAGATCAACTGCTGCTTCGGTATGTCCTGCTCTGACCAATACACCTCCTTCTTTATACATAAGTGGGAAAACATGACCTGGTTTTACAAAATCACTCGGTTTCGCATCAGGAGAAATAAGTTTTTTAATAGTAGTTGCGCGGTCATAAGCTGAAATTCCTGTTGTTATACCTTCTTTTGCATCTACGGAAACTGTGAACGCAGCTTCATGTGGTAAATCAGGATTTTCTACCATAGGATATATTTTAAGTTTTTCTAATCTTTCCTGGGGTAATGCGACACAAATTAACCCGCGAGCATATTTAGCCATAAAGTTTATCCAATACGGAGTTACTTTTTCCGCAGGGATAACAACATCGCCTTCGTTTTCTCTATCTGGATCATCAACAACAATAACAGGTTTTCCTTTTTTTAGTTCTTTTATTGCTTCTTTTATTGTTGCAAAAACTTTTTCTTTCATTTTATAAAACCATATTCTTTTAAAAACTCTACAGTTATTTTTTCTTTTTTAGTAAGAAGATTTTCAACATATTTCGCTAATATGTCTACTTCTAAATTTACCACATCGCCTGACTTTCTAGTTTTCAAATTTGTATTTTCAAAAGTATACGGAATTATAGCTACAGAAAACCTATCTTTATATTTTTTTGCAACTGTTAAACTTATACCATCAATTGCAACAGAACCTTTTTCAACAATGTATTTCTTATAATTTTCTGGAAGTTCAAAAACAAACTCCTCATCTTCAATTGATAAAATCTTAATCGTTGTATCAACATGACCTAAAACAAAGTGCCCTCCAAACCTTTCATTAGCCAACACAGCTCTTTCTAAATTTACAAAATCATTTTGTTTTAAAAACTTTAAATTTGTTCTGTTATAAGTTTCTTTTGATATATCAGCTTTAAAGACAAATTTTTTACTTTCTTGTTTAACATCTTTTGCTGTTAAACATATACCGTTAACAGAAATACTATCTTTAACTTTCACCTCAAGAACAGTTTCTACAACAATTTGATTATTTGAAACAAATTTTACTTTACCTAAATCTTCTATTATCCCTGTGAACATAACTTTATTTTTTAAATTTTGCAGTTATTACTAGATCTTGACCTATAACTTCTATCTTGTTTATTTTTAGTTCATACGCATCTTTTATATACTTTACCCCTTCCCCCTCAAAAAAAGTTTTTGCATCTTTCCCACCAATAATCTTAGGTGCAAAAAATATTATCAAATCATCAGCTAAATTTTCTTCCAACAACATTGTTATCGTATCAGCACCGCCTTCCACTAAAACAGAACTTATAAAATATTCTTGTGCTAAAACAGAAAGTATCTCCTTAAATGATATCCTTGAAATTTTATATTGATAAATTGTTAAATTATCAAATTTTTCAAAAAATTTAACATTCTTACTTTTTTTAGTAAAGACAATTGTTTTTGCCTCGTTGTTAAAAACATTGTATCTTTTTAGTAACAATTTTGAAAGATCGCCGACTATAATTCTCGTCGGGTTTCTTCCTACTTTATGTGCAGTTAAGTACGGATTATCAACTTTTACTGTATTTATTCCAACTAGCACAGCGTCATAAATTGTTCTTAATTGATGTACATATTCTCGTGATTGTTTACAACTTATCCATTTTGAATCACCAGTATATGTTGCAATTTTGCCATCAAGGCTACTTGCAACTTTTATCGTTACATATGGCAATCTTTTTGTCATCCATTTAATATAAAACTTGTTTAACTCCTTAGCTTCGTTTTCAAGTACACCAACTTTACATTCAACACCTGCTTGTGTAAGTTTCTTTATCCCTTTTTTCCTAACAACAGGATTAACATCATACATTGAACAAACAACTTTTTTTATACCTACTTCAATAATTTTGTCAACACACGGAGGTGTTTTACCGTAATGACAACAAGGTTCTAAATTAACATACAATACTGCTTCTTTCAACAAATCTTTATATCCATTTTTAATCGCATCGTTTATAGCTTCAACTTCGGCATGCGGTTCACCATAAGCAGAGTGATACCCTTGACCAATAATTTTATTACCTAGTCTTGGGACTGTTAGTACAGCACCAACTATAGGATTAGGTGATGTATATCCTAAACCTTTCTTTGCGAGAGAAAAACATAGTTTTATAAATTCTTCATCTTTATTTAAACTTGACAAATGTGAATTCGCCATCTTAACTTTTTATTCCTTTATATTCTTTTACTGCTTTGATAAGTTCTGGGATTATTTCGTAAAGGTCACCTTCAATAGCGTAAGTTGCTATTTTCATCATAGGAGCAGACGGATCTTTGTTTATAGCAACAATAATTTCCGACGAACTCATACCAACCAAATGTTGAATCTGTCCTGAGATACCGCATGCTATATACAACTTCGGTGCAACAGTACGTCCTGTCTGGCCAACTTGATGAGAATACGGTATCCACCCAGCATCTACTGCTGCACGTGATGCACCAACTGCACCACCTAAAAGGTCAGCAAGTTCTTCAAGTAGTTTAAACCCATGTGGGCCACCTAACCCTCTCCCACCCGAAACAATTATGTCTGCTTCTGCAAGGTTAACTTTTGAAGTTGTATCTTTTATAAACTCTAAAAATTTTGTTCTAATTTTAACATTTGTAAAATCAAAATTTTCTTGTATAACTTCACCTTTTCGTGTAACATCTTTTTGTAACGGTTTAAAAACTTTATGTCTGACAGTAGCCATTTGAGGACGATGTCTAGGAGTTAGAATTGTTGCCATAATGTTACCGCCAAATGCAGGGCGTGTCTGTAAAAGATTACGTGTAGTAACATCTACATCTAAACCTGTACAATCAGCTGTAAGACCAGTTCTTATTTTTGCAGCAACACGACTTGCAAAAGAACGTCCAATGTTTGTAGCTCCCATAAGTAGTATTTCTGGCTTATATTTTCTTATCAACCAAGCTAAACATTCAGAATAAGGTTCATCTAAAAATTCTGCTAATACAGGATCATCAATTACATAAACTACATCGCTACCATAATATATCAATTCATTGGCTAATTCTTTGATATTGTGTCCCAATAGAACACAACACACTTTACAACCAAGTTTATCAGCAAGTTCTCTACCTTTTGCAATAAGTTCATACACTACAGGCGCAATTTCACCTCTACGTTGTTCCGCATAAACCCAAACATCTTTATAATCTTTAAACTCACTAGCAACCTTTACTTCTTCTTTTTCTAAAACAATTGCTTTGTATCTACAAGCATCAACACATGCACCACAATATGTACATTTATCAAGAATAATAACTGCGACTTGTTTAACAGTACGTCCTGAAGAAATTTGATGTGGTGAATCAACAAGTTTTATTGCTCCGTATGGGCACGGTTTTATACATAATCCACAACCTGTACATTTTTCTGTTATAATTTCAATTTTGCTCATAGTTTATCCCTTTCTTCTTATATTTATATCAATCCGTGAGAACTAAGTTTTTCAACTAATTTTTTTGCAATTTCTTTTGCATCAGCACCTGTTATAACCTGCCCACCTTGTCTTGGTGGCGGATAAAAAATTTTTACAACTTGTGTAGGTGAACCTTTAAGACCGATTTTGTCTGCATCAGCATTCACAGTTTCTTTGTTCCAAACAAGAATTTGTTTCTTTTTTGCAGCAAGTATACCTTTTAAAGTAGGCAATCTTGGAGTGTTTATTTCTTTTACTACAGTAATTAACGCAGGTAACGACATCTCTAATACATCAACACCGTCTTCTAACATGCGTTCTAATTTAACATATCCTTCCTTTATTTCAACAATTTTTCTTACATTTGTAACATGAGGGATATCTAGTAACTCAGCTAAAGATGGTCCAACTTGTGCTGTATCACCATCTGACGCTTGTTTGCCACAAATTATAAGATCTGCCGGTTCTGATAACATTTTTATTGCACAAGATAATGTATATGCGGTAGCCAATGTGTCAGCACCTGCAAACGATTTATCTGTCAACAAAATTGCTTCATCGCAACCACGACCCAAAGCTTCACGTAATGCAGATTCAGCTTGCGGTGGGCCCATTGTAATCACTGTTACCTTACCGCCAAGACGTTCTTTTAACCTTATCCCTTCTTCAATAGCGTATTCATCAAACGGATTAATTATAGATTCGACTCCTTCTCGTTTAAGTGTTCCTGTTTTTGGATCAACTTGTACATTAGTAGTAGCAGGTACTTGTTTTATACAAACTACAAAATGCATAAAGTTAATCCTCCTGCATTGGTTAAAATCTTACTCTGACTCTTTTTCAGTAGCAATAGCAAGTTTTTCTGCACCAGCTAGTTTTGAAATATCCATAACTTTAACTACAAGACCACACGGAACATCTTTATCAGCACGTATCACAACAATTTTATCTCGATAATAAGGTAAAAGAAGTTTTATTCTTTGTTCTAAATCTTGTAATGACACTAATTTATTATCTACAAAAATTTGTTGTGATTTATCTATAGTTATAATTAATTTCTGTTGAAGTTGTATTTCAGAAATTTGCGACTTAGGAAGATTAACTTTTATCCCTGGTTCAACAACAAAAGAAGATGATATTATAAAAAACAACAAAACTTGGAAAACCATATCTGTCATCGGAGCTAAATCAATTAAAGATAAAGTTGTTTTTTGTTTCCGTTTAAGTTTTATCATAATCTTTTTTAAAAGATTTTAATAAACTAGTTTCTTGCAGTAAAAAAAATAAACCTAAACTAATTATCGGTAACATTCCTATAAAATGTGATACAACAGCAAACGATGCTGCTTTTGTTTTGTCAATCTTAAAAATAATTAAAGATAAACTACCCATAAACTCCCAACTACCTACATATCCTGGTGAAGAAGGTATCACAACACTTAGTGCTGTAATTGCTTGGATTAAAAATCCTGCCCATACCGAAGGTAAATCTATATTCAAAGAATAACAAATCAAAACCATACCAATACTGTATCCTGACCATAATAAAAAAGTTAAAAGAATTATTTTATACAAAACATTGATACTACTTATATTTTCTATTGCAGAAAAAAATTTTTCTAATACACCAACAATTTTTTTTAATATACTAACTTTTTCCGAATAAAAAATCAATCTTGATAACAAAAAATTTTTATATTTTAAAACTAAAACAAATGCTAAAACTAAACCAACCAAAACTAATACGCTTATCCTTAAACTTATTTGTTTTGGTAAAACAACAAAGAATGAACCTATAATGAGAAAAAGTATCGGGGGAAAAAGGTCTATAAACCGTTCTAACAAAACTGTAGACATAGTTAATGATTTTGGTAAAAGTGTCTTCTTTGCTAAAATATAACCCTGAAAAATATCGCCTACACGAAAAGGTAAAACTGTGTTAAAAAATAATCCCATTACAGTAGATTTGAAAAAATTTTGTAACTCAAAACCTTTGTATTCTTTCAACATTATCTTCCAGCGGTAACTTCTCAAGACTAACAACATTGTCCCTAAAAACAAATTTAACAATAAATACCCTAATTTTGCTGACATAACATGATTTACAAATTCAGTAAAATCTATTCTTCTAAACACCAAATATAACATCGCACAACTTATCAATATACCTAAAATCAAGTTTAAAATTTTCTTCATTGTTGTATATGATGCAACCCACCTATTTTATTTATGATTTCTAACAAAACATTTAACAATAAAACCCTATTTTTTGCTACTTCAAATTTTTCATCAAACACAAGGATTTTGTCAAAAAATGTGTCAACTTCAATTTTAAATTCAACAAGTTTTTTCATAACTTCATTATAATTTTTTTGTATCACAAATTCTTCTATAACTTCTTTAAGACACAAAATTTTTTTATAAAATTCTTTTTCAAAATCTACTAAAAACAAATCAGGGTTGACATTTTGTCCCCAAATATCTTTTGGAAATCTATTTTTTGCTTGTTGTAGTATATTATATACTCTTTTGTACAACTCGACAAGTTTAACAAAATCGTCTCTATTTTTACTCCTAAATTCTTTCAAATATGTCAAAATCAAATATTTTGTATAAAATTCACCATTAAAATCTGTTAACACACATCTTATCTCGTCAAACTCAAACTTTTCTAACAGAACATTTTCAAACCTGTTTGTGAAAAATGACAAAAATTTTATAAAAATATCATCCCTAAAATCTGTTTCAAACATTTTTTTATAAAATTCAAATATTTCTTTTAAATCTAAATCATACCATTTTTCAACACAAATTTTTATCACACCGTCTGCAACATCTTTTAGTCCTAAAGGATCGGATTTTCCCGTTGGCAAGTTATCAGCTAAAGTTTGTTCTATTATTATAGAAATTTTGTCAGATAAAGAAAACAAAATGCTAAGCAAGTTTTTAGGAAGTTCATCTTTATAATTTTTTGGTTTTAGATGTTCTTGACAACAAATTGCTATTTCAATTGGCAAATTATTTTTTTTGCAATATTCTTCACAATATATTTTCCCTGCAACACCTTGTAACTCAGGATATTCAAATACAATTTGTGTCATAAGATCGTTTTTTACTAACTTCGTAGTTATATCAACAATTTCTTCTGATAAACCAAAACCTAATTTTTTGTTTAACATCTTCGCCAAATTTCCTGTACGTACAACTTTGTCATAACAACTACTTCTTAGTTTTGCATTATAAACTACATCTTTAAGTTTATCAAAATATGAAATAAAATCTAATTTTTTATCTGTTTCATAATAATATTTAACATCGTTTAATCTTGCAATAAGGACTTTTTGAAACCCATCTTTTACAAAATTCAAATTTTCAGAAGGACCATTTTTTACACCAATAAAAAAGTTTGTCAAATTATAATTATCATCAAACAATGGGATAAACTTTTGTTTCGATTTCATACAAGTTATAACAAACTCATAAGGTAACTTAAGAAACTCTTCAGGAAACTCACATAAAACACAGGTTGGATACTCTACTATTGTTGTAATTTCTTCTAACAATTTTTCGTCTTTATCATAATTTAGTTTTTTCTTTGTAGTTATATTTTCTATAGATTTTATTAATGTTTCGTACCGTTTTTTATGATCAAAAATTATACATTCGTTTTTTAATATATTAAAATAAACATCAATCAACGAAGTTTTTTTTGTTTTTGACAACTTAATTTTTTTCAGTGGATAAGTTTTAATTCCGTAAACAAAATTAGATGAAGTAATGGAAGCAATTTTTATTTTTAAAATTTCGTCACTATAAATAACAACTATGTTTCTAATAGGTCGTGGAAATCTAAACTTGCTTTCTTCCCACCACATTGTTTTCGGGTAAGACAAACCACTAAGAATTTTTAAAAGAATATCTTTTATTATTTCTTTTACATTTTGTCCACCATACACTTTTTTTATTGCTAAAAATCTTCCTTTTTCAGTTTCTTTTATATATAAATCTTTTAATTCAGCATTATGTTTTTTTGCAAACCCTTGTGCTTGTATAGTAAACTCACCATCTTTTATCCCAATTTTTTCTGAAGGACCTAAGATTTCTACAATTTCTTTTTTTGTTTGTTCTAAAACTTCTAAAATATAAATTATTATTCTTACTGGCGTAACATATGTTTCTACATCTTTATAATCTACTTTAAGTTCATCTAAAACATTTTTTGTAACCAAAGGTAGTTGTAATATAAACTCTTTAACAGCGTTTGGAGGCAGTTCTTCAGTGTACACTTCTATCAACAAATCTTTTCTCATAACTTAATACCAAACTTTTGTTCTAAATAACATTTTGCAACTTTGTTTGCTAAAGTACGAATTTTTGCAATAAACCTATTTCTTTCCTCATACGAGATAGCTCCACGCGCATCCAGTAAGTTAAACAAATGTGAGCATTTTAAAACAAAATCATATGCTACAATGTACAAATTTAAATCTAACAACCTTAAACATTCATTATAATAATCTTCAAAATGTCTAAACAAAATTTCAGAGTTTGATACCTCAAAATTATACTTACACCATTGACGTTCATCTTCTAAATGAACATCCCCATATGTAACATCTTTTTTCCATATAATATCAAAAATAGAATCTTTCTGCTGAACTATCATACATATACGTTCTAGCCCATAGGTAATCTCACAAGAAATTGGATCTAAATCTATCCCACCAACTTGCTGAAAATAAGTAAACTGTGTTATCTCCATACCATCAAGCCATACTTCCCAACCTAACCCCCAAGCACCAAGTGTTGGGCTTTCCCAATCATCTTCTATAAATCTTATATCATGTTGTTTTATCTTTATTCCAATAGATTCAAGCGATGCTAAAAAAATTTGTTGTACATTTTGTGGTGCAGGTTTTAAGATTACTTGATATTGATAGTAATGTTGTAAACGATTAGGATTTTCCGCATACCTACCATCAGCGGGTCTACGACACGGTTCAACATATGCAACCCTCCACGGGTTTGGTCCTAAACAACCAAAAAATGTTGCCGGGTTAAACGTTCCTGCTCCTTTCTCTACATCATACGGTTGCCAAATTATACAATCGTGTTTACTCCAAAATTTGTTTAACCCTGTTATTATTTCTTGAAACAACGTAGAACTTAATTTCATAAGTAGTATGTTAATAAAGGTTTATAAATATAATTTTGTAAGTATATAAAAGTTAATTTTTCTATTTCATCAAGCGTGTTTTTATCTAATTGCAATATACAAACCTGCTCAGCAGTAAGTTTATAAAATTTTTGTATAATTTTTGTAGCGTTATAAAAAATTTTTATATCAGAAGCTTTTTTACATCTATTACATACAACTCCAGAAGATGAATCAAAAAAATATTCCTCATTTATTTCACCACCACATCTAACACATTTATCTAATTTTGGAGTATACCCACAAAGTTTTATAAATCGATACACAAAAGCTAAATATAATAGCTTATATTTGTTAACATCACACAATGGTAAAATTTCTAACATACGTTTTATTAAAAAATATTTTTGTTCATCTTTTACAACTTCTAATGTAAGTTTATCCACAATTTCTAAGACTTTGCATGTATACAAATAAATCTCAGTATTGTTTCGTAAACTATTATTGTAATTTTTCACCGTACCACCTGCACACTTAAACATGTAATCAGAAGATTTAAGTTTCACAAGCTGCAACTCAACTTCTGTAGCAGGTTCTGTGAATGAAATTAATTTCGCAGTCGGTTTATTTACACTTTTAAACAAAACTCTTATCTTTCCTAACTCTAAAGTGTATAACACAACAAATTTATCATATTCTAAATAATCCATCTTGTTTAATACAATTCCATTAACAATGTAATACATAAATCAGATCCCTCTTAATTGAGGAACTAGAATTTGTGCTATTTTAAAATATATTATAAGTCCTAAAATATCGATTGCACTTGTTGTGATAGGTCCTGCAAGAACTGCAGGGTCTAAACCAATTTTTTTTGAAATAACTGGTAATGAAATGCCAATAAAAACTGCTAAAAGTATTAAACAACTCATTGTAATGCCAACAGTAACAGCTATATGAATACTCACTCCTAGAGTTAACCCTCGTAAAAATGCTATTGATCCTATACATATCGACATTAAAAGACCACATAAAAATTCTAGTTTTATTACTTTAAATATATTTTTAAAACTAACATCACCTGTTGCAAAACTACGGATTAAAGTAATCGATGTTTGCGCACCTGCATTACCACCAGTATCTAACAACATTGGAATAAAAAAAGTTAATGCAACAACTGCAGAAATCGCATCTTCAAAAGTTTTCAACACAGTGCCTGTCAAAAAATCAAATATTAAAAGTAATGTGAGCCATCCAACACGACGTTTAAACAAGTACAATGGTGTTGCATCTTGATACCTTATTTCTTCCTTACCACCAATTTTACCAACTTCGTACAATTGCGCTGTATTAAGTTGGTTTATAACATCAATAACATCATCTACTGTTATTACACCAACTAATACATCATTGTCATCAACAACAGGTGCGATAACTAAATCGTATTTTGCAAACAACCTTGCTATATTTTCTTTATCTGTGTTAACATTAATTTTTATAAAATTAACCGACGACATTATCTCAGAAACTTTTATATCAGAAGGGGCTGCTATAAGTTTTCTTAAAGTTATCCCTCCTAAAAGCTTTTTATTATTATCCACAACATAAAAAGCATGTAATGACGAATATCTTCTAAATTTTGACAAAGAATGTATATGTTCTATAGCTTGTTTTGCAGTCATATGTGGTAACAAACTTATAAAATATGTATTCATTATAGCACCAGCGGTACCTTCTTTGTAGTTTAGTGTTTGCTGTATTACACTCAGATCTTCTTTTTTTACACAACTTAACAACTTTTTTTTGACACGTTCTGGTAGTCTTCTTACAAGTTTTGCACGTTCATCAGCAGGCATGTCTTCTACAAGTTTTTCCAACGGATTTTGTTCTAAATTTTCTATAATCCATGCTTGTTCTTGTGGATCCAAATCTTCAAACATAGCAATAGCTCTGTCAAACCTCATTAGCCTAAAAATAATAAGTTGTTCATCTTTATCAAAACTACCGAACCCTTCTGCTAAATCTATCGGATGTATGTCTTTAAGAACATCTTTTAATACAAAAAATTTCTTTTCTTTAATTAACTGTTTTATTTCCGGAACTAACAACATAATTGATTGATATCTAGAATTTTTGTAATCTTTCAACATGGAATCCCCCTTCTTTACAATCTTTTTATCTTCAGTTTTCTTATAAATTTTTTAGTACTATCTAAAATTTCTATCTCTAAATTTCCAATAACAAACTTTTCTCCTATTTCTGGAATCACACCTAATTTCGTTAAAATATAACCATTTATCGTAACGACATCTTCCTCTTCAAGTTTAACATTTAAACTTTCTTCTATCGCTTTAATATTCTCATCACCTAAAACAATTATTGTATCGTCAGATATCTTTCTTAACTTTTGTTTTTTAATATCGTATTCATCATATATTTCCCCAACAAGTTCTTCTATTATATCTTCAATAGTTACAAGTCCTACAGTAGAACCGTATTCGTCAACAACAACAGCCATATGATGTTTACCTTGTTTAAACTGCTTAAGCACATCTATAACATGTGCTGTATTTACAACAAAATAAGCTTCACGTAGAAAATCTTCTAAAACAAGCAATTCTTTGTTTTGCATGACTAAAACAAGATCTTTTGTGTATATTACCCCAATTATGTTGTCCAAATTATCTTTGTATACAGGGACACGAGAAAATTTTGTATTTGCTAACTTCTCAATTATTTCTTGTAGACTCCATGAGGCATCTACAGCAACTATATCCTCTTTTGGTATCATAACATCAGAAATTCTTTTATCAGCAAGTTCAATTATGTTAGAATAAATTTGGCGATCTTCTTTATCTATAGTTTCCTCTTTATATATAATTTCTTTAATATCTTCTTTTGTAAAAAATGGTGTTTCTTTTTCCACATTCAAAAAAATATTAGTAAAAAACTTGCTTAGATCAACAAGAAAGTTAGATATCGGCGCAACAATTTTACTAAACATCACTAAAATTTTAATCCCACAGTTAATAACAAAATTAGGTGTTGTCAATGCATAGACTTTAGGGAATATCTCTCCTAATACTAACAAAATTATAATAGACCAACCAACCCATAAATTTAACGAAGAATTTAACACTCCTATCCCTATACAGGCAAGGTTTGTACCTATAAGAATTGTTCCTAAAACAGTTTCTGGACTCTCTTCCCAAACAGAAATATATTTTTTAGCAATATCTTTTATTTCAAATTTCAATGCTGTATATTTTAACAACGCGGTTTCAATTGCAGCAAAAAATGCTGAGATAAAAATAAATAAAACATACAACAAAATTTTTACAATAACCACTATATCGCTATTTAATACCTTTTCTAATATCGAATTCATCTAATATATCCCCTACAATTTCTTCTAAAATATCTTCTAATGTCACTATACCACAAAATTTGTTTTCTTTATCTTTGACTACAGCGATATGTATTTGAGAATTCTGCATTTTCTTTAACACATCTTTTGCTTTTTCGTTTATCCCAACCTCAAGTATAGGATGGATAATGTCTGTAATACTACATTCATATTCAACAGAACATAAATAAAACATATCTTTAATCAAAATGTATCCTAAAATCTTATCCATAGATTCTTTATATACAGGCACACGTGTTTTCGCAGAATCTATTACTTCTGTTACAATCTGTGACAAACTTTTGTTTGAGATATCTATTGCAATAACTTTTTCTTTTGGTGTATAAATATCTTTTATTCTTACTTCGTTAAACTTTGTCACACGGTCAAAAAGTTCTTCAATATCTTTTCTTTGAAAAACATTTTTTGTTGTATCTGTAAGAAGCCTTTTAATTTCATCAATTTTTATAAAATGTGCTTTATAAATATCTTTCTCTTTTACTAAATATTTTTCTACAAAAAATAATATTGGTGAAAATAAGAAAAAAGTACAATATTGTAGAACTGTTAAAGGTAAAAGTATAACAGTAGATATTGTTTCAGAAAAATTTTTTGACACAATTTTAGGAATTAGTTCACAGAAAAGAACTATTATAAACGTAGTAACAAGCCAAATTATTGTCTCCTTAATCTCTCTGTTGACATAAGGAAACAGAGAAACAAACAGATCTGTCACTGTTGAACTAAAAAGAAGGTTTACTATTGTATTACCAATAAGGATACTGATTAAAAATCTGTAAGGTTTTAAGATCCAAAGATGTAAAGGCAACCTCAAAATTTTATGTTTAACATAAATTTTTTTTAATTTATACTCTGGTAACGAAGTTAAAGCTGCTTCACTACCTGAGAAAAAAGATGATAAAATCCCAAGAATGAACAATGCTATAATTTTCATCAACACACTCCTTTTAGAATTAACAAAAGTGTTGTGAAGAGAGATTATATTTTTAAACTATTTAACAGTTTGTATGCAGCATCAAACATTTTTTTTCTTTTTTGTTCAGTATCATCATCCATTCCTTTAAAATGTAACAAACCATGAACTAAAACAAATAATAACTCCCGTTTAGGCGGTGTTTTAAAAATTTTTGCATTTCTTAACACTTGTTCAACTGAAATTATAATATCAGCTGAATAGTTATCATATTTAAAACATAAAACATCGGTTGGAGTTTTTTTGTTCAAAAACTTTTTGTTAAGTTGGACAATGTAGTTATTATCAACAAACACAAATGACAAATCAATCTTCTTTGTTTTATTGAATAGCATATTAAGTATCTTAGTTATATGTTTTTTTAATATCTTAGGATGGATTATAAATCTTTTTGTTTTATAAACAACAGAAAAATTCATTAAGATTTAAGTTTTGCTTCCATTAGAAGGACTTGTTCTTAAATGATAAAGGCTTATCAATGTTTTAGTTAAAACATCGCTTATAATATAAAGATCTCTTAAAGTAAAAGGTACTTCATCAAACTGGCCATCAACAAATTTAGTGTTTATCACTCCTTCAACAGTTTGTTTGATTTTTTGAGCATCAAGTTCTGTGATACTTCTGCACGCAGCTTCGCAAGAATCACAGATCATAATTATTGCAGCTTCTTTAGTTTGAGGTTTAGGCCCAGGATACCTTAACATTTCTTTATCAAAAAAATTAAACTCCAATGTTTTATCATATATCCCATAAATAACAGAATTTCCGTGATGTTGTTCAATTATATCTATTATAGCTTTATCAAGCTTATATTCATGAGCAAGTTTTACTCCTTCTTTTACATGATTTATAATAACTAAACTTGACAATGAAGGACTAAGTTCAGAATGAGGATTTTTTATTGCAAACTGGTTTTCGATAAAATATTCTGGATGAATAATTTTACCTATATCATGAAAAAGACCGGCTACTTTACATAACAAAGGATTCACTGACAACGCTATTGCAACACGTTCCGCTAAAGATGACACCATTACTGAATGATGATATGTCCCAGGCGCTTCTGTCATTAAACGTTTTAATAACGGATGGTTTAAATTTGATAGTTCAGCAAGTCGTATATTAGTTGTCTTTTGATATATTAATTCCAACGGGGTAAGCAATACTGAAACTAAAACTAAACTTAAAGCATTGCTAAATATACTATTAACGAAAAAACCAAATATGTTAAGTTTTTGATATTTACTAAAAAAGTTAAAATTAAAATTTAAATTAAACATTGAACCAATTTCGTAAAACATCAAAAGATTAACAGAAACAGCAATTAAAAAACTTGCAATTGTTGATTTTAAAATAACAAAAAGTAAATCTTGCCTAGAAAAAATTTTCTCACATAAAAATATAGTGTATAATGATAACAATATATAGTAAAAAATAAAAATACTTAATTCTGAGAATAACTCTGTATACAAATAGCATCCTATAATTGCGTTAAACGTTGAAAACAGTATAGCCCAAAATGTGTCTGATAATAAATAGACCAAAATTACAAACCCTACTATAGGTAAAAGATAAAAAGATAAATTGTTGAATTTATAAATTGCTATCACTACAATATGTAACAATGATAATGTAAAAAACAATACAAGCGAGTTTTTATATTCTTCAAATTTTATACCTAATAAATTTTTTAATTTTTGTAACAAATATTTAAATATGGTAAGAAAAACAAAATAAGTGATTATCGCTAAACTTAACAACTGAGTTATAATTTCTACACTTCTTACACTACCAATAAATAAGTTTTTTATCTCTACAAATAAAACAATAACAACTATAAAAATAATAACTAACAAATAATCAGGTAAAGTAATTTTTTGTCTCTCACTAATTTTTTTTCTTTGTTTGACATCTATATTTTTTTCAATTTGTTCAATTTTATCAATAAGAGAAAGTATGTACGGTTTTAATTTTATAACAAACCTTTTTATCATCTATTTTTTGACTCCCATTCTTCGTATGCTTTAACTATTTTTTTAACAAGTTTGTGTCTTACTATATCGTTTTCATTAAAATAAATGAATTTAATCTCCTCTATATCCTTAAGTATTTCTTTTATTAATACTAAACCTGATTGTATTTTAGCATCAAGATCAATTTGTGTAATATCTCCAGTTATTACTAACTGTGAATTAAAGCCGAGCCGTGTTAAAAACATTTTCATTTGTTCAGGCGTTGTATTTTGTGCTTCATCAAGGATAATAAACGCATCGTTTAATGTTCTACCACGCATGTATGCTAAAGGAATTATTTCTATAACTTCTTCATCAAGATATCTTTTAAACATTTCTGGACCTAACATTACAAAGAATGCGTCATAGAGCGGTTTTAAATAAGGATTTATTTTATCATATAAATCACCGGGTAAAAAACCTAACCGTTCACCTGCTTCTACTACAGGACGTGTCAAAACTATTTTATAAACATCGCCACGGTTAAGTTTCATCAGTGCGGACATTACAGCAAGGAATGTCTTCCCAGTCCCAGCAGGACCTATTGCTATAACAATATCATATTCCTCCATAAGTTCAAGATACCGTTTTTGGTTTTCAGTTTTAGGTCTGATAATTTCTCCATCAAAAGCAAGAAATTCATATTTTTTTAACGATTTTTTATGTACCAGTTCAGTAGTGTGCTCCTTTTTGTGTATATGTTCGGAAGGGAAATTTTTATTCATGATCAAATGTTGTACGAAACTAAACGCTTGTTCAACATTATCTTTATTACCTACAATATCTATCTCAAACCCTTCCTCATCTGGCAATGGATAATAATAAATTTCAACATTAGCTATTTTTTCAATATATCTTACATTTTTATCTTGTTCTCCGATAATTTCTAAAAGTTCTTTTTTGTTTTTTACATAAATTCTTTTTTTCATACCTATTCTTACTCCTGCAACAAAAATTTATTATGTAATGTAATTTATTTTATTTTCAATTGTAAATGTAGTTCATCAAGTTGTTTTTTATCTACTTGAGACGGTGCTAATGTAAGCAAGCAGACACCTTTTTGTGTTTTTGGAAATGGTATTACATCACGAATTGAATTAGAATTTGTGAGTATAGCTAATATCCTATCATATCCTAATGCGAGCCCACCGTGTGGTGGCGCACCATAAGATAACGCTTCTAGTAAAAATCCAAACCTATTATTAATCTCTTCATCTTTAAGTCCTAATATTTTTAATATTTTTCTTTGAAGTTCACTATTATGAATTCTGATACTTCCACCACCAAGTTCAACACCGTTTAACACTATATCGTATGCACGAGAACGTATTTTTAAAAGTTTCTCTTGCGGCAAATTTTCTTCTTCAAATATACTTATTTCTTCCTCTTTTGGTGAAGTAAATGGATGATGCATACTCACTATACGTTGTTCCTCTTCTGAAAATTCAAACAATGGAAAATCTACTATCCAAACAAAACAAAATTTATTTTCATCTATCAAATTCAGATCTTTAGCCAATCTCTCCCTTAATAATCCTAAAATTTCACAACTTTTGTTATGTTTATCAGCAGAAAAAAATAAAGTTTCCCCACCTTCAAGATTTAATCTGTTTTTAATACCATCTAATTCTTTTTTATCAAAAAATTTTACAATGTTTGACTCAAACTCGCCATCAATATATTTCATCCAAGCTAAACCTTTCGCTCCAACGGATTTTACAAACTCAATATATTCATCTATTTGTTGTCTAGAAAGTTTATACTCTTTAGGGACAACAATAGCGTTAACTTCTCCGCCATTTTCAATAACATTTCTAAAAACATTAAATTTTGTGGTTTTTAGAATATCCGTAATATTAACAATCTCAAGACCATATCTTAAATCAGGACTATCAGTACCATATCTTGATATTGCTTCATCGTAAGAAATTCTTTTAAACGGGCGACTAATTTCTATCCCTAACGCAGATTTAAAAATTTCAACTAACAATTCTTCAGTAAGACTAATTATATCATCTTCGTTTACAAAAGAAAGTTCAAAATCTATCTGAGTAAACTCAGGTTGACGATCAGCACGAAGGTCTTCATCTCTAAAACAGCGTACTATCTGAAAATATTTATCAATCCCTGCGACCATAAGAATTTGTTTAAACAGTTGTGGCGATTGAGGCAAAGCATAGAATGTATATGGTGTTAACCTTGAAGGAACCAAGAAATCACGCGCTCCTTCAGGCGTAGATTTTGTAAGAAACGGTGTATCTACTTCTATAAATCCTTTGGAAATAAAGAAATTGCGTATAACAGATGATAAATAACTTCTTAATTTTATTCTGTTTAACATTTCTGTTCTACGAAGATCTAAGTATCTATATTGTAATCTAAGCTCTTCTGAAACATTTTTGTATTCAGAAATTTCAAATGGTAAAACTTTTGACATGTTTAACACTTCCAAATTCTTACAAATTATCTCAACTTCACCTGAAAACAATTTTGGGTTCTCAGTCCCTTGTGGTCTTAACCTAACAGTTCCTTCAACTTTTACTACATATTCGTTACGCAATTTTTCTGCTTTGCTAAACACTTCTTTATTATCAGGTTCAAAAACAACTTGTACAATCCCTTCCCTATCTCTAAGATCTATAAATATCACACCACCATGATCACGTCGTGAATGAACCCATCCATATACAACTACATCTTTGCCTAAGAAATCTTTGTTAATTTTTCCACAATATACCCTTTGCATAAAATTTTTTCCTTATAAGTATAGTTAAAATTTGTTTTTTATACTAAATTTTCTATTATAATACAATAATTCAAAATAATTTCCTAAAAAGATAAGGAACTAAAAACACATGTAAAAACGGGACAACAAATTTTTGAAATACATTGTAATTCTTCCTCTCTGCCAAGCACATCTAAAAGATGGCAAACTTTACCAACCCGTAATAAGAAGAAAAAATTATATAACAAACGAATTTCCACATTTCAACATAGTTCGTGCTAAACGATCTATCACAAAAATGGGCTTAAAAATGGAACAAAAAGAATGTATGTCTTGTTCTGAAAACGAAGATAAAATACAAAGATATGTTAAAACAAACACGGATTACATAAGTATGATGGATAATAATGGTTGGAAAGTACGTGTTTTCCCCAGATCTTTACCCATGGATGATACAACATATGAAGTTGAGATACCAAAACATAAAGTTTTGTTAGCAGAACTTCATCTTGAAGAAGATACCCTCGCCTTAACAACTGCACAGAAAATGATTAAAGAATTAGGAAAAAAATAAAGTATACCTATCTTGTTTAGAAACCAAGGATAAGGCACTTCTATCTCTCATTACCATTGGCAGATAAATGCCTCATATCTACTTAAACAGGTTAAAAGAAGAACTAACAATTGCAACAGAATTTTACAAAAAATATAATACAAATATATTTGATGCAATAATTATTTCAGAAATTTATTGATACTAAAGAAATTTATTGATACTAACACACGTCTTTCAAAAACAGTTACTAACTAGATTTTTGAAGGGATTGGAAGTGTAACATAGTTACACTATTTTTAGATCATACTTTTTTGTCCTTATCTTTGCCCATTCCCAACAATACTCGTACAAATGCAACCCTTTAGATGAGGCAATTATTTCGCCGTTTCCAACACCTATCTCAGATGCCATATGTTGTTTTAACAATTCTAATCCACCGAGGTTTGAAGGTAGACCTCCCCATAAATCCCATGAACGAAAATAAACTATAAAATGCAGCTTACCATATCTTATTCTTGTATCAACAATTCTTAAACATGGAGGATCTTTAAGCTTAATATCAGTAGGCATACCTATTTCTAATGTACACTGGTTTGTCTCAAATCCTTCGGTTTTATATATATTTATAACCTCTTGAATAGGATTAATTTTACATACAACTTCTTTTTCTTGGCCATTTTTGTCAACAACTCTTATTTTAGGATTAACCAGACGTTCACCATATGTATAATCTTCGCTTGGCGTTTTTTGGTCAGTAAGAAGATAATTCAAATATTCTTGGATATACTCCATAGATGTTGGTGCTGGGATTGGACATCCTTCCGGTATTATAGGAATAATTTGATGCTCTGGTTTCCTGATACGGATCACAACATAATCAAACTCAAGTCGTCTTTGACCTTTGTAGCTTCCTCTATCTATTGTATATACATATCCATACTCTAAAATTTTGTCAAGACATTGATACCAAGCATCATCTATATCAAAAGCGTCAATAAACACAGGTGTAAGAAATTTTTCTTTTGAAGTTTGTTTCATTTTTGTAATTCCTGCAGTTTAAAAGTTTTCACAACTACAGTATCTTCATCTTTTTTAAATTCAACATTTACAAGTTCTTTAATACAATCTATACTTACAACTTTTCCTTCACCTTCATTAGTTTTTATCTCTGAACCAACTTTTGGAAATCTTGATAAACATTCTTTATAAAAGTTGTATTCATATGCAAGACAACATTTAAGGCGGTTACATAATCCAGAAAGTTTAGGAATGTTTAACGAAAGTTGTTGTGTTTTAGCCATTTCAACAGATATTGACTCAAACTTTTTTATCCATCTTTTACAACATATTTCATAACCACACACACCTAGTCCACCCAAAATTTTTGTTTCATCTCTTGTACCAATTTGTTTCATTTCAATTCTTGTTTTAAACTTATGAGCAAATTCGTGAACAATTTTGCTCAAATTCACGTTTTGATATTTTATATAATACACATAGAGCCGAGTTCTATCAAACGAATATTTTGTAGCAACAATTTTTATTGGTAATTCATAATTTAAACATGTTTGTTTAATAATTTTATACGCTTCCTGCGATTTAATTTCATTTTCTTTTAATCTTTGTATATCTTGTTCATTAAGTTTGCGGATAAGTTTGTAAAGATTTTTTTTATCAATTTTATTCTCTTCAACAATTTTTTCTTCAGAAACTACTGTACCAACATCATACTTGTTGTTAAAATACAATACCACTTTGTCACCAATTTTTAAATCAATCCAGTTAATATTTTCTGCATTAACTTCTAAATAAGATGGAAGTATGTCTTCAATTCTTACAACTACAATATGTTTTTGTTGCATAATAGTGATGTTTTTAATAAAAAAGTTTCTATTAAAAGCTGATAATTAACATTAAACCTAAATTGTTTAATATAGCTTTCTATCTCATCTAAAAATTTGCTCCAATCCTCAGAATTCCTAAAGTTTGCTAAAAGGATGTTCTCCGTATACCATACCAAAAAATATTCAGCAAACTTTTTGTCTTCAACAATTTTTTCACTACACAGTTGTATATCTGACAAAGAAAAAAAATTTATATCAATATTATTAAGTTGTTCAATATATCTACATTCTTCAACAGAACCTAAAACTGGCAAATAGTTTTTGTCCAATGATAAAATTTGTGATAACACTTTTTTATTCAATGGCAAAAATTTTATTAGTTCACAACGTGAAACAACAGTTTTTGGTAACAACCCTAACGATGTTGTTATTAAAATAATAACACAATTGTTTGGTGGTTCTTCCAAAAGCTTTAATAAAGAATTTGCAGCATCTCTTTGCAAAGTTTCAGCATGGTCAATAATAACAACTTTATACGAACTACAAAACTTTGATAAAGAACAAAATTGTTTAATATACCTTATTGTATCAATACTTATAGTAGTAGATTTTTGTGGTTTTTGTAACAACCTTTGTTGAAAATCAAAATCTACTAAGATAACATCCGGGTGTATATTTTCAGAAACTTTCTTACAATCTTCACAAATATCACAACTATACCCATCTTTTTTGTACTGGCAAAGTAACGATTTTGCAAATTCTATCGCAGTAGATTTTTTCCCAACACCTTTAACACCAAAAAAAATATACGAGTGTTTAACAGTGTTATTTCGTAGCTCGTTTAAAAGGATATCAACGGCTTGTTGTTGACCTAAAATTTTTTTAAAACTCATCTAAAGATTAAATTTTTTACTCAAAATATCAACTATTATAGAGTGCACTTTATAAAAAGGTTTATTTTCAACATTTATTATATAAAAATTTTTTCTTTTTTTTGCAAGCTTAAGATAACCTTCTCTTATTTTCTTATGAAACTCTATACTTTCCTGTTCTAACCGATCAAACGAAGTTTTCCTGTTTAGTTTAATTCTTCTTAACCCTTTTTTAGGTGAAATATCTAAAACAAAAGTTATATCAGGCGTAATATTTTTTACAACTAATTTATTAAGTTTTTCAACAAATTTTATTCCTAACCCTCGTGCATACCCTTGATATACAATAGAAGCGTCTGCAAATCTGTCCGAAATAACAATTTTGTTTTTTTGTAAACTTGGTTTTATAACCTCTTCAATATGTTGAGCTCTAGCTGCTTCGTAAAGTAAAAGTTCTGCCATAGGAGAAATTTCAATTTTTGGTGAAAGAATAATCTTTCTTACCATTTCAGCAACTTTAGTCCCTCCAGGCTCTCTTGTGAGCACAACATCATACCCTTTATTTCTAAGATAATCGTATAACAATTTTGCCTGGGTTGACTTACCAGCACCTTCAGGTCCTTCAAAAATTATAAACAAACCTTTCTTATTATTCTTTTTCATAAATCTAACTTTTAGAAATAATGTTTTTAACAAAATTAAGTTTCCCACCAGCAAGAATTATTTCTTTTTCTTCTTCGGTAAGTTGCAACTTTGTCTTTATGATTTTAGAAGAACCTTTTATTTTAACAAATACAGAATTAAAATTTATCTGCGAAATAATATCCTCTATTAATAATACATCAGCTTCTTTTAACACATCATAATCTTTCTCATCATAAAATTCAAGCGGTAGTATACCAAAGTTTATCAAATTACTCTTATGTATCCTTGAAAACGATTTTGCTATAACTACTAAGATACCGTTATACCGTTGTACACAAGCTGCGTGTTCTCTTGAAGATCCTTGACCATAGTTGTGCCCTGCTATTATAACAAACTTTCTATGCTGGAGATCATACTGTTCAATTTTGTTAATTAATTCTGGATATTTGTTAGAAAACATGTATCTACTTATAGCGGGTATGTTAGAACGTAAAGACAAAATTTTGCTTCCTGCCGGCAAAATATCGTCGGTAGATATATTATCAGGCAACTTTTTTATAACTCTCAAAACTAAATTTTTTTCTAACGGAGTAAATTTTGGCAATGGTTGTATATTTGGTCCATAAAACACTTTTACATTTTTAGGATTTTTTGGTGGATAAATAAAGTTTGGTTCAAACTTAATTTTTTTAGGAAGCACAATTTTTGGATACTTTCCTAAAATTTTTGGATGGACAAATTTTCCATATATTGCACAAGCAGTTGCAACTTCAACTGAAGTAAGATAAACTTTTGCATCTTTTGTTCCGGAACGTCCTTCAAAATTACGGTTAAATGTTCGTACTGATATACCCCCACTTATAGGCGCTTGTCCTTGACCAATACACGCACCACAAACAGGCTCCATTATCCTTACACCACTACGATACAAATTTTCTAACAAACCAAGCTTTTCCAAAACATACAATACTTTTTTTGAGCCAGGATATACAACAACGGAAACATTTGGATTAACTTTTTTATTTTGCATCATTAATGCAAAAAAAATCATGTCTTTAATTGACGAATTTGTACAACTGCCGATACATACTTGGTCTACCTCTAAACCTTCTATTTCTTTTATTTCAACAACATTATCAGGCGAATGTGGTAAAGCAACCATTGGCGAAATTTTTGATAAATCTATCTCATAAACTTCATGATATTCACAATTTTCGTCAGGAAACAAATATTTAAAATCTTTCACTCTATTATGAAACAGCATGAACTTATATGTCTGTTCATCTGATGGAAATATAGAAGAAGTAAGTCCTAATTCAGTACCCATATTTGTTATTGTTGCGCGGTCATAAACTGAAAGGTTTTTAATACCATCGCCTGTATATTCAAAAATTTTGTTTATACCACCTCTTACAGTAAATTTTTTTAACAAGTATAAAATCACATCCTTTGCCGACACAAAATAAGAAAGGTTATTACGCAATATTATATTTACTACATATGGCATTTTTAAAACATATGGTAGACCTGCCAAAGCACATGCTACATCCAACCCACCAACTCCAATTGCCAACATACCAACAGCAGACGATGTCGGAGTGTGGCTATCAGAACCAATAAGAACTTCTGCTGGTTTTGCAAAATTTTCAAGATGAAGCTGATGACAGATGCCATTCCCTGGCGGAGAAAAAATTATTCCGTATTTTGCAGCAACAGTTTGTAAATATTTATGATCATCAGAATTTTCAAAAGTGGGTTGTAATGTATTATGGTCAACATATGAGACAGCAAGTTTCACTTTAACTTTTTTATCTTTTTTTTCAGAAATCATATTCTCGTATTGTAAATAAGCCAAAGTTCCAGTAGCATCTTGTGTTAATGTTTGATCAATTTTTATTTTAATTGGTTCTAAAGGCTGTGGCAAAGTTTTATTTTTTTTAACCAGGTGTGATAAAATTATTTTTTGTGTAAGATTAAGTTTCATGACTATTAACCTCTAAAATTTTTTTATATTTCTTTAACTATACCTATTATTAACTTACTAAATCTATTTATTAGTTTTTTTGCTACTTTTAATACTTCATAATGAGACAAAGGATTTTTTGATATACCTGTGGCTAAGTTTGATACATACACTATTGCTAAAACTTTAATCTTTTGCTGATTAGCCACAATTGCTTCAGGTACAATTGACATACCAACTACATTAGCTCCAAGTTTTTTAAACATTTTTATTTCAGAAGGTGTTTCATAAGACGGCCCTTTTACTGCAACATAAACACCTTCATATAATTTTATATTTAATTTTTTTGCAACCTTTTTTGCAATATTTCTTAATTGTTTGTTATAAACATCACTCATATCAGGAAAACGTTCACCAAATTCTTCATAATGTTCACCAACTAAAGGATTGTCTCCCATAAAATTTATATGGTCTTTTACTAAAACTAAATCACCAACTTTAAGTGGCAACCTACCTTTGATACCACCAACCGCTGATGTCAAAACCAAAACTTCTACACCAAGTTTTTTCATCACACGGATAGGGAATGTAATTTCTTTCAAAGAATATCCTTCATAAAAATGAATCCTTCCTTGCATTATCATAACAGGCTTGTCTTCTAAATATCCAAATACAAAATTTCCTTCATGACCAACAACTGTAGATTTTGGCATGTTGGGAATGTCATCGTAAGAAACAACAATTTTTTCTTTAACTTCTTCAGCAATTTCTCCTAACCCTGATCCTAAAACAATTGCTATTTTTGGTGATAAACTACCAATCTTTTGTCTTATACTTTTTGTTGCTTCATCAATTTTTTCTAAATAGTTTCTCATATAAGAAATACCTTCTATACGAAGCAAAAATGTTTATTATAGGATGTAAAGGAACCTTATATCCCCAAGCAAGAAATACAAATATTAAAAAGTTAAATAAAATGTATAAAACAAATAATTTATCCCATAGATGAAAACTTGTCAACAATCCTACAAAAAATAAAATTAAAACAGTGTGAAAAAGACAAAGTTTATAATTCTTTAACTGAATATCCATAATATGGAACTGGACGAAAAAATCTTATTAGTTTTTTTATACCAACATATATAAACTGGCCAAAATTTTCTTTTATCATCTTTTTTCCTTTCTCCCAAAGATACCTATCTAACTCAACTTAATCTTTAAACTTCATTCCCTTAATTTCTTCTTCTAACAATTTATACCACATCTCACATCCTTGTTGTGTTCCAAAATTAGGATTAAGTCCTTGCCATACAACTCCGCGTTGAAACGAAATTGTTGCATCACCATAAACTAACCAGTTGCGAAAAATCCAACTGAACACTAAAACTGTTGCTAGAAGAAGTATTATTACAATATCAACGACTTTTTTCTTAAAATTTTTTTTTTAAACAAAATAGTATACTATCATTCCATCAAAAACTAATGGTAAAACTGCTAATAGATTGCCCCTTGTTAATACTCCTAAACCAATAAATACGCTACAAACAATTTAAACAAAAATTTATTCTGTATAAGTTCCGAAGTTACAAAATAATATGAAGAAATTATTAAAAAGCTGTTAAAGTTTCCTGCATTACCTCTCTAACAAAATATACTAAAAATGGATCTATTGATGTAATTATTGCCGATATTATTCCTAACTCAATCACACCTAAAATGTTTTTACAAAATAAATACACAAAAAAACTGTCAAACAATCAATTATACATTGAACAAGTTGTAGTACAAAAATACTTTCTTTAAAAATACTAAAAATGAAAGACAAAAATATAGGATAAAACGATGGTTTAATAGATACAACATTAAAACTTTTTTCAGCGGCAACTTTTAAAGCAGTATCATAATACCATTGTGGATCTAAATCCATCTTTGCGAAAAGAAGAACACAAACAATTAATCTTATCAAAAAAGCAAAAAAAATAAAATATAATATATAAGTTTGTTTTTCATCTATATGCAATACCATATATTGTAAGACCAAAAAGTTTAAACTTAAAATTTAATTTTGATAACAAAAACAATTCTAATTGCGAAATAATATGTAAAAAAACAAATACTGGTTTAGGAAGTAATTCAAAATCCGAACTTATTTTAGTTGGTTTTCTTAAAATCCTAAACAACACCATTGGAAGGAAAGGAATGTAATGATAAAAAAATAAGTCAAATTTGTTAAACTTACATAAGAGCCTTTTTAACATTTTCTTATTATACCTTCTTTTATGTCCCAAAAATTTGTCATGTGAAGAAAACATAAAATTGAACGCAGGTACTGTGAAAACAAAAACACCATTTTTTGATAAAACTCTATAAATTTGTTCTACTGCTTTTTTATCATCCTCTATATGTTCTAAAACATCAAACGCTACTACTATATCAAAAAATTTATCAGGATACTCAAGTATACATACATCACAAATTTTTATTTCTTTGCAACATTTTGCAAATTTTAAAACTTCCTTATCAATATCTATAGCATAAACTTCGCCGTAGTTGTTTAAAACAGCCAACTCCTCTGCAGTACCACTTCCTACTGAAAGAATTTTATAATTATTACCAACTTTTCGAGTTTTATTTAACAAGATATCAATTAGTTGTATTTTATCTTTTGCAAAAAATTTTGTTTTATCTGTGCATCTTAAATCTTTTATGTCCATTTATATTTATTAAATTTTATCTTAAACAAACTTAACAACATCTTTATACTATCAGTCAATAGTTTCACCTTTGAACCTTTAAAATTTTTCCACACTACGGGCATTTCTTTAATTTTATATCCCAACTTTTTCGCAATATATAAAATTTCTACATCAAACGCAAAATTGTTTATCGTTGACAAAGAAAAAACTTTTTTTGCAACCTCGTTTTTAAACATCTTTGCACCACATTGTGTATCATTAAAATCATTCATTAACAAAATTTTTACGATTTTGTTAAAAATTTTACCCATTGTTTCTCTATAAAACGGTTGATGAACCAAAATTTTAGATTCTTTTAACCCGCGAGAACCTATAACTATGTCATATCCTTCTTTTTTTATTATATCAACAAATTTAAACATTTCCTCAATTGGTGTTGAAAGGTCAGCATCAGTAAAATATACAAGTTCACCACAAGCGGAAAGAACACCTTTTCTTACAGCGGCCCCTTTACCAAGATTTTTGTAATTTTTAAACAATTTATACTTTATCTGTGGATACTGTAAAAAAAAAAATTCTTCTATAACCTTAGTAGTTTCATCTGTGCTACCATCATCAACTATTATTAGTTCGTATTCGGTACTTTTTTTATTCAAATATTTTATAATTACTTCAAGTGTATCTTTAATTCGTTGTGCTTCATTAAATACAGGAATTATTATTGAAAACATCATATTTCTAAAACATCTACAAGTTTCTCTATCGTGTCTTTTACAACTTCTTCATTATGCACAGGGATTATAAAAGAAAGTTTTTTTTCATTCTATTTTATAAATTCTTATTACAGGTCCTGGATGAAACTTTGTTTTTGGTTTAAACTCAGTGATTAATTCTGTTTTTTCTTCAATTTCTTGATAAAATTTCTTAATCTGTGGCTCTGTTGTAACCCCTGCAGAATAGCTATTATAAACAAAATATTCTATTCCTAACTTTTTTATTTCATCAATCCCTACTGAAACATCAACAAGTTCTCTTACTTTTTGTGCTTCTTCAACTTGATGTTTAATAGTACCGATTTCATGTGGTGGATGATAAACCTCATATATTTCATATCCATAATGTTCGCCAGGATGTGCTTTAAGTTGCCAATAAAAATATTCTTTTTTATAATGATTTAACTCAACTGCTTTTTTGTATAACTTTTCAAGTTGCTTTTTTGTCATTTTAAGTGGTGGTGAGTTTGGATACCTATCTATTAAAATCTTTGTCCCGTAAGGAATATTTTTTTCAATCCATTCCAACGCAATAGTTCTTGTATCAACTTGAGAATATTTATAATTAATTAAAACACTTTCTAGAAACGATGGAAGAAAAATAACAATAAACAATATATAAAATAAAATCTTACTGGATGTATATACTTTATCTAATATATAAGCTCCACAAATAATAAAAAATGGAATAGACAAAAATATAAAATGTTTCATTACAACAAAATGACGAGCAACTATAAAAAAATTTGCCACTATTGGATAAAGGACTAAAAAATAGCTCGGATTTTTTTCTTTTAAAAAATTTACTATACACATAAAAAATCCAATATAACATAAAATTCCTAAAAAAGGAATTTTAAATATTTCTGACCCAACAAATAAATATGTCTGAAATGTCATAAACAGTCTTAAATAAAAAGGATTTTTAAACTCACTAATAGTAGGTGATACCAACGCTTTTATATCTTTTAGAAAAGTTGAAAAATCCAAAATAGAGAAAGGAGTGCCTATAACAAAAAAAATAAAAAATAATAAAAAAACAATAACAATTTTTTTATCAAAAAATTTTTTAAAGCAAATCCAATTTGCATAAAAAATAATAAAAAATAAAATCACCGGAATATATTTCAATGAAGTTCCTAAACCTAACAATATGCCACTATAATAAAAATACTTCTCTTGTTTTGTTTCTATCAATTTAATTATAACTAACAAAAATAATAATGACACAAATAAATATGACATTTCTATTTTTGCTATTTTACAATATTCTACAATATATGGAATAACAGAAAACAGTATCATACTTAAGACAGCCACTCTTCTGCCAAATAATTTTTTTGCAAGTACACCAATTAAAATAACATTTAAAACACCAAATAAAACTGAAAAAAACCTTGCTGAAATATAAAAAATTGTAGGATCTCTGAAATACAATATTGCAAAATCTGCAGTATCTTTAAAGATCCCAAAAAGTTTCCCCATGATGAAAATAATTCCATAGACAAAAAACATAAAATAAAGATACAAACTTGGATACTCAAAAAATTTTGGATTTAAATCACCACTACCAAATTTTAATGCATAATTTACTACTTTATATTCGTCAGTATTATAGATATATGGTAACCCGTAATCAAGTCCAATCACTCTAATTATTAAAGCGAATAAAACCATTAATACTTCAAATCTATTATTAAAAAATTTTTTTATCATAAATTATACTTAATCTAAAAATCTCAACCAAACAAGCAATAGCAAACATTACAACAAAAGGTTCAATAGGTAATCTATATCTAGGAATAGGAGCAAGCAAATTATGCATAACAGTAAAATAAACAAACAAAACAACAATATAAAAAAACTCTTTTTTGTAAAACTTTATTAAATAAAACCAACACAGTATCACCAACAATCCGTGAGGTATATACAACAATATTCCTAACAATTTATATTTTTTATAAGTAAGTTCTTGACCAACAGGCTTAAACCAAAATCTAAAAAATTTTTTAACACTAAGTTTCAAAAATCCTATTGGATTTTTCTTTATATTTTTCAACCCTTCAATAAACATTTTCCTATCGTTGTCAACTGGATTTTCTAAGTTGAACAACTTATAAAAATTTTCATCTCTACCATGTTTACAAATGCCATCCCATGGTATATATGTCCCAGACCAAAAAAGTTCTCCAGCAGCTGTGTTTATTAAAAGGAATCTTTTAAATACAACATAATTTCTTATCGTCCAAGGACTTATACAGACCAAACTTATCCCAAACATAAGTAAAATTTTAGGAATATCTTTTTTATTTGTTAACAACATAAATATAACTAAAAAAATAGGATAAAAAACTATTGTTGAACGTGTAAGATTAATAATGCCTAATAAAATACCTAAAATAACATATTTATTAGTAAACTCAACACGCAAATAATATAATAAATTAAAAAATAATAATAACAGAAAAATGTATAAAGTCTCAGTTGCTATTATACCAGTATAAACTATTAATGGTGGCCAAAAAACACAACCTAAACTTACTAAAAAAGACTTATTTTCATCAAAAAATTTGTTAGCCAATAAAAAGATTAAAACACAGCTTAATGCACCTAAAATTGATTGAATTAAATATACAAAAAAATAATTTCTATTAAATAGAAAATAAATACCAGCTAAAAAAATTGGATATATTGGCGGACGGAGAGAAGTTGGTTTACCATCTATTTCTGTAAAACCTCTTCCATTTAAAAAATTCCAAGCAACAGAATCCCAAGATATTGCATCGTCAAGATAAAGAGGTCTGGCAGGAGCTAATATTAGAAAACTGATTCTTACTGTTAAAGCTAAAAGAAAAATTAATGTACATCTTTTCATTTTTTTCTATATTTTATTATCCACACACCAGCAAAAGCTTTTGGTAATTCTTTTGGTAAAAAAATAATCTTTTCTTTTATAAATTTTTTTGTATTTAAAATATACTTGTGAATTTTTAAAATATTTAAAAAATGCTCTCCAGAAGCAGGCCCTTCTTTTGATGAAAATGTACCTTTTATGAGGAATCTACACAATTTATAAAATAATGACTCCATAGGACCACATACTACTAAAATACCACCAGATTTTAATACTCTATAAATCTCATCAATAGGGTTTGAAAGATCTTTTATATGTTCTAATACATCAATAGCATAAACAATATCAAAAAATTTAGATGCAAATGGTAATTTTTCTTTTTCTATGTCAACAATCTCAAAAGTTGCATTTGGTATAGAAAGTTCTTTAATTTTTGGGTTAACATCAACTCCATAACATAAAATGTTATCCAACTGTTTAACCATTTCTTTAATCAAAATTCCATTGCCACAACCAATATCACATATTCTGCAATTGGGTTTAACTTCTGACAATTTAATAGCATATTTTATACGATCGAAGAAGTACTCCCTTATAAACCATATTTTTGAATTATATTCAGGGACCAATTCGTTTAAATTTTTCTCCATAATGTTCCTCAAATTTTTTAAAAACTTCCTCTACAGTAATTCTTGTCATACATTCGGGACGTTTTTTAATACATTTAACAATTTTTCCTGTATGAACATTAATACATGGGCTACAATCTATATTTTTAAAAAATAAAACATGATTATCTCCTAAAGGACCATATAAAACTGGTGTCTCTGGACCAAAAAAAGAAAGTGTAGGAACATTTAAAGCAGCAGCAAGATGTAAAGGACCACTATCATTTGTTATCAATAGTTTTGAATCTTTAAGAAGTTGAACCAAACAAGAAAAATTTGTCTTACCTGCTAAATTTTTTATTTTATTTTTTTCATTTATCTCTTTAATTACACTTTCAACATATTCTCTTTCTGATTTGGAACCAATAAAAACTAAAATTACATCATATTTTTGCAAAATTTTTTTACATAAATTTATATAATTTTCCTTTGGCCAACGACGTTCTAAAGCTAACTCGCCAGTGTTAACGTTCACACAGATGTAATCTTTGTTAATCAAATTTTTTATTTCTTCAGATAGCATTTGATTATCTTGGCTCAGCAAAGAAAAACAAACTTGTGGCGGTTCTAAAGGTAAATCTTCAGTATTTTCTATACCAATAGTTCTAAAAATTAAATTTTCAAAATTTTTTTTCACATGCCAATAACGATTAAACGGAACCGTAACATTATGTAAAAATCCTCGCCACGCCTCCCAAGCAAAAAATCCAGCACGAACTTTTGCATGAATAAGATAAGTAACTATTGCTGAAAAACTTGTAAAAAATTCTAAATCTACAATTACTTCAAACTCTTCTTTCCGAAGTTTAAATAGAAGTTTCAATATGTTTATTATAACTTGCGTAAAATTTGTATCTATATTCAAAAGATGTTTCTTTGATATTATATTAGCATAAGATTCCAAAAGTTCTTTGTTTCTACTTAAAGTCAAAAAATGAATTTCACCGTGTGGATAAAATTCTTTTATCTTTTTTATTGCGGGCATTACAAGAATAATGCTTCCCATACCCCAAAACTTTATCAAAAGTATTTTTTTGACAATATTTTTATTATCTCTATTAGAAGAAAAAAGTGAAAAAATTTTATCAAAGAATGTTAAAAAACTGCAAATTACAGGACCGACAACACGATCGATTTTTTGCATCGTTTTTAATCTCATAACATTAATAAAACAAAGATATTATTTTTTTATTCTTTATTATCCAATCTAAAAGTCTATTAACACCATCATACATTGTCACCTTGGGTTTCCATTTTAGGTATTTATATAGTTTAGAATTATTCGAAACAAAATATTTTTGGTCGCCGGGACGCCAATCAGAAAATTTGTATTTAATAGGTTTGCTAAGTTTTTTTTCTAAATATTTTATAAACTCTAAAATACCAACTTGGTTTTCAGGACCACCACCTATATTAAAAATTTCACCTTTCACTTTTTTTCTATTTTTATATGAAAGCCAAAAAGCATCTATCAAATCGTCAATATACAAAACATCTCTTACTTGTTTGCCGTCACCATATATTGTTATTTCTTTATCCAACAATGCTTGTATACAAAAATATGCAACCCAACCTTGATCTTCTATACCAAACTGGTTTGGACCATAAATACACGATTGACGAAATACCACTGTATCTAAACCATAAATTCTTGAATAATCTCTTACATACTGGTCAGCTGCACCTTTTGAACAACCATAAGGTGAATGAAAGTCTAAATTAAAGTCTTCATCAATACCATTAGGGTAATCTAAAGCAAAATATTTACCATTTTTTTCTACTATCTTTATATTCTCCATACCGCCATAAACTTTGTTTGTTGAAGAAAAAATAAAGAATGTTTTTGGTAAATATTTTCTTGCCGCTTCTAAAACATTTAATGTTCCTAAAACATTTATTTCAAAATCTTCATACGGATTTAAAACAGATATTGTCACTGCAACCTGTGCTGCTAAATGATAAACTATATCAGCATCTTTGTTTTGTGAAAAAACTTTGCTAATTTTTTCTTTGTCTCTTATATCAACTTTATAAAATTTTAAATTAGCATAGCGTCTTAATAACGCTAAATTTACTTCTGTCCCACGACGAGATAAATTGTCAATTATAACAACTTTATGTTTTTTTCTTAAATGAAACAATACAACATTTGTCCCTATAAATCCACAACCACCTGTTATTATTACTTTCATACCCATTTAAGAACTTCTTTCCATCTTTTTGTTAAACTAATTTTACTTTCATAAAGATAAACCACTGTTGTGAAAAATTTTTACAGGAAAATTTTTTAAAAGACGTTTGTATTGACTTTTTGTAAGTTTCTAAAAACCTTCTTTTTGCATTTCTTCCAACAGTTGTTCTATTTTATTTTTTAGTATTATAACAACATCAACATCTAAAGTCATTCCTGGCTTGCCAAAAATTTATGCTGCAACACCTCCTATAATGATATACTTTCATCATATAAGTCCCTTTTCTTCTAACTCTTTTTCTGCTTTTTCATAAAAATCTTTTGCGACAATAGTTTTTGACCAGTTAACAAGTTTTTTTATTCCTTCATAAAAACTTATTTTTGGTTTGAACCCTAACTCTTTTTCTATTTTTTTAATATCTGCGAAACAATGGCGTATATCTCCTTTACGATATTTATTTCTTATTTCAGGTTCAATTTTTTTGTTATATACCTTAGCGATAGTTTTTGCAACATCTAAAATTTTTATTGGTTTCCCACAGCCGACATTATAAACTTGATAATCTGCTTTTTTATCCAACGCTAAAATACAGGATTGCACAACATCTGAAACATATATAAAATCTCTTGTTTGTAAGCCATCTTCAAAAATTACTGGTGGTTTGTTATTTTTTATTCTTGACATAAATATTGCGGCAACACCTGTGTAAGGATTTGATAAAGATTGCCTTGGGCCATAAACATTAAAAAATCTTAGTGCAACTGTTGGTATTTTATAAGTCTTTCCAATTATTAAACACATCTCTTCTTGCACTTTTTTTGACAACGCATAGATTGAATGACAAAGTTGTCTTGCACTTTCAGGCGTAGGTTTTGGTTCAGCTACATTATTACATTTTGGACAAAAAATCTCCCATATGTTTTTATTAAGTTGTTCTTCCGTTCTTAACTCAGGCTGAAAATAATAATCACATTTTTTACAAAAATAAACTCCTTCGCCATATGTTGACATTGACGACGCAACAATTAGTTTTTTAACATTTGTTTTATAATTAACTAAAACATCTAAAAGGTTACTTGTTCCACCAACATTAACATCCATGTATTCTTTTATTTGATACTGTGATTGTCCAACACCAACTTTTGATGCAAAATGGTAAATAATTTCAATTTTGTTATCCAAAATTGTCTTTCTAAGGTTTTTATAATCCCTTATATCTGCTTGGATGAACTTTGCTTTTTTGTTCAAATAGTATGGCAGTTTACCATCAATATGAACTTGTTTATCAAGCACATCGTAAATCATAACTTC
>CAZLOB010000080.1:0-8415 GCA_964561135.1 uncultured Elusimicrobia bacterium | reverse complement strand
TGAACCAGACAAAAGTATACGTACCCAATATCTACCAGTTGGTTTATGAATTTTTTCTTGTAAAAGCCAAGGACCTTTGAGTTCTGTATCAATAATAACTTTTGTCATGTTCTTCATTTCTTCGACAGACATTGCTTCATCGACATCTTCTTTTTTATATTCAGCCCAGTCAGCCATTGTACGTTTCCATACAGCTTCTACTTTTGCTTCAACTTTTCTTGCAAGATCTGCTACTGCTGATGTTATTGCAGCTTCTCTTGCTAACGCTAAGTTTGCACGTTTCTCAGAAAAACCTATACCTGTAACTATCTCACCAGTTACTTCTTCAGGCAGTTGAACAAACGGTGTTGCTTCTTCATACTCTTTTTCAACTTCTTTTCTTACTGATGGTGGTTGTTTAGGACCACAGGAAAAAATTGTTAGGATACACATAAGAAATATTGTGAGTTTTACATTGTTCATAGATTTTATCCTCCATTTATTTATAAATTAAAATGGAACTTCTTCCTCAGATGCAAACTCTGTTGTTTGTGTATCCTCAACAGATACTTCTTCTTTTACATCTTCAGCAGCAGTAACAGATTCAATGTTTTTCCTTCCCAAAAATTCTAACTTGTTAACCACAACACGGGGGGTTATATAAACTGTATTATTACTTTGTGTTTTTATCAGCTCTAACCTTCCTGTTACAGATATTGCCTTTCCTTTTGTGAGATATTTTGCAAGTTTTACTGCTCTTTCACCCCAAATGATAATATCAACGAAAACTGCTGGTTTCCCTTCAGGCCGTAGGTCTTCTCTTATCGCTAAAGTTGTTACACAAAATTGTTTCCCAGTAGAAGTTATAACAATTTTCGCATCTTTTGCTAAATTTCCGGAAAAAATTACAAGATTCATAAATTCTTCCTCCATTTTAAATTTCTTCCTAAAATAGACTGCGTTTAAAATGTTTTCTAATTAATTCTTTTTTTATTTTAAAAATGGAAGTAGTCTAACAATTTGTTCATGAAGATAAATCAATGTACTACCAAAAACAAGTGATACAACTGACATAAGTTTTAACAAAATGTTTAAAGATGGTCCAGATGTGTCTTTAAACGGGTCACCTACTGTATCTCCTACAACAGAAGCTTTATGTGGGTCAGAACCTTTACCACCTAGATTACCTTCTTCAATATATTTTTTAGCGTTATCCCATGCACCACCTGCATTCGCAAGATATATCGCCAAAGGAACACCTGTAATAAGTGAACCTGCAAGAAACCCACCTAAAGATTCTTTTCCTAATAAAATACCTATAATTATAGGAACTATGATTGCTGAAAGTCCAGGTAGAAGCATTTTCTTTAATGCAGCTTGTGTGGTAATATCAACACATTTAGCAGAATCAGGTAATGCTTTACCTTCTAAAAGTCCTGGTATTTCTCTAAACTGTCTTCTAACCTCTTCCACGATAGAGTATGCAGCACGACCTACTGCTTGTAAAGTTTTTGAAATTAAAAAAAACGGCATAATACATCCAATAAACATTCCAGCGACAACTTTCGCATCTAAAATGTTAAGTCCTGAAATACCTAATCCTACGGTTTCTGCGTATGCAGAAAACAATGCTAACGCAGTAAGTGCAGCAGAACCTATTGCAAACCCTTTCCCTACAGCAGCTGTTGTGTTACCTACAGCATCAAGACGTTCTGCCCTACGGCGAACTTCTTGACCCATATGAGCCATTTCTGCTATACCTGCAGCATTATCAGCAATAGGTCCGTATGCATCTATTGCAACTGTTGTCCCGGTAAGAGCAAGCATACCTATAGCAGCTAATGTTATTCCAAATACACCTTGTAGTTTGTATGCTACAATTGTAGCTATTGCTATTGCAACTAAAGGTAAAACTGTTGACAACATGCCAACAGCAGTACCTTCAATAATAACAGTAGCGGGGCCAGTTTTAGCTTGTTCTGCTATATTTTTTACTACTTTTCCTGAGGTATAATACTGTGCAACAAACCCAACCAACATTCCTGCTATTAACCCACATAAAACAGGCCAAAACGCATTTATGTCTTTATACCAGCCAATTATTATTACTAATGAAAATAAAATATAAAAAACTACTGATGCAATTAATCCTTTATTAAGAACAACTTGTGGGTCTTGCTCTGTCTTTGTTCTTACAAAAAACACTCCAATTATTGATGCTAAAATACCAGCAACTGAAAGTAATAGACATAACATTGCAGCTTTTGGATTATTAAGATTAAAAATTGCAATAACTAATCCGGAAATAATTGCACCTATATAAGATTCAAACAAATCTGCCCCCATGCCTGCACAATCGCCTACCATGTCACCAACATTGTCAGCGATAACAGCTGGGTTTCTTGGATCGTCTTCAGGTATACCTTTCTCAACTTTTCCTACAAGGTCAGCACCAACATCAGCTGCTTTTGTATAAATTCCACCGCCTACACGAGCAAACAATGCTATAGAACTTGCACCCATTGAAAACCCTACAATCATAGCAGTTGCTTCATAAATTGCTTGTTCTAAACTAGAACCTGTTTGTATAAGATACCAAATAAATGCTAAATAAACTACCCCCAACCCAAAAAGACCTAAACTTACCACAGACAATCCCATCACTGCACCACCCGGAAATGCAATATCCAACGCTTCATTAAAAGATAACTTACATTTTTCAGCTGTACGAGAAGAGGAAAGTGTTGAAATGTTCATCCCGATAATACCTGCTAACATAGAACAAAAAGCACCGACAAGGAATGCTATTGCTGTTTTCTTAGCAATGCCAAAGAAAATTATAATGAATAATAAAACTATAAAATAAAATACCGTTTTATACTCTCTTGTGAGGAACGCTATTGCTCCTCTACGAACCAATGATGCAATGGTTCGCATTTGTTCATTTCCAGGATCAGCTAACAAAACTTTCCTACTTAGATACCAAACAAAAATGAGTCCAATTATACCTCCTATAATTGTTATACCTAATATCGGCATTTGTTGTAATATTTGGTAGAGCATATTCAATCCCCCTTCACTTTTGTTTTTATTTATCTTTCCATTATCTACATATGTAACCCGTATTTAGAAACTGGCTAGATCTTATCCTTTTACAAACTTATGTAAAGTATGTTTCTTGCATTTTTTACAAAATTTATTAAGTTCAATTTTAAGTTCTTTTTTCTTGTTTGATGCAAAATAATAATTTTTGTTTTTACACTGAGTACATTGTAATACATAAATTATTCTATCAGCCATAACTATCTCCTTATTAACAAAAATCTTCAACGGGAGTGGCAGGACTCGAACCTGCAGTCCCGGTTTTGGAGACCGGTGGTTTGCCAATTAACCGACACTCCCATAAAAGTTGCGAAAGTTATTTCTCTTTTTTTTTAAAAAAGTTCGGGTCTATTTCAACACCGATTTGTTTAGCTAATGCAAGAAGGATTTGTTGTGGCGTACAATATCCAAATTTAACTAATATTTCACCAAGTTTCTCTTTATATTTTGTTTGTATTTCAACAGCTTCTTCAAGTTGTTCTTTAGTAATAATTTTTTCTTCTACTAAAATTTGGCCAAGCAATTTTTGTTGTGCAAGTTGAGAAAGTATTTTTTTATCAACTACTCGTTGTTCAGCTGAAAATTCTACAAAATTTAATTTAGTGCGATAAACTATACCGTCTTCATCAATAGCAGAAAGTTCAAACGAGACCGGTATCCGATTATGTTTTTTTTCTTTAAAAACAGTCTTCAACATCTGTTCTAATGATACACACTCAACATTTTTACCATCTAAAAACTGTATCTTACATTCTAAAAGTTTCATTATCAAATTTATTTAACAATACATTTCACAGGTTGTGATTTCTTTAAAGTACGGTTTTTTTGTGGATCAACTAGTCTTGCAACTAAGACATGTTTACCTACAGGGAGGTTGTACCAGTCGTACCACCAATATCCTACTGAATGTCGACATCTGTGAAACTCAGATCCGTCAATAGAAAGTTCAACAACACCGTTGTTCGGTGTACCGATTCGTACTGCATAATGTACTTTATGTGTAATAACTTCACCATCTTTTGGATGGTCAATGGTAATTTCATATTTTGGTTTTTTAACAGTTTTTGTTTGTTTTTTTGACATAACACCTCCCTTATTATTGCCTACATATCACCTTATTAAACTTTAATCAATTTAAACAAGTTATAAATATAACCATCTATGATTTTTTTATCAATATCTTCTTTTGTTTCTATATTGCGTAGATACAAATTATTTTTTTTGTCAAACTGAATGTTAAAAATATCAAAAAAATATTTTATTGTCAAGTTTATACCTGAAAACAATCTTTTGCCCTTTGTTGCACCAATACAAACAAGAAAACCTAATTTTTTATCAATATCGAAAATTTTTAAAACATATTTCCTAACCCAGTAGGGTTGACAACGGTCTATCATAATTTTTGCATAGCCGGGTAGATGATAAAAATATACTGGTGTCACAAAAATAAAAAATTCTTTTTTTATCAAAATTTCATAAATTTTATACATTTCGTCATCTTTAATCTTACATCTGCCATATCTAAAACAATAATTGCTGCAATCGTTACAAGGTAAAATTTTAAATTTACACACATTTATAACCTCAACACGAATTTTATTTGATAATAATTGTTCGTATATATAACTAGTTATAAAAGAAGAACTACCTTTTAACGAAGGACTAAAATTAAAGATTGCGCCGTTCAAACTTTTATGCTCCGTATTTATCAAGTTTAGACGAGTATGCCATTGCTAAAAGAATAATTTTTGTCATATAGATATGTCCTAACATACCCCGAGAAAACTCTTCTTCAGTAAATCTATTTACATTATTTTTCACACAAGCAGGTATGTTTTTCGACCAAATAAGTATAGGGACAGGATGCCATGAATGACCTTTTGTGATAGCAGGTGTTGAATGATCTCCAGTTATAACAAGAACATCTGGTTGTAATGACAAGACTTTAGGTATAAACTTATCTATTTCTTCTATCTTTTTAACTTTGCCTTCAAAATTACCATCTTCCCCAAGTTTATCCGTGTCTTTTATATGAAGATAATAAAAATCATAGGGTTTAAAGAAAAATTCTTGTAATTTGTTAAATTCATCTTCTATAGTTTCACAACCGTCAACAACTTCCATACCAACAACTTTCGCTATACCTTTATACATTGGATATACAGCGATTGCAACAGGGGTAAGTTTATAAACTTCTTGCATTTTTGGTATATTAGGATATTTTGCAAAACCTCTAAGTAAGACATAATTTGCCTTTGGTTCATCTTTAAGCAATTCTTTTACTTGCAAAATAAATTTGTTTACAACAGATGCAGTAAATAAAGCTTCTTCAGTATTTATTGTTGGAAGTATTTCGTGTGGTTTATTGCCTTCTTTATGTGGATCATTCTCGGTAATATCTTCCACAAGTTTGCTATGTCTAAATACACCTGCAAACCTATGTTCTTTACCTGCTTTAAGGATAATTTCAACATCATCAATTTTTTTGATACTATTTTGTATTTTTTTAATCAACCTAATAGTTTCCTCAGTTGGTATACGTCCAGCACGACGATCTATCACAATATCGTCATTACTAATTGTTGCAAAATTTCCTCGGAAAGCTAAATCGTTTGGTCCTAACTCCATACCAAGACCTAAAACTTCAAGTATACCACGACCTATCATATATTTTATAGGATCATAGCCAAACAAAGCTAAATGTCCGGGACCACTACCAGGTGTAATACCATAATCTACAGGTATCGCAAGACCACATAATGATTCTTTTGCTAAATTATCCAAATTCGGATGGTTTGCAACATCAAGTTCTGTTCTTCCTACAGAAGGATCTACTGCACCACCTAAACCATCTATTATAACAAAAACAATCTTTTTGTCATTTTTTATTGATAAAGACTTTATTAAATCTAAGTTTATCATTGCTTTTTAAAACAAAGTTATTAGAATTAATGTTTTAATTTTTTTTCTTCTTCAGATTCTGCAAGTTCCAAAAGTTTAAGTAACAACTTTTCTTTGTGTTCTTTTATAAATTCTTCTTTATCAACACTTGCATGAAGCATAAGTTCTTCAGCTAAATAAATAGGTGCGTCAACACGAATTGCTAAAGCAACTGCGTCTGAAGGTCTACTGTCAATAACGATTTTCTTATCATCTTGTAACAAATGTATCTCAGCATAATAAGTATTATTTTCTATTTTTGTAATCGCTACATATTCAACTTTAGCATTAAGATGTTCAATACAATTTTTTAAAAGATCATGAGTAAGTGGTCTTGGGAAAGACAGATTTTGTAGTTTAAACATAATTGCTTGAGCTTCAAACATACCAATCCATATTGGGACAACTTTTATTTTAGAACCTTCTTGCGGTTTTTCTTCACCTAACAAAATTATGCCCATCTGTGAAATTTCGTCAAACAATAAATCAACAAGTTTTACTTTTATCATTAAATTTTTCTCCTTAAATTAGTTTTTCAAAAAACTTATACTACTTTTATAGTAACTTTTCAACAGTTTAAAGTTTTCTTTTGTATTAAGATTAAAAAAAACAAAGTCAAAATTTTCTATATCTTCAACATATCTTGTGTTGACACTATTTACCAACTCAGTTACTTTATATTTTTTTTCTTTTACTTTTTGTTGGATTATAGGACACACATTTTTTGAATAGATTGCAAACAATGGATGGACAATCTCTCCTTTTTTAGGAACAAGTATATCATAATTTTTTTCAACTGACTTCATATATTCAACAACAATTTTTTTAATAAAAGGATAATCACAAGCAAATACAAAGTTGTATTGATGTGGAGAAAAAGTAAGACCTGTTAAAATTCCCCCTAATGGTCCTATATTATATTTATCCAAACATACCTCAGCATTTTTAATATTTTTAAACTTGCTAATATCTGTTGTAACAATTATTATTTTTTCAAAACAATCATGTATTTCATTAATCATTCTTTGTATTAAAAAAACACCGTCTATTTTTATAAACGCCTTTATCTTACCGAGACGTTTACTTTTTTGTGTTTTTGCAAGGATTATTCCATACATTTTTTTATATTACAAGCACAGACTTTAAACTCAGGTATTTTTGAATATGGATCAAGTTTTTCTTTATGAGTTAAAAGGTTCGCATAGAAATGAAAAGGAACAAACACTACACCTTTTTTGATACTATCTGAAAGTTTGACTTTAATTTTTAATTCAGCTCTTCGTGAAGAAATTTTAACATAATCGTTATCTTTTAATCCTAACTTTTTAGCATCTTCAGGATTTATTAAACAAAAATCTTCGCCAACTATCTCAACTATACCTTTGTTTCTAGCTGTCATTGTTCTTGTATGATAATGTTCTCTTATTCTTCCAGTTGTAAGAATAAAAGGAAAATCTTTATTTGGTAGTTCATAGGGAGGTTTAAACTCCACTGGTATAAATTTACCTTTTTTTGATTTTGTTTTAAACTCAGTTGTATGAAGTGTTTCAGTACCAGGATGGTTTTCTTGTGGACATGGCCATTGAAGTTTTTCGTCATTTTTTACTCTTTGAGGTGTTATACCTTTATATTGTGGGACAACATCGTTTATTTCTGTTAATATATCCCATACGTTGTTGTAGCTAAAACCATATCCAAGTTTTTTCGCAAGTAAATTTATTATTTCCCAATCATCTTTTGTCTCAACAGGTGCTTCAACACATTTTGATATTTTTTGTACTCTTCGTTCAGTGTTTGTAAAAGTCCCTTCTTTCTCAAAAGAACACCTTGCTGGCAACACAATATCTGCGTATTTCGCCGTCTCTGTCAAAAATATATCTTGCACAACAAGAAAGTCAATTTTTTTAAGTGCTTCCTCTATATGTTTTATATCAGGATCTGAAACAAGAGGATTTTCTCCCATTATGTAAAGAAATTTTACTTTCCCTTCTAAAATACTATCAAAAATTTCAACAACTGTCAAACCATTTTTGTTAGGAAGTTTATCAACTTGCCATTTCTTTTTAAAGTATTCTATTGTATCTTCGTTTTCAACAGGGAAGTATCCAGGATAAACTGATGGCAAAGCTCCCATATCACATGCACCTTGGACATTATTTTGTCCTCTTAACGGACAAAGACCAGCACCTTTTTTACCAATTTGTCCTGTCAAAAGTGCAAGATTGGACAACGCAAAAATATTCTCTGTCCCTGTTGTATGTTGTGTGATCCCCATTGACCAAAGGATAACAGCTGCTTTTGATTTTGAATAAATATAAGCAACTTCTTTTAATTTATCTACATTGACACCAGTTATTTTCTCTACATCATCAAGATTAAACTTCTCTATAAATT
>CAZLOB010000079.1:0-5852 GCA_964561135.1 uncultured Elusimicrobia bacterium | reverse complement strand
TTCATCAGTTCAGTTTATTTACGATACACAACCACCACAAACAGTTCTCACATTACCATCACAACAATATCTTAACACTTTAGATAACATCTCAGGGACAGCAACTGATGCTACACAAACATATTATGTTGGTATAAGTGGTGCAGGGAAAGTAAAGTTGGTTATAAGAAATGTAACTGAGGACAAGTATTATCAAGGCGGTGGTGTATGGGGTGTAGATGTTACTACGCTTACAGCGTCAGGTACTGCTGACTGGTCAACTTGGTGGTATACAGGTGTTGTAGGATATTGGATTTCTGACAGACAATATGAGATAAAACACTGGGCTGTGGATGATTTAGGTAATGAAGGTACACCTGAGGTGTTTACAATTATTTTTGATACCACACCGCCAAGTGTTGCTATAACATATCCACAAAATAACGCGATTTTGAACTTTATGCCTGTGATATCAGGGACAGCGAATGCTGATCTTGCAGGTCTTGATGATGTTGAGATAAGGCTTTCATCTTGGACAGGTACAGGTTGGAGTTTAGTTGGTAGTTGGAGTAAACCTTCTGTGAGCGTGTTTACAACATCATTCACATACCAGACATCAGGTCTTATAGATGGTACAACATACCAAGTTGTAGCAAAAGCGAAAGATCGTGCTGGTAACTGGTCAGTAGTATATTCAACGATAACATTTGTGTATGATATAACACCGCCTGTTGTGACAATTAACAAACCTGTTGTTGAGAGGTTCTATGGTGTTAACACAACGGAAGCTGATTTTTATCTTGACTCTTTCAATGGACAAATAACTGATGCTTTTGGTACTCAAAGAGTAGAGGTTAGATTGTTTGATGTCCAATCTGCAAGCTATTATTCTTACTACACAAACACTTGGCAGTCAGTATCCACTTGGGCTGTTACAAGTTTATCTGGTGTTTTATGGTCAACAGGTGTACCTACTTTGACTGATGGTAACAGATATTGTTTGAATGTTCAAGCGTATGATTTAGCAGGTAACCTCTCAGTTATGACGACCACTTATTTCTTCTATGATGCTACATCGCCATTGGTTGCAATAATTAAACCTGACTCAGCGTTCCATAACAGTTTACCTACTGTTTCAGGAACATCTTGGGATAACGACAGTGTTGGTCCTTATGAGTCAAAGTTGTACACAGTTAGAATAAGGATACAGGAGAACCCGCCAACAGGTAATTGGTGGAACAATGTTACAAAAGCTTTTGATATATTAGATGATAACAAAGAAGGTGCATGGTATGATGCAAGTGGTATAGTTGAAGGCGAGATTTCTGACGATTGGTATATTACAGGAGTTGATACTCCGACATGGGTATCTAATAGGAGATATCGTATAGAGGTGCAATCTATAGATAAAGCAAGGAATGTGTCGTCAATAGAAGCGAAAGAGTTTGTGTTTGATACGCAACTGCCAATAACTGAGATAACCAAACCTACCTCAAGCGAGATATTTGTTACTTCGTTACCTACTATATCTGGGACTTCTGCTGACTCAAACTCGTTAGGCGAGATTGATTTTGTTGAGATACGTATTAAAGATGTTCTTTCGGGTGCGTATTGGGATGTGACACTGTCACCGCCAGCGTTTAACTTTATCTCAGCAGAACAAGCATGGTTTGTTCCTATAACAACGGTTACACCTGCATACAGCATATGGTTTGCTACAGGTGTATCATTTGTAAGTGGCAGAAACTATGAGATTAATGCGAGGTCAAAAGATAAAGCAACAAATTACGATAATGTATATTCAACAAGAACATTCCTTTATGATACTGAAAAACCTGTTTCTGTTGTTACACATCCTGCGGAGTTGTATCGTTCAGAGCTGTCATTAGTTTCAGGCACGAGTACGGATCCTGGTGGTAGTGGCGTAGCGATTGTTAGGGTAGCGGTACAACGGTTATCAGACGGACGATATTATAGTGCGATAACCGGTGATTTTACAGAGACTGCGTTAGTACTTAACCCTGCAAGCGGTGTTAACCCGTGGTCATTACCTATTCCAGCAGGGTTACTTGATAACACATCATACTATATACAGACACAGGCACAGGATAACGCAGGCTGGGTTGAAGATTTGCCTGGTGGAGGACCAAAGACCTTCTGGATTGATTACTCATCACCAACATCGGGTATTATAGATCCTGACCAGCCTTATGAAAGTTCATTAACTATGATTACAGGTACAGCATATGATTTAACTTCAGGAGTAAAAGAAGTTGGGATACTGATACAGGATTTAACATATCCTGCAAGTTACTGGAACGCAAATACATTATCCTGGCAGGATACACCTGTATACTCAACATCTGTAGTTACAGGAACTAAACCTGATTATAACTGGCAACTAACAGCACTACCAGAATGGCAACATGCAAAAACTTACCTTATAGTTTCACAAGCAAAAGATTACTCAACACCACAGTTATCACAAGATGTGTTTGTTGTTGGTGTATCATCAAAGTTGTTCACATACGATATTGATAAACCAACATCTGTTTTAATATTACCACAAGCAAATGCGTATTATAACAAAGAAACAATTGCTATCATATCAGGTACTGCTTATGATTCGCCTGCTGGGATACAAGTGGTTGAGTTTGCACTGCAAGAAGTTGCATCGGGTAAATATTGGAATGCTACTGCTTCAACATTCAATTTAGTATCAATCCAGTACTATAGTGGAACAAACATTAGTGGTAACATTTGGGGTTGGGCAACACCTGTTGATTATCTACAAGATGGATACCAATACAGAGCTTATATACGAGCAATAGATAACGCAGGTAATATTGAGGACGAAAAAATTGGTGTTTTGTTCACTTTTGATATTTCCTCACCTGTTGCCGTTGTTACACTACCAAGCCCAAATGCACATTATAATCTCTTACCAACTATCTCAGGTACTGCTTATGATGCTGGAAGGTTATTAGAGGTAGAACTTGCGGTTAGAGAGTTAGATACAGGTTTGTGGTATAACATATCAACATCAACATTTAATTTAGTTTCTGTAACACCTGTATGGTTTGATGCGAAACCATTAGTTACTGACTGGAGTGTATGGTATTCAACAGAGGTTGTACTACAGAGTGATTATAGATATGAAGTACGTGCAAGAGCAAAAGATACTGCAGGAAATATACAAGATGCTGGGATAACACCTGTTTCGTTTGTTTACGATCTAACACGACCAACAGCAACAATTTCTGCGCCTGTGCATCAACGGTTCTATAAATCAGCACAACTGGTTACAATTTCAGGGACTGCGTATGATAAATCGCCAGGCGAAGTTGTAACTGTTAATTTGATGATCTTCAACGAAACAACAAACAGGTATTGGGATGGCGATTCGTGGGAGTTAACAGCAGTATGGCTTACAACAACGACAACGCCAGGTGAGAAAGTTTACTACTGGGCTGAAGGGTCATCATGGACATATACATTACCTGATGCTGCAAAAACAAGCGGAAACAAATATGTGGTTACAGCAAAAGCAATAGATAAAGCAACAAATGTGCAAGAAGATTTTGAAGTAGGGATTTCATCTTGTGTTTTCTATTACGATGTTGACTATCCGTTGACAAGTGTAACATATCCATCAAACCAATATTTGAATTCCATTGATGTAATCTCAGGTACAGCACAGGATCAGCCACAAGCTGAAGGGTTGTATAATGTTGGTATCTCAACAACTCCTGCAGATAATATAAAGATAAGGATAGCACAACTTAGGCCTGATGCTACATATTACTGGACTGGTGTAGCATGGTCATCAACAACTGTTTCAGATAGACCGTGTAGTCCTGTTGACCCAACCAACCCTGAATATACTTACTGGCAATACACAGAACCTGTTTTATGGATTTCAGACCTGCAATATGATATCTATACATTCGCAAAAGATAGATTGGACAATATAGAACCTGTATCACTTAAATTCACAGTTATTTTTGATACCACACCGCCTACAGTTGCTATAACATATCCACAAGATAACGCGATTTTGAACTTTATGCCTGTGATATTAGGGACAGCAAATGCTGACCTTTCTGGTCTTGATGATGTTGAGATAAAGATTTCCTCTTGGACAGGGGCAGAGTGGAGTTTGGTTGGTAGTTGGACAAAACCTTCTGTAAGTGTGTTTACAACATCCTTCACATACCAGACATCAGGACTTATAGATGGTACAACATACCAAGTTGTAGCAAAAGCGAAAGATCGTGCTGGTAACTGGTCAGTAGTATATTCAACGATAACATTTGTATATGATATAACAAGACCACAAGTTGTAATTGTTAAACCTGTAAATGATAGATATTATGGAGCGAACACAACTGAACCTGATTATTACTTACCTATACTTACAGGGACAGCTTATGACGAGTTCGGTATATCAAAAACAGAGATACAAATTTTCGATGTTGCATCAAGCTCATATTGGCACACAACAGGGTGGACCATAGGTATATCTTCTTGGCATTACGTAGGAGCTGAGACTTGGCAGTATACAACACCACCACTTGTTGATGGTAAGAGATATCGTCTTGAAGCAAGAACATACGATTTAGCAGGTAACCTTTCAGAATATGCAACAAGTTTCTTCTTCTATGATGAGACACCTGCACAAATAAGTATAATAAAACCTGATTCTGAGTATCATAATTACCTACCTACTATCTCAGGTACTGCTGCTGAACAACCACCTACAGGTGCTGGCGGAACATATACTTCAAAGTTGTATTCTGCAAGAATAAGGATACAACTTGACCCACCTACTGGTGATTGGTGGAATAATACAGCAAAACTTTTCAATGTACCAAATGATGATAAAGACAATGCATGGTATACACCTACGAAAAATGTTGCTTTAGGACTTGCTTCTGACAGCTGGTATGTAACTTCTGTTGATACACCTACTTGGATTAATGGACAAACATATCGTGTTGAAGTACAAGTTTATGATCTTGCAAGAAATACATCAACTATTGTTTCACATCAGTTTACTTATGATATCACTCCACCATCAGCAAAACTCTTAGAACCACAAGAAGGTGGAACATTTTCATCACCATTAGCAAAAAGGACACTTGCTACAATTTCAGGTACTGCTTCTGATACAACACCTGGTAAAGTAGGTTGGGTTGAATTGAGGATTTGGGATAGTATAGATAACAAATACTGGTCGCCATCACAAAATGATTTTATAACATTTACAAATCCTGAAGATGCATTTTTTGTTGCTTTAACAACATCAGCAAATTGGACTTCTTGGGAGTATATCTTTGATGAAAACAAATGGACTGAAGGAAAAGTTTATAGGGTTGAAGTGCGTGCAAAAGATAAAGCAACAAATTATGCAACAGAATACTCAACATCTTACTTCAAATGGGATAGGACGCCACCAACAACAAAAGTTGTCTTCCCTGAAGATAAAAAGTCGTACAGCAGTCTAACACAGATCACAGGTACTGCAAAAGATTTAGCTGGTTCAGCAGTTGGTGTTGGTATAGAAGATAACACAAAGGTTAAAATCGCAATAAGAGACAACACGACTGGTCTTTGGTGGGACGGTTTTTCAGCATTTAACAAATCTTATTCAGAACGTGCAAGAGATGTTTCATCACTTACGGACTATGGTAATGCTGAATATGGTTGGACATACACTGGTTTAACAGATGCTTACTTAACTTCAGGTGTAAGTTATTATATCCAAGTTTGGGCTGAAGACCGTGCTGGTAATGTTCAGACATTGTTTGGTGAATGTACATTTTATTTTGATAAAGCTGAGCCAGATACATATATACAACTTCCTGAAAGTG
>CAZLOB010000078.1:0-5499 GCA_964561135.1 uncultured Elusimicrobia bacterium | reverse complement strand
TTTTTGACGATTTCAACAAAGCAGTTGGTTTTAAAGAAAAAATCACAAATATTTTAGAAAAATATAATCTTGAATACTTAAGTTGGAAAGACCTTTTAGGCGCGCTTGTTTTATCAGTAGAATATGGCAAAATTTTTTATCTAATTTTATATTTGATATTTTTACTTATAGCTATAGTAGGAATAATGAATACAGTTTTAATTTCTTTGTTGGATAGAATCCGTGATATAGGCAGTTTTTTATCCTTAGGTTTTACAAGAAAAGATGTTAATATAATGATATTAACTGAGATGTTAGTTATTGGTTTAATAGGTGCAACAATAGGTATTTTATTAGGTGCTGGCATCCTTTATTATTTTTCAGTATATGGGTTCTCAATATCTGAAGCTTCAAAAGATATGGTTACTTTTATTGCTGAAGATAGAATTTATACTTCATTAAAAATTGATTATTTAGTCTTACCATTTTTGTTTTCCTCATTAGTTCCTGTATTTTCAGCAATATATCCTTTGTTTGTTATAAGAAAAATTTCAATAAGGCAGGCATTGGGGTATGTATAAAGAAATAAAACTTTTATTAATTGCTATAAAGAACCTATCAAGACAAAAACGACGTAGCATATTAAGCATTTTAAGTGTAACGTTTTCAGTAGGCATTTTGTTTTTCTTTTTAGGATACTATCGTGGGACATATATTTATATGATGCGCGAAGCGTTTATAAAATATGAATCAGGTCATATACAGATACACACAAAATTTTTTGATGATAAAAAATATCAGGATTATATAAAAGAAAAAAATTTGATAAAAAACTATACTAAAGTTTGTCAAAAAATAAATTTGTTGCCGGAAGTTATTGAAGTTTTACCACGTATCATAACTTTTGGTTTTTTCAGTAATACAAAAGAAAAAATGCCAATAACTATTATTGGTTGCATACCTGAAAACGAAAAAAATTCTTATATTGTTGCACAAAGTATAAAAGAAGGTAGGTTTTTAGAAAAACCAAATGATGGTGTTGTTATTGGTAAGAAACTTGCTGAACTTTTTAATTTAAAAGTTGGTGATGTGTGTTTCTTACAAACACAAACAATTTATAACACACCAAATATTATTTCTTTAACAGTTGTAGGAATTTATGAAACAGGATTTCATAAACTTGACAAAAACACTATATTTACCACACTACATAATGTGAATCTTTTATGCGATACAGAAAATTCAGTAAACAAACTAATTGTTTTCTTAAAAAATATGAATGTTGTTAAAAAAACAGAACAAGAATTGAAAAAAATTTTAGATGAAAACTTAGATATTAAATCTTGGGAGTATTACGGACAAGCATTATTAGAAAACGAACAAGGTGATAGTATATTTTATGCAATATTTTTAGGTATTCTTATTTTTATAAGTATCTCTACTATAGTTGCAACAATGTACATGAACTTTTATGAAAGAACAAAAGAAATAGGGACAATTCGTGCTTTAGGGTTTTACAAGTCAGAAGTTTTCAAACTTTTTATCTATGAAGGTTTAGTAATAGGTGTTATAGGTGGCATCTTAGGGATAATTTTAGGTAGTATACCAAACTTTTATTTATACTTTTGGGGTATAGAATATTCTGGTATGAGTGAAGTAATTAACATTCCTATATTTAAAATAATTTCAAGACCTACTTTTAGCGATGCTATTATAAGTATATTTTTAGGTTTAGTTTCATCATATTTAGGAACATTTTTTCCATCAAGGCGTGCAGTGAAACTTGTTATCGCAGATGCTTTGAGAACAAATTGACTTTGTAGAACTCGTAGGGCAACGCTTTAGCATTGCATAATATATCGCAAACCTAAAGGTTTGCCCTACGAATTAAATATTGTTTTATATTTGTAGGGCACGACTTTCTGCCAGAGGTGTGCTATCTCTGGTAGCAGCCGTACAACATTTATGCAAACCTGAAGGTTTGCACTACATTTTCATAAAAATTATAAATACATTTTCATAAAAATTATAAAAATCGTAGGCATAAAAATTATAAAAATCGTAGGGCAAGGCTTTAGCCTTGCAATAAAAAATTTAACAAGGAGTTTTTATGAAAAAATTTATACTAATATCATTACTTTTCATTTTTTCAACCAACTTATTTTGTCTTACTGCAGACGAAATTGTTGAAACAATGGATAAAAACCTAATGTTTGACGAAGGCGAGATGTTAATGTCTATTTTAGATTACAAAGAAGGAAAACTTTATAAAACTTTAAAAGCAAAAATTTATTACAAAAAAGACAAAGGTACACTTATGGAGTTTTTAGAACCTGCAAGAGAAAAAGGTAAAAAAATTTTGTTAGTGAAAGACAATATGTGGTTGTTTGTTCCTTCTGTTTCAAAACCACTTCGTCTTTCAGCAAAAGATAGTTTTATGGGAACATCTTTTACGAATCGTGACCTTATGGATTATGATTTAAAAAATGACTATAAAGCAAAAATTTTAAAAGAAACAGATAAACACTATAAATTAGAACTCACTGCAACAAATAAAAATGTTTCTTATCCAAAAGTAATAGTTGATGTTGATAAAAGACATATTTTGCCGACTAAAGAAGAACTTTATACATTATCAGGCGATCTTATAAAAATAATAGAATTTTCTGAACCCAAAGACTTTTCAGGTAAAATAAGACCATCGGTAATAACGGTAATAGATATGTTAAACCAAAAAAACTATACAAAAGTTGTTTTAGAAAATTTACAACAAAAACAAATAAAAGATATAATTTTTTCACCATCTGTTGTTGCAAAATAACAAACGGAGGCAAAATGTATCTATGATAAAAATTGAAAATCTTACAAAAATTTATCAACTTGGCAAAACAGAAGTTGTTGCTTTAAAAAATATAAATTTAGAGATAAAAGAAGCAGAATTTACTGGTGTAATAGGCCCCTCAGGTTCAGGTAAAACTACACTATTAAATCTTATAGGTTGTATTGATGTTCCTACAAAAGGTAAAATCTACATTGATGGACAAGATATAACACAAATGAATGAAAAACAACTTACTTTCCTAAGAAGGCAAAAAATTGGTTTTATCTTTCAAACATTTAATCTTATACCTGTACTTACTGTGTTTGAAAATGTAGAGTTACCACTTATAGCGTTAGGAATAAACAAAATGGATAGATACAAAATGGTAATGGAGATGTTAGAAAATGTTGGAATAAAAGATTTAGCGTTTAGAAAACCAGAGGATCTTTCAGGTGGACAAAGGCAACGTGTTGCAATAGCACGTGCTTTAGTAAAGAAACCAAAGATTGTTTTAGCAGATGAACCAACAGCAAATCTTGATTCAGAAACTGGAGCAAAAATTGTTGAACTTATGAAATACATGGATGAAAAATATAATACAACATTTGTTATCTCAACACATGACCCAAGATTGATAAACTTTTTAGAAAAAAAAGTTTATCTTATTGATGGTAGAATTGATAAAATAGAATGAAGAAAAAAATTTTGTTTTTATTACTTCTTACTTCAAACTTATTTTGTATTGATTTCAATGGCGACTTTGAACTTTTTTTTACAGAAATCTGCTATAACAAAAGAGATTTTTTTGAAGGATTAAATTTTCAAAAATACTACGGATATAACGAACTAAAAATTTTGTTAGATGATACCAAAACTAACAGATTTTATCTTGAGGACAGAATAAGATATGATTTTATAAACAATATTTATACAAACAGCTTAGACCAAGCATATGTTTTGATAAGTCCAACTGAGATCTTTTCTTTTAAACTTGGCAGACAAAGAATAGATTTTGGTGTTGGTTATTTATGGAGTGCTGTAAACAATATTGATAAACCAAAAGATATTTATAATCCTACGAAATACAAATTTGGTGTTGATGGTATAAAAACAAGTTTTGATTTAACAAAATTTCTAAACTTACCTTCAAATTTATCATTCTGTGTTGTTTTGACAACAAATGTTTTTTCATCTGATTTGTCCAAATCAAAATTTGGTTTGCAAACTTATAGTTTATTGTTTGAGAATTTAGAATTTGGATTCGTAAGTAGCTACAACAAACAAAATTCTGACAACTATTTAGTTGGGATATACACTTCGTATGATTTAAAAGGATTTATATTAGCAGCAGAATATGCACTTAATTTAAACAAAGACAAAAACTTTAGTCAAGTTTTGATAAATCTTAACAAAAGGATTTCACAAAAAAGTTTTTTATTAACAGAATATTTTTATAACGAAAATGGCTACGATAATAAAAACGCACAACAGTTATACGAAACAATAAAATCTTCATCTGATTATATAGCACACTCTGGATTTTTTATTCCAGGGTATTTTTCAAAAAATTATTTGTTTTTAAGTTTGACCTATGAAATGCTATACGATATTTATTTTTGTCTAAACATATTGACAAATTTAGACAGTTTTGGTATGTTCTTATATCCCAAAATTTCTTTTGAACGATTTGAAAACATTTCTTTATCAATAGAATTTATAAAAAACATTGTCAGTGCAAAAAAAGACGAGTTTTATTTTTTACCACATAACTATTTGTATTTGTTAAGAATAAATTATTATTTTTGACTAAACATGTAGGGCAAGGCTTTAGCCTTGCGGGATATATTGCAAACCTAAAGGTTTGCCCTACGAATTAAATATTGTTTTATATTTGTAGGGCACGGCTTCCCGCTAGAGGTGGGCTACCTCTGGTAGAAGCCGTGTAACATTTATGCAAACCTGAAGGTTTGCCCTACAGTTTTTGTATAATTTTTTAATTATTACACTACACTGTGTATTTTTAATATTACACTATATGGCATGGCTTTTCGTCGGAGGCGAACTGCCTTTGGCATGTAGCCATGTTTAATAATTGCAAACCTAAAGGTTTGCCCTTCGTTAGTTTTTTTATATCTTTTATTTGTAGGGCAAGGCTTTAGCCTTGCAAAAATTATGAAAAACATAATTTTGTTAGGATTAACAAGTTTATTAACAGATATTTCTTCTGAGATGGTTTATCCTATATTAGGTTTATATCTTGCGTCTTTAAACACACCGTATACAATTATAGGGATTATTGAAGGTATAGCAGAAAGTATCGCGAACTTACTTAGGGTTTTCTCTGGCGGTATTTCAGACAAACTTAAAAAAAGAAAACCGTTCGTAATAGCAGGTTATTCTTCGTCAGCATTTGGTAAAATACTTTTATATTTAAGCACAAACTGGATTTTCGTCTTGTTTGCAAGATTTATTGACAGGGTTGGCAAAGGTATAAGAACAGCACCAAGAGATGCGTTAATCTCAGAATCTACTACTGATGAGAAAAAAGGTAAAGTTTTTGGGCTACATCGTGCAATGGATACTTTTGGTGCAACATTAGGTGTAATAATTGTTTATCTTTTATTTTTATATTCAAAAGATAATATACCGTTTAAAAAAGTTTTTTTATGGTCAGTTATTCCTGCATTGCTTGGAGTAAT
>CAZLOB010000077.1:0-45498 GCA_964561135.1 uncultured Elusimicrobia bacterium | reverse complement strand
CGAAGAAATGAAGAACATGACAAAAGTTATTATTGATACAGAACTCAAAGGTCCTTGGCTTTTACAAGAAAAAATTCATAAACCAACTGGTAGATATTGGGTACGTATACTTTTGTCTGGTTCAACAATAGAGAAATGGTTAAAACAAAGGATGAACAATGAAGCTTTACTTAAAAAATACATAATTGAATCACAAATTAAAAAAGTACAGGAAGATCTACAAAAAGATCTTGATGCATTAAAAGAAAAAGAAAAACAAGAAATTGAAAAAATTAAATCTATAGCAAAATAACCAAAAAGGAGTAGGATATGAAAATAATAGTAATTGATGACGACAATGAAGTTTTAGAATTATTGAACACCTTTTTTTCTTCGTTAGGCCATCAGGTAACAACTATAACTAATTCTATCGATGGGTTAAAATTTATCGCAAAAGAAATCTATGATTTAGTTTTGTTAGATATAAAACTTCCTGAACGTGATGGTATCGAAGTATTAAAAGAAATAAAACAAATAGATAAAGATTTACCTGTCGTAATGATCACAGGCTATAAAGAAGCAGAGAAAGTTATCGAAGCTTTCCGCAACGGTGCATTAGATTGTCTTTTAAAACCGTTTAATTTTGATTATATAAAGAATAACTTGTTACCACAAATTGTGGAAAGAAAAAAATAGATTGCTTATCTTTTCTTAAGCCGTGGTGCTGGAATTGGCAGACAGGTACCGCTCAGGACGGTATGGGTTAAAACCCGTGTGGGTTCAAATCCCACCCACGGCAAAAAAATGTGTATTTCTTGCCTAATTTTGTTACTATTGAAACTAAGAGTATAAATTTTGTATTTTTATCATTATGAAAAAAATGGTTGCTGTTGTAGGTGGTTCTGTTATAAAAGATGAAGAGATAAGGCAGATTGCGTTTGAAACTGGTAAAGAGATAGCATCACGTGGATATGTTTTAGTATGTGGTGGCATGGGCGGTGTGATGGAAGAAGCTGCGAAAGGAGCAAAATCTGTTGGCGGTATTGTTGTTGGTATCCTCCCTGGGAAAGATAAACAGGAAGCAAATCCGTATATTGACATACCTATTGTAACAGCGATGTCTCATGCAAGGAATGCTATAATTGTAAGGACTGCAGATTGTGTTATTGCAATTGATGGTGAATATGGAACACTTTCAGAAATAGCTTTAGCAAAAGTTATTGATAAACCTGTCTTTGGTATTAAAAGTTGGGATATAGAAGGAGTTATAAAAGTTCCTAATGCGAAAACAGCATTGGATATTTTTGAAAAAAATTATGAAGGATTATATTGATATAGAGAAAAAATGGGAAGAAGCGCTTAAAAAAACAAAGATTGTACGTAGTAGATACAGAAAGTTAGAAACTTTTAAAAAAACTACGGTTCCATATGTTTTAGTTAATGAATCTTTGGTTAACAAAGGGTGTACTGTGATAAGAGAAGGGAGTGTTGAGGTGTCACCTGTTTATTTTCATCTGCCGTATAGCAAATACGAACTTTTAAATTTTAAATTCAAAGAAACAACTAATTATAGTGATGAGATAATTAAATCCTTTTTGTTAATACGTGGTGTACAATTGCCTTCAATGAAATACCGTAATAGTGAAGTAAAACTTGAAGTAAAAGAAAAGTCAGTAGAAGAAGTTATAAAAGAATATATGCATTATTTCCAACGTACAGAAGATATTGATACAGGTCTTATAATTTCAATACCCGATATTTGGCAGTTTTCGTTAATAATATACATTGCATCACTTGCTTTAAGGTCAGCTGAAAATGATATAAAAAATTTTTTAGATAGATTTTTAAATGAATAAAAAAATTTTATTTTTTTGTTTGTTTTTTATTTCTATTTTTTGTTTCTCACAAGGTATAGAATTTGGTATCGGGTTTTCACCTTATAGTATCTCTTCATCAACTCAGGAGATAAAATTTGAAAGAGATGACGCAATCGAAAAAATTATAAACTATTTTCTAGAACAAAATATTTTTAGTGAAAATTTTGAAATATCTTCTTCAACTGATATTATAACTTCGTCTACAACAATTTCAGTTGAACAACTTAAAAGACTTTTTTATGGTTTTGGTAGGAAAGAAACAATACAAATTTTGTTGATTAAACAAAAATGTCCTGAAGTATCAATAAAAACATTAATTGAAGAAAGAAAAAGAAATAAGCCGTTAAAAGAACTTGCAACAAGATATGGAATAGATTACATTAACGAGATATGGTTGCCAAGTAAAAAAATATACAATGAAATATTTTCAAAATGAGAAATATGTTAATTATCTAATTTTATTTTTATTTTTATGCAGCACAATTTTAGGGTTAGTTATTATTTTACGTACTTCACCAAAAGATGTTGTTTCACAAAAGTATGCTAAAGATAAAATTGCTGTTGTCGAACTTGTAGGAGAAATTTATTTTAAAGAATCTTCAAGTTTTATAAAAAAAGATGTAGATTATTATGTTTCAAAATTAACAACTTTTTTTAAACGAAAAGATGTTAAAGGAATAGTATTAAAAATAAACTCTCCTGGTGGTTCTGTTGCTGCAGTACAAAAATTGTATAATCATATAATAAAGTTAAAATCACAATATGACAAACCTATTGTTTGCTATATTAGTGAACTATGTGCTTCTGGCGGATATTATGTTGCTTCTGCTTGTGATAAGATTATAAGTTGTGAAGGCGGTGTTGTAGGGTCTATTGGCGTATTGTTACAGGTTGGAAATATCAGTGAGTTATTAAAAAAAATAGGTGTTAATGTTGAGGTTATCAAATCTTCAAAATACAAAGATGTAGGTTCTATATTTCGTGAGATGTTACCTGAGGAACGACAAATGTTTGAATCTTTAGTTAATGCAGCGTATGAACAATTTATAAATGCTATTGTTGAAGGAAGGAAACTTTCTAAAGAAGAAGTTATGAAGTTTGCAGATGGTAAAATTTTTATTGCATCACAAGCTGTTGAATTAAAAATGGTTGATACAATTGGTGATGAAGATGATGCAATTGAAGAAGTAAAACAACTTGCAAAAATTAAAGGTCCAATAGAAATTATAAGAGAAAAACCTACTATATTTGATTTTCTTCAACAAACAGTTTCTCAATCAAAATTTATGTTTCAAAGATATTCTTTTGACAATTTTAAAAAATTTAGGTTTGAATACATATTTGAATGAAAGTTGTTATTCAACGGGTTAAAAAAGCATCTGTTTCATATGAAGATGTAAAGGAAGAAATTTCAAAAGGTTTAGTTGTTTTTGTTGGCATAGGAGAAAATGATAAAGAACAAGATGTTGAGTATATAGTGAGAAAAGTTGTAAATTTAAGAATCTTTGAAAACGAGTTAGGTAAGATGGATAAATCTGTTATAGATATTAACGGAGAAATTCTTGTTGTTTCAGAATTTACTTTATATGGTGATTGTAGAAAAGGAAATAGACCCGATTTTACTTCTGCAGCAAAACCTCCTTTTGCTTTAGAAGTATATAACAGTTTTGTTGACAAACTTAAGTCGTTAATACCTAAAGAAAAAATTAAAACTGGTAAGTTTGGAGCATATATGATAGTAGAAATTGTAAATGATGGTCCTGTTACAATTATTCTGGAGTCATAAAAATGCAGAAAATTTTTGAAAATTATTTGTTTTTTCCAATAACAGAAGCAAAAAATTTAAAACAAAATATATTTGTAAGTATAGCTATTTTTCTTCTATCAATATTTTCACGTTCTGAGGCGTATAGTATATTGTATTTGTTGGATATAAATTCTTTTTTATATTTTTTTATCACAAATATTTTTGGTACAATTTTTATTTTGTTTATTTTTACAATTTGGGTTGGGTTTGCAATTGGCCTGTTTAGAAAAAATGTTTCTATTGGAAGATTTTTTTTAGGTTTGTTGAACATGTTTTCTTTGTTTTTTTTGTTATTACCTATAAGTTTAGTTTTTTTTTATCTTGATTTAAAACCTTTTTATTTTTTTGTAGAAACAGTTTTTAGTCTAGCAATTTTGTCTCGTATATTAAAATATACAAAAGAGTTTTGCGGTTTTAGTCAAAAAGAGATGTTTTTTGTTGTAGGAGTACCAGTATTTTTTATTGGTTTGTTAATTTTTTTACCAATAGTATATATATTTGTTTTAATCTATGGCAAAATATAACGAAGTTGATCAAAAAAAGTTTAAAGAAATTGTTGATTCATTGTATGATATTTTATCAAATTGTATTTTATGTGGGCATAAATGCAAGGTTAACAGGTTAAAAGGACAAGTTGGTGTTTGTGGCGCAAAAAAATTAAAAATTTCAAGTTATGGCCCACATTTCGGTGAAGAAGGACCTATCTCAGGTATAAACGGTTCAGGGACTATATTTTTTTCATATTGTAATCTACATTGTGTTTTTTGCCAAAATTATGAGATAAGTCAGTTAGCCGAAGGAGAGGAAATTACTGAAGAAGATCTCGCAAATATCATGCTTTCTTTACAAAAAAAACATCTACATAATATAAATTTTGTCTCACCAACACATTTTCTACCACAAATTATGAAATCTTTATATCTTGCTTCACAAAATGGTCTTTGTATCCCTTTAGTTTATAACACAGGTGGGTATGATAACCCTGAAGTAATAAAAATGTTGGCAGGAATTATTGATATATATATGCCTGATATGAAATATTCTGACAATTTTTTTGCACAAAAATATTCTTCGGCAAAAAATTATTGGGAAGTAAACAAAGAAGTTGTAAAAGAGATGTATAGACAAGTTGGGCCGTTGAAAACAAAGGATGGTATCGCATATGAAGGGTTATTAATACGCCACCTTGTTTTACCAAACAATATTGCTGGTAGTAAAAAAATAATTGATTTTATTGCAGATGAACTTGATAAAAATGTATATTTAAACATTATGGCTCAGTATAGACCATGTTATAGAGCAAAATTTATTCCTGAACTTTCAAGAAGAATAACATATCATGAATATATTGAAGTTGTAAGATACGCTCAATTTAAAGGTTTAAAAAATTTAGATATTCAACAGATAAACGAATTTTTGATAATTAAGTTTTAAAATAATGAAGGAAAACTTGCCAAAACCTGTTTTTCAAAGTAAAGTGTCAATTGAAGAATGTTTATTAAAAAGAAGGTCAGTAAGAAGTTTTAAGTATAAAAAACCTACCTTACAAGAAATCTCACAACTTTTATGGTCAGCATACGGGATAACCCAACAAAGAAATATGTTTAAAACAACACCGTCTGCTGGTGCTACTTATCCACTTGAGATTTATTGTTTGCTAGAAGATGGAATTTATCATTATTTACCTGAAGAACATGCTATAGAACTTATAAAAAAAGGTGATTTTAGAAAAGAGTTAGTTTCTATAGTTTTAGGACAAGATTTTGTTTATGATGCATCTTTAAATATAATAATTTGTGCTGTGTATGAAAGGACAACTTTGTATTATGGTAATCGTGGGATAAGATATGTATATTTTGAAGTTGGCCATTGTGCACAAAATATATGTTTGCAAGCAATATCTTTGGGGTTAGACAGTGTGTGTATTGGTGCGTTCGAAGATGAAAAATTAAAAAAGTTGTTAGAAGTTAATGAAGATGTTGAACCGCTATATGTTATTTCAGTAGGTGTAAAAAGATGATAGTATTAGGTATTATTTTATTTGTTATAGGTTTAGCATTTCTTTATTGTCCAACTAAGGTTGTAAAGTTTTTAGATTTGGTTGAAAAAATTTTGTTTAACAGACGTTTTATAATACTTCAAAGTAAAAAAATAGGTTTTATCTTTGTTTTAATAAGTATAATTTTGGTTTGTACTAACATAAGAGTGTTGACTAAAAAAAATCTTTTATATAAAGCATATACAAATTTTTACTCTCATAATTTTACTGCATCAGAAAAAATATGTTTAGAAATTATAAACAAACAACCAAACAATGTTGACGCTTGGGTGTTGTTAGGTAAAACTTATTTTGTAACAGGACGATATTTATTAGCAAAGAGTGTTTTTAGAAAGACAAAAAATATTCCTAAAATTAGCGAGAAAAAGAAAAATGAAATTGAAAAATATTTGTTGCTAATAGATAAAAAGTTGGAGAAATAAAATGAATATAAATTCTTCAACAAAACTTTTAGGTATCATCGGTTATCCTATAAAACATTCGTTATCACCAACACTTCATACAATGTTGGCAAAAAAGTATGAACTTAATTTTGTATACTTAGCGTTTGAAGTTCTTCCGGAAAAATTTAAGTTTATAAGAGATGCAATTTTTACTTTAGATATTCGTGGTTTAAATGTTACAATACCGTATAAGGAAAAAATTATTCCTTATCTTGATGAAGTAGATAAAGAAGCAAAATATATTGGTGCAGTAAACACTGTTGTAAACAAAAATAATAAACTCGTAGGTTATAATACTGATATTTATGGTGTAATAAAATCTTTAGAAAATATTGATATTGAAGACGAAGAAGCTGTGATAATTGGCTGTGGAGGAGCGAGTAAAGCGATAATATGTGCTTTTGAAGAGTTAGGAGTAAAAAAAGTATACATTTATGACATTGATAAAAGTAAGATGCAGATAATGAAAGAAAGATTTGGAGATTTTGTTGTTTTGTTGAAACAAGAAAATATTGATGATGTTGTTTCAGATGTCAAAATAGTTGTTAATGCAACACCTTTAGGTATGAAAGAAGCTGACCCTCCACCTATGAATTTGCAAAAAATTAAAAAAGAACATATAGTATATGATGTTGTTTACAACCGCGAGACAGAACTTGTAAAGTTTGCAAAAAACATTGGCTGTAAAAATGTTATTGATGGTATATCAATGTTTGTCTACCAAGCAGAACAATCATTTTTTCTATGGACAGGGGTAAAACCTGATACTAAATTTATGTTTAAGGTGGTTAATAAGTTGTTATGCAACAAACTTATCAAGTAAAACTTGAAATTTTTGAAGGACCACTTGATTTACTTTTGTATCTTGTTAAAAAGAACAATTTTAACATTTACGACATTCCTATTTCAGAAATAACCCAGCAATATTTAGAGTATCTTGAGTTGATGAAAGAACTTAATTTAGAGATAGCAGGCGAGTTTTTGGTAACAGCAGCAACTTTGATGGAGATAAAGTCTAAAAGTTTGTTGCCAAAACCACAAGAGGAACTTGAAGAAGAAATAGAAGAAATAAGAAAAGAACTTACAAATAGGCTAATAGAATATCAAAAATATAAAAATGTTGTATTAAGCTTTTTTAGACCAAGAGAAGAAGTTGAAAGAAATGTCTATTATAGGAAATCGCCGATTTTTACTGAAGATGACTATTATATAGAAGCTACAATTTTTGATTTGCTTACAGCATTTAATAATGTCTTAAAAAAGGTTCCTAAGGATTATAAAGAACTAGTAATTGAGGAAATACATATTGAAGAAAAAATGCAGCAAATCTTGGATTATTTGAAAGATAAAAAATATGTCTTGTTTGAAGAATTGCTTTCACAAGAGAATACTCGTAAAGGTATGATAATTTTGTTTTTAGCACTACTTGAGCTTATCCGTTTAGGACAGGTTCTTGCACGACAAAAAGAATTTTTTGGTGAAATAAGAATTTATCCAGTGTTTAAAGAAGAAATTGTTTAATGAACTATTGGATTTATCATTATTTAGACAGGCATATAGGTATTGTTTTGATTTCAGTTTTAAAGTTCTTTAAAAAATTTTTTTTAAATAAAAATAAAAGTTTTCAAATAAAAAAAATTTTGGCAATAAAACTTACAATGATGGGTGACACAGTTTTACTTTATCCTGCAGTTAAGGCGTTGAAAGAAAATTATCCAAATTGCGAATTAACATTTCTGTGTTCAAAAGTTAACTATGATATTGTAAAAATGTGGGATTTTGTTGACAAAATTGTTGTTTTCAGGTTTGATTTGTTGTTTAAAAAACCGTGGATAATTTTTTTGCAAATTTTTAAATTATACAAAAAATTTGATTTAGCAGTAGATTTTGAACAATGGTTTAGAAACACAGCAATTGTTGCGTTTCTGTCGTCAAAAATTACTGCAGGTTTTAAAACGCCAAAACAATATAAACATTATCTGTTTGATTTTTATGTGCCACATATTAAAGGTAGGCACGAAGTTTTATGTTTTTGCGATTTAGTAAAAGTTTTAGGTGTTGAAGTGAAAAATAAAAATTTGTTTTTAAAAATAAATGAAGAGGTAAAAGAAAAAATAAAAGGGTTGTTAGAAAGTTTTGGGATAAAAGAAAAAAAGTTTGTGATAATACATCCAGGATGTGGAATACATGGATATTATCGTCAGTGGGATGAAGAAAAATATGCTTTGATTGCAGAATATTTAAGTTCCAAAGGTTATAAAGTTGTTTTAACAGGAAGTAAAGATGATATTAAAATTGCTAATAGGATACAAAAATTAGTTTCTTTTGAAACTCTTAATCTTGTAGGAAAAACAACTGTTGAAGAACTTATATGTTTAGTTTCTTTTTCAAAATTTGTTATTTGTGGGAATACAGGTATTTTACATATTGCAGCAGCATTAAATATACCTACGATAGCTATCCATGGACCAACAGATGCAAACAAATGGGGTCCTTGGGGTAACGGACATATAGTGATAAAAAGCGACTTAAAATGTTCACCATGTTCATATTTAGGTTTTGAATATGGTTGTAAAAAAAGAAGGTGTTTAGATAGTATACAGACAGATAGAATAAAGGAAGCAGTAGATATTTTAATTTATGAAAAAAATATCAATTGTGATTCCTGTAAAGAATGAACAGAATGTTATAGAAAATGTGGTATTAGGACTTGTTGAGGTTTTGTTGGAGAACAATATTTTGTATGAAATTATTGTTGTAGACGATTATAGTGTAGATAATACAAAGCAGATTTTACAAAAGTTAGCTGCTGAAGATAAAAACATAAAAGTTATAGATAATTATTTAAGACCGGGGTTTGGTTATGCAATAAAAGTTGGTCTAGAGAATTATTCAGGTGATTATGTTGTGATTTATATGGGGGATGGTTCTGATGACCCTAAAGATATTGTAAAGTATTACAAAAAGTTAGAAGAAGGGTATGATTGTGTTTTTGGCTCAAGATTTATGAAAGGCTCCAAAGTGGTTGGGTATCCGGTAATCAAATTAATTTTTAATAGATTAGGTAATTGGTTAATAAGCCTTCTTTTTAACATAAAATATAATGATGTATCAAATGCATTTAAAGCTTATAAAAGAGAAGTTATAGAAAGTATAAAACCTTTTGTATCAAATTATTTTAATATTACAGTAGAAATACCTTTAAAAGCTATTATTCGTAAATATAAGTATGCTGTTATACCAATTAATTGGTATGGAAGAACAAGTGGTGTTTCAAAATTTAAATTGAAAGAATTGCAACGAAAATATCTTTTTTCAATTTTATATGTTTGGCTTGAGAAAATTCTTTTAAAAGATGAGGTTAAAAAAAACGATTAGTAGAGAAAAAAGTACTGAAAATGATCGTCATAAAACAAATGTTATAAGTTTAGCTATTTTTATTATTTTTTTATTTTTACAATGGAAATTTGATTTTCTAAATATTCCTTATTTTTTAAAAATTTTTTTGCTCTCTTGTCTTTTGCTTTTCCCTTCAGGTTATTTAATAAGTGAGTATTTTTTTAATTTTTCAAAAATAGAAAAAATTGTCTCTTCTTTTGTGTTAGGATACACTTTTTTTTCACTTTTCAGTTTTTTTGCATACTTGTTGTCATTGAAACTAATAACTTTTTTACAAATCTTTCTGGTTTTGAACTTTATCCTTGTTATAATTTATTTTTTGATAAACCCAAAATTTTCTAAAGCACAAAACGATAAAGATAACTTTTTTATTTTATCTATTATTTCAATAATAATTTTTTTTATTTCTGTCCACTATGGTGCTTGGATATCTGGGGACGCAATAATACATATTCCTAAAATAAGACAAATTGTTGAATTAAATAAAATAGAGTATCAAAGTTTTTTTGTTAAAGGCTTATATGTTGAACAGAGAGGGCACAACCCAATACATCCATTATTGGCTGCTGTATCTGTACTTGCGCATGTGGATTGTTTCTATGTATGGATTTATATAATTGCTTTACTTGCGCCTATAAAATTTCTTTCTTATTATATTTCAACTAAGGTTGTTTTTGGTAATAAAAAATTTGCACTTTTTTCTTCTTTAATTTTATTTCTGGTTGAGGGAGTATTTAATGTGGATTTTTTTAGAGGAGAGTTTTCGCCATTTTGGTTATTTGGAAGTGGAATGCCATGTGTTGGTCCTGTTGTGCTAAGTATATTTTTACCTTATATACTATTTTTAGTGTTCAAATATTTGCAGACACAAGAAAAAAATTTTTTGTTGTTTTTGTCTTTAGTTAGTTTTGCTACTACCCTTACTCATATGATGTATTACTTATATATTCTTTTTGCAACTTTTAGTTTTTGTGTTTTTAGTTTTTTATTTAAAAAATATCATGGTGCATTGTATAAAAAAATTCTTATAATTTTAATCTTTTTAACAGTTCCATCATTTTTTTACACTTTTTATATGACAAACAAAGTAAATCGTCCTATAGTAAATCCTGCATTTAAATCTTTAACTGGCGAAGTTTCACCCGGGTATAACCCGGTAAAATTTTTGGATAGGGAGAAAAAATATCCAATAGTTGATCCTTTTATAGGTATTTGGCCGTCAGTTTTTTCAAAAATTTCTTTTTTATTTTTACCACTTTTTATATTACAAAGCAAAAAGTTTTTATCGTCTCTTTATATAATTTCTGTTTCCATTTCTCAGATAATTATACTTCTTAACCCTTTATTATTACATCTTCTTATGCCAATACATCCTCCTATGCAAGCGTATTATATGTTAGTTGTTGTGGTCCCTTATGCTTGGATGTTCTCATATATTATATGGTATCTTTTAGATTTGATAAAAGACAAATTTGGTAAAAGTTCTTATTATTTAGCCGTTTCTGTAGGATGTATATGTGTTTTTTTATCCTTACCGAAATGTTTTGAAAATTTAAAAAATATAAGTTTTACATTTAAGACATCTGAAAATATGTTTGAACAATATAAAAAAATGAAAGATGTTATAGATTCTAAAATTCCTTTTGGTTCTGTTGTTGTTATGAAAAAGAATTTATTGTGGTATTGGCCAGTATTTTTTTCACATTTTCCTTTGACACATCCTAATCGTGGATTGTTGCCACCTAATTATGATGTTGAAACTGTTGATAAAAAAATAGAAAATCTGTTATCAAATCCTGAAAGTGAAGAATCTTTAGAGTTTGTGAAACAATATAAAGTCGATTATATTGTACTTCAAAAAGAAAAAACTAAAAAAGATATACTTGTTGGATATGAAAAAATCTTAGAATACGGTAAATTAGTTTTTTATAAACCAAATATATAAATGAAAGTATTATTTATTTTCCCGCCAAAAGAAAATTGGGCATTAAGAGAAATAAAACTACATAAAAAAATTGATGAAGAATCAGGGAATTACCCACCTTTGGGTATTTTATATGTTGCAACTTATCTTTTAAAAAATACAAGTCATAAAGTAAAAATAATTGATTGTCCAACACAAAATATAAGTTATGAACAACTCTATTGTGAAATAAAGCAATATTCACCAGATGTTGTAGGGATATATTTCTGTACTGAATATTTATATGACTCTTTAGAAACTGCAAGGATAGCAAAAGAAGTAGACAAAAACATAATAGTGGTTGCAGGTGGTCCTCATGTTTATATATACCCAAAACAAACAATTGAAGATAAAAATATAGATTTTTGTATTTATGGTGAGGGAGAAGAAGTTTTTACAGAACTAATTGAAGCGTTAGATAAAGCAAAAGATGTAGAAGATATTGAAGGTGTTGTTACTAAAGATAACAAAGATAAACCTCATGTGTTGAGAAAAATTGCGAACTTGGATCAGTTACCTCATCCAGAACGTAGATTATTGGATATAAAAAAATACAAAAGTTTTATAACATATTCAAACCCTATTACTGCAATGATGACTTCCCGTGGTTGTGCGTATAACTGTTATTATTGTAACAGTATTGAAAGAGCACAAAAAGTAAGATTCCATTCCGCAGAATATGTTGTAAAAGAAATTGAAGATATTGTTAGTTTAGGAATAAAAGATATTTTATTTTTTGATGAAAATTTTACATTTAATATACAGCGTGTAGAAGAGATTTGTGATCTTTTGATAGAAAAAAAGATCAAGGTTAGATGGCATTGTAGAAGCCGTGCCGATATGAAGTTGGACAAAAGAATTTTAAAAAAAATGAAAGATGCAGGATGTAGACTAATACAGTTTGGGGTCGAAACAGCAACACCAAGATTACAAAAAATAATAAACAAACATCTCGATTTAGAAAGAGTGAAAGAAGTTATTAAGCTTTGTAAAGATGTTGGTATTTTAACATATGGTAATTTTATGTTAGGCTTACCTACAGAAACAAAAGAAGAGATGTTAGAAACAATAGATTTTGCTATAAAACTTGATTTAGATTATGCACCATTTGGCGTTTTTAATCCATTACCAGAAAGTGTTTTTTATATTCAAGGGTTAAAAGATGGAATAATAAAAAAAGATTATTGGTTAGAATATGTTAAAGAACCTCAAAGACCGATTTTAGACTATTGGTGGCCTTTGCATGATAAAAAAATGCTTGAAGAACTAAATTACTATGCTTTTAAAAAGTTTTATTTTAGACCAAAATATATTTTAAAAGCTTTGTTAAGAAAACAATCATTAAAACAAAAACTTTGGCAAGCAAAATCTGCAGTAAAGTTATTTTTATGAATATATTTATAGATGTAAGGTTATGTTCTTATGGATATCAAGGTGTAAAAACATATATAGAAAACATTTTGCCTTATTTACTAAATAGTGAGCATACTTTTTATATTGCAGGATATGAAGATTATATCAAAAAATTTGAAAATGTCAAAAATGTAAAGTTAATAAAATTTGAAGCACCAATACATTCTTTAAAAGAACAGATTTTAGGGTGGAAGATAAAAAGAAAGTTTGGTAGATTAATTAATGTATACTTTTTTCCATATCCTGCTGTCCCAGTTGCTTTTTTAAATTGTAATTTTGTAGTAAAATTACATGACATTACTCCTTTCAAGTTTTGGTATTACTACAATCCAGCAAAAGTTCTGTTAGGACTTTTGATCACAAAAATTATATCTTTAAAAGCGAAAAAAATAATTGCTGTTTCTGAAAATACAAAAAATGATTTAGTAAGACTTTTTGGGATTGCTAAAGAAAAAATAAATGTAATTTACGATGGTGTTTCCGAAATTTTTAGAATTCTTCCTAAAGAGGAGATTGAGGAGTTTAAAAAAAGAAATAACTTGAAAAAATTTGTTTTGTATGTTGGCAATAGAGAAAAAACAAAAAATTTGTTTAGGTTAATAAAAGCTGTGGAAATTTTAAAAAGCAACAGTTATGATTTAGAACTAGTAATTGTTGGAAGGAAATTTAAAAAATACGATAAAAATGATAAAAAAGTTTTAAACTATGGGAACTGGATTAAAATTTTCTATGACATATCAGAAGAAGACCTTGTTAAATTTTATAACGCATGCGAAGTTTATGTTCAGCCATCATTAAATGAAGGTTTTGGACTTCCAATAGTTGAAGCAATGAAATGTGGGTGTTGTATTGTGTTATCAGATATACCAGTTTTTAGAGAAATTACGGAAAATAAAGGATTATACTTCAATTCATATTCAGTGAAAGATATCGTTATTAAGATCAAACAAGTGTTGGATGATAGAGAGTTTAGGGAGAAACTAATAAGTGAATATTTAAAAATATCTACAAAATTTAGTTGGGAAAATACAGCAAAATTTATAATAGGAAATTGTTTTCTATGAAGAAAATAATATTTGAGCTTTATAAAATATTAGTAAAGATTTTTAGAAATTTTGGTTTTCAAAAAATTAGAGGAATAATAATGATACATCATTTTATAAACAAATGTTTTAAGCCAAATTACGTTGAGATTTATGGTAATAAAATATTTCTTGATAAAAAAGATGCTTTGGGACTGTCTATACATAAAATCCACGAACCTTTAGTAACAGATTTTATTAAAAAAGAGATTAAAGAGGGGAGTATCGTTGTAGATATAGGTGCTCATATTGGGTATTATACTTTGATGTTTGCAAAACTTGTTGGAGAAAATGGAAAAGTTTTTTCATTTGAACCTGATCCTGAAAATTTTTGTTTACTTAAAAAGAATGTCGAAGTTAATAACTACAAAAATGTTGTATTAGAGCAAAAAGCTGTATCCGATTATATTGGAAAAGCAAAATTATATATAAGTAGAGAAAGTTCGGGACAAAATACTATCTATCAAATTGATAAAAAACAAAATTTTATAGAAGTTGAAGTTATAAATTTGGATGAATATTTTAAAAGTTTTGAAAAAAACATACATCTGATCAAAATGGATATAGAAGGAGCTGAATATTCTTGTATTTTAGGCGCAAAAGATATTATTAAAAAGAATGATAAATTAAAAATCATAACAGAATTTAGACCTATATCATTAAAATCCTTTGGTGTTGAACCTGTAAATTTTTTAAAATTGTTAGCAGAGTTAGGGTTTTCTATATTTGAATTTTGTGAAGAAAAACAAGCTATAATTCCAGTTACCATTAAGTATCTGCTAAATAAATATACTATTGCCAAAAGAAACGATACTAATTTATTATGTGTTAAAAATTATTAGTAGGATTTTGCAGAGATACAATTTTATGTTGAAGCAATCAAAGAATAAAAATAAAGTAAAACAAAACTTTTTGATGTTAAGAATACCTCATTTTATATTTTTTATACTGTTTCTTTTTTGGTTGTATTTGACTTTATTTGTAACAAATTATTTTAAGCATTTTCCTTTGCCTTTTACTCCTGCAGGACTTTTTGATGGTATAAATTTTGATTTTGATAAAATATGGTTTTTGTTAAAAAGTTTTATTGTTGCGTTTTTGACAATATTTTCATGTTATGGGTATGGAAGTTTCCTTGTTAGAAAATTTTTTTATGATGTTTCTTCTTGGAAGAGATTAGTTTTAAGTTTAGTGTTAGGTTTTGGGTTAGTTGCAATTTTTGTGTTCTTTTTAGGAACAACCGGGTTAATTAAGTTTAGCATTTTTTGTTTAGTTGTTTTGGTGGGGGTAGTTTTGGGTATAGTTGACTTTTTAAAAGTTGTTGAAAACTTTGTTTTGTCAAGGTTTAGTTTTCTTCAACTAATTTTTTTAAGTTTTTTGTTATATTCAATGTTTATTAATCTAGTTGGTGCTTTAACACCTGAAACATTTTTTGATTCGCAGTTTTATCTTTTAGGTTTACCAAATTATTGGAAATTACAAAACAAGATTTGTTTTGTCCCATATTTATTTGCGTCTTTATATCCTTTTAATATAAACATGATTTATTTGTTAAATTTAGTTCTTTCAAACGATATTTCTGCAAAAATAATTCATTGGTTTTGCGGTGTTATAAGTGTTGCTTTAATATATTTTTTTGTTAAGGAATATTTTTCAAAAACAGCTGCGTTGGTGGCATGTTTGATCTTTTACACTGTTCCTACACTTATGGCTGTTTCATGGAAGACAGCAATAGAACTTGGTATAGCAGCCTTTGAATTAGCAGGTGTTTTTTGTCTTGTTGAATATTTTACAAAAGAAGAAAAAAAATATTTGTTGTTATCAGCGATATTTTGGGGTTTTGCTTTAGGAAGTAAATATATTGTTTTGTTAGAATTTTTTAGCGTGTTTTTGTCTTTTTTTATTTACAGTTTGTTCATTAACAAGAAAAAATTGTCTTTAGTTATAAAAGAATGCATTATTTTTTTATTATTAGCGTTGCTTGTAGTTTCACCGTGGTACATAAGAAACATAATTTTGACAGGCAACCCAGTATTTCCGTTTTTTGCTCACAAGATCGGTTTTGTGAAACCTAGAATAGTAGGGAATATTTTTTCTGATCCAGCACACCCAAAGTTTACTTTCAAAAATTATTTTTTATTCCTATGGCCGCTTACTTTAGGTAGGTTGCAACAAGAAAGTTATCCGGGAGCTATATTTTTAGTTTTTTTACCATTATTGTTTTTGTTTAAAAATGTTGATAAAAAAATTAAGTTTTTAATAGTTTATGCCATTTTTTGTACAATTTTGTGGGTACTCATTGGCAGATTTTATTTAAGATATTTTATTCCTGTAATTGGTGTAGTTGCTGTAATTTATGCTTATTTTATTGTTGAGAATAATCTTTCAAAAAGTTTTAAAAATTTCGTATATTTTATCTTTTTGTTCCTTGTTGCTTCAAATATTAATTTTAGTCAGAGAATCTTACATTTTACTCAAACACCTGCTAAATTCGTCTTTTCTGACATGAGTATAAAAGAATATTTATTTACTCAAAGACCTTCTTATCCTTGCCCGTATTATTCTGTTGTAGATTGGGCAAATAAAAATCTGTCAAAAAAGTCAAAGATACTTTTTTTAGGTGAAACAAGAGGTCTTTTTTGTGAAATCCCTTATTTAATTCATGGTGTATTAGAATATTCGCCATTAGTAGAGATGTTAAAAAAAGTTAATAACGAAGACGAGTTATATTTGGAGTTTAAAAGACAGGGTATTACCCATATATTGCTTAATGTACCTGAAGCAAAACGGCTTGCTGGATATGACAATTTTTATTTTGAACCACAACAGTATGAGATTTGGCTAAAGTTTTGGGATAAATATGTTGAAGAAGTTTATAAAGATATAGCAGATATTTCTTTACCTGATAGAAACATATATTCTATGAAACTTCAGCAACCTCAATGGTGGCAACATTATTCAGCTGACCCTAAAAACTATGTGTATTTGTATAAAATACTTACTGATGAAGAACTTAAATTTATAGAAAATAAAAAACATGAATATAAAAAACCACTGAACTTTTTTTTATTAGAGGATCTTTACTCTTCATCACGCTGGGAGATTTTAAAAGGTGTAGCCGAGAGATATAGTTATTAGTTCATAGTTCATGGTTAAATAGTTATTAGTTTGGAGTAGTGGAAGAAGGGTAATTAGTATATAAATAGTTGGTCTTTTTCTAAAACTTGCCAAGGTTGGTTTTTAATAATTGGTTCTGAACAAATTAAAAATGTATCGTTAAGTTTTAAACGATATAAGGTGTAGTAGCGTTTAAATTTTGTAAAATCTCTATATCCATAAATTTTTTTACCATCAGAAAAGATACAGGTAAGAGAAGAATATTTACACTCTTTTTTTATTGTCTCAACAGCTTTTTTAAATTTCTCTTCCAAAGTATTTCCAACTTTGTTAATAATTATTTGAAAAAAAACTTCTGAATCAAGCAAGTTTTTATCTTTTGTTTTTATTTGATTAACAAGTTTTATATAGTCATAAATTGTTCCATTATGTGCAAAAAGTATGTTTTTGTATTTAAAAGGATGTGAGTTTTCTGGACTATTTGTGTTTTTCCATGCAGATTTTCTAAAATGGATAAGTAAAACTTTAGTTTTTTTAATTTTATTTAAGATTGAAAAAAATTTTTCTTTTTCTTCAACTACAGATTTCCCACTTTTGTATAGTTTAGCAAAACTTTTCTCATACCAGCCAACACCCCAACCATCTAAATGTCCTTTTGAACTAGCTGGTGGTACTCTACCATCTTCTGCAAGAAGGAAAAATTTTTCAATAATATCACTGTGCTTTTTGTAACAAAAATTTTTTATTGCTAACATCCGACACATATTTTTTTGTTAGAACCTAAGTTATTAACAAACCTAGAGGTTTACCCTACGATATTTGTTATTTTTTTACTTGTAGGGCAAGGCTTCAGCCTTGCTTGTTATTTATGCAAACCTGAAGGTTTGCCCTACAATGTTTATTATTTTTTCACTTGTAGGGCAAGGCTTTAGCCTTGCTTGTTATTTATACAAACCTAAATGTTTGTCCATATTTTTTATCCTAATAATATTTTTACAACTAATATAGCAATAATGATTCCAATTATATCAGATAAAATGCAAACTGGGACTAAATATTTTGTCTTTTTAATTCCTATAGACCCTAAATATACTGCAAGGACATAAAAAGTTGTCTCAGCTGAACCCATAATAACTGCTGAAATTTTTGTTGCTAAAGAATCAACACCTGTTGTCTTAATAATATCTGTGAACACAGCAAGCGATGCACTACCTGATAAAGGTTTTATTAACGCAATCGCAATAACTTCTTGTGGAATATCAAAAATTTTTACTATACCTGAAAATAAATTTTTTACAAAATCAAAGGCACCAGAAGATTGAAAAGATTTTATTGCAACAAATATGGCAAGTATGTATGGAAAAATTTTTAAAACTATTTCTATTGCTTGCTTTGCACCTGAAATAAAAGAATCATAAATCCTTACTTTTTTAATAAATCCATATAAAACAGTAAACAAAATAAAAACAGGAATTATAAGTTGTGAAATATAATTTATTAATTTCATTTTTTGTTTTTTTCAAACAAAAATTTGAAGATATGTAGATTTATTACAGCAACTATTGCAGAAATTACTGTTGCTATAATTGTTGGCAACACAATACTATTTGGCGATTTTGAACCATATTGTGAAAGTAAACCTACGACAGTAAATGGTATTAATTGTATACTTGCTGTATTTATCACTAAAAACAACATCATTTCAAAACTTACTGTTTCTTTGTCTTCATTTAAAGTTTGTAAATCTGTCATTGCTTTAATACCTAATGGTGTGGCAGCATTGCCTAATCCAAAAAAGTTTGCAAGTAAGTTTAATGTTATTGAAACAATTGAAGGATGATCTTTTGGTATTTTTTTAAAAAGTTTTGATATAATAGGCTTAAAAAATTTTGATAAGTGATAAATTAATCCAGAATCTTCAATAATTTTTGTTATTCCAAGCCATAAAGCAATTATACCTAACAAGAATAAAGAAACTTCAACAGCTTGTTTTGTTGCATCAAAAATTGACTTTGTAAAATCTTCAAGTTTGTTATTAACGATAGAAAAAATTACACTTGTTGTAATTAATATAAACCAAATTATATTCATACTAATTCAAGAGTTTTTTTATATGTATCCAATTTTACTTTTGCACCAATTGGTAATGTAATTTTGTTTTTAAGATGACCAATGTGTGGACAGTATACAACTGGGAATTTAATTTTTATTTGTTGCTTTAAAATTTTATACACATCTTCAATTTTTACACCTTTAAAGTTGCCAAGTATTAAAGCATTAATAGAATCAAATTTTTTTGCTAATACCAATTGTGTTAATGCACGGTCTATTTTGTATAGTTGTTCATCTACTTCTTCAAGAAATAAGATTGTATTATTAGTGTTTATTTCCCAAGGTGTACCTATAAGCGAACTTAAGGTTACTAAGTTGCCACCTTTTAATATACCTTCAGTTTTCCCATGGTTAAAGATTTTTACTGTTGTGTTATAAAAAAGGTTTTTGATTGGAAAACCATTAATTGCGTTTAAAAAAGATTTTATTGTGAAGTTAGTTGTGTCAGCAAAATTTATAAGCATTGGCGAGTGGTATGTTATTAGGTTTGTTTTTTCGTATATTATGTTAAGTAGAACACTTAAGTCGCTAAAACCACAAAATTTTTTGTTGCTATTTTTTATAATATCAAAATTTATATAAGGCAAAAGTTTTATACAACCGTATCCACCTCGTTGAGCCAAAATTATATCAACATCTTTTTTTAAAAATGCATTATGTAATTGGTTAACTTTTTGTTTAATTGTTAACTGTCGATTGACAAAATTTTTATTTATAACTGTAAATCCTAATTTTTCAAGAATCTTTATTCCTGCAATATGTTGTTTTTTATTCTTAATTAACCACGCAGGAGTAATTATATATACTTTCATTTAACTAAGTAACCAAACAACTACTCTCTATATTTTATCTGTACAACACTTGATAAAAACGCACCAAAGATTGTCTGTATCCCCATTGCAATAACCATCGTGGAGAATATACCTAACCTTAGTTCTTCTAAAGGACCAAAATTTGTTTTTGCCCAAATGTAAACAATGTATAAGAGTCCAATTAGACCTAAAAAAAAGATAAAAAGTCCAAAAACAAGAGTTCTTTCGAGTGTCAAAAACTTAATAAGTTTTTTAACAAAATAACTTTCTTCTAATCCAATTATATGTGTATAAACTTTTGCTGAAAACCAGAGGTTTAGGATTTGCCAACCAACTAAGGTTATAACTGAACTAAAAAATAATACATGTACACCCCACAACCTGCCAAATAATGAAATATATCCTTTAGTCAAAATACCAACTGAGGTAATAAAGCCTGTAAAAAACAAAATTAAACCTGGTAATAAAAACAAATAATCTGGACTGTAAAGAAGCATAAATCTTATATGTCGCCATGCATCACGAAACGATGAAAGTTTTGATTCGCCAATACGAGGATAATAAGTTATTGGTATTTCTGTAATTTTTAGTTTTTTCTTTAGCGCATGAATTACCATTTCAGATGCAAACTCCATACCAGTTGTTTTTAAAGCCATTTTTTGGTAAGCATCTTTTGTGAATGCTCTTAGTCCACAGTGTGCATCTGATATATTTCCACCAAAAAATAATCTTAACATTCCTGTAAGAATTGGGTTGCCAATGTATCTATGTGAGAAACTCATTGCACCTTTTAAAATCTTTCCTTTGAACCTTGAACCAATGACTAAATCATAACCTTCTTTAAGTTTTTCTAAAAATTTTGGTATTTCATAAAAATCATATGTATTGTCAGCATCGGCCATTATTATGTATTGTCCTTTTGCGTTTTCAATACCACATCTTAATGCAGAACCGTACCCTTTTTGTGGTTCAAACAAAAGTTTTACATCATCGAATTGTTTAACAATTTCAACAGTTTTGTCTGTTGAACCGTTGTCAACAACGATTATTTCACCGTTAAGTTTTTCTTTTTCAAAAACATCTTTTATTTTTCTTATACATATTTCTATAGATTTTTCTTCGTTTAAACAAGGTAAGACTACGGAAATTTCAGGTGGTGAAGAATTTTTAGGTTTCATAGTTGAAAAAAAATATAAAAATTTTATATTTTTATCAAGTGTTGATTTTGTTATACAAATTGTAGTAGTTATAAAAATAAAAATTGTTAAAAATTGTTAAAAATTGTAAAGGAGGATAAGCTTTTATGTTTGCAGTTATAGAGATAGGAGGAAAACAATATATAGTTGGTAAAGGAGATACAATTATTACTGAGAAACTCGACGGTGAAAAAAATTCTGAATATGTTATAGACAAAGTTTTATTAATAAAAACAAATGATGACGAAATTAAAATAGGTACACCTTATGTTGAAAATGCGAAAGTTGTTTCAGAAATTGTTAATCATGTAAAAAGTAAGAAAGTTATAGTTTTAAGAAAAGGTAATCCTAAAAAAAATTGGCGAAGAAAATACGGGCACAGACAACAACTTACCGTTTTGAGGATAAAAGATATCGTGGTGGATTAAATATGATAAAAGATAAATTCGATAAATATACTGACGAATTTTTATCCGAAGAAGAAATTAATAAATATACTGATAACATTAAAATTGGAGATATTGTAGAAGGTAAAATTTTAAGTATTACAAACGACGGTATTTATATAGATATAGGTTCTAAAACAGACGGTTTTATACCGATAGAAGAGTTTCGGAACACAAAGGAAATAACAAAATTGTTTAAACCTCAACAAGTAATAAGAGTGTATGTTAAAAAAGTTGATTATGATAATTATCATTTGTTATCGTATAAGAAAGCAAAAGAGATAGAGCTTTTTGATAAAATCAAAGAATGGTATGAACAAAAAATACCGGTTGAGGCAAAGATTGTCTCAGAAACAAAATCTGGTTATGTTGTAGACATAGGTATAGATGCGTTTATGCCATATCGTGAAGTTTCAGACGAACTTAAAGAAAAAATTGTAAAAGAAAACACAAAAATACAAGAATTTTCTTTTAATGTTTTGATTAAAGAGTTAAAATTAAAAGATAAAAAATTAGATGTAGTTGTATCTAATAAACTGTATGAAGGACAACTTAGAGAAGAAATAAAGAAAAAAGTTTTAGCACAACTTAAAGAAGGTGATGAATTAATAGCAACTGTTAGAAAATTAGTTTCGTTTGGAGCGTTTGTAGACATTGCTGGTGTAGAAGCATTGCTACATATAAGCAATATTGCTTGGTATAAGTTGAACCATCCCCAAGAAGTGTTGCATATTGGAGATAAAATTAAAGTTAAAATTTTATCTATAGATCAACAAAAAGGTAAAGTTGAAGTTGGTCTAAAACAGCTGTTTCCACACCCTTGGGAAGATGTGGATAAAAAATATAAAATTGGTGAAGTTGTAAAATGTAAGATTACAAACATAACAAATTTTGGCCTTTTTGTAGAATTAGAACCTGCAGTTGAAGGACTTATTCATAGATCTGAAATTTTGTGGGAAAATAAACAACCACAGCTCCATCGTATGTTTAAAATTGGTCAAGAAATAGAGGCAAAGATTTTAAGTATTGATGTAGAAAATAAAAAAATATCTTTGTCAATAAAAAGAGTTTCTTTTAATCCTTGGGAAGATATTAAAAAAGAGTTTCCTGCAGGTAGTGTCCATAAAGGTAAGATAACAAAAATTTTGCCTACTGGTATGTATGTTTTACTTAAAAATGGTTTTGAAGGATTTATAAGTATCAAAGATATCTCTTGGACACAAAAAATAAAAGATTTAACTAAAAAATATAAAGTTGGAGAGTATGTCCAATACAAAGTTTTAGATGTTCTTGTTGATCAGGAGACAGCTGTGTTGTCAATTAAACATCTTATAGAAAACCCGTTTGAAAAATATGTTGTTGATAGTATTGTTAAATGTAGAATCAAAAAAGTGTTAAAAACAGTGTTAATTGTAGAACTTGAGAAAGATGTTGAAGGTATAATTACAAAAAGGGAAGCAATAGTAGAACAAAAAGATTTGTCAAAAGAACTTAAGTTGTTGTACAAACCAGGGCAATACATAGACGCTGTCATAACTAATATTGACGAAAAGAAACAAAGGATTGAACTTTCAATTAGAAAGTTAGAAAAAATAATTCAACAACAGTTGATAAAAAAATATTCTGAAGTGAAACTTCCGACATTAAAAGATATTCTAACCGAAAAATGACAAAAAGAATTGTCTTTCTTGTCTTACTTATATTAACAATTATTTTAACAATTTTATTCTTTTCTGTTAAAAAGAAAAAAGTTTTTTTTCCAAGAGAAAACGAGATTAAAGTGATTGATGAAAATAATATTAAAGAAAAGATTGAAGATTTGAACACAAAGTTAAAATCTTCTTTAGAAGATACAAATATTTTGGTAGAATTAGGTATTTATTACTTTTTAAGAGGACATCAGTTTTATGACGAAGCAATAAATTGTTTTTATACTGCCTGGAAGCTAGGTTCTACCGACATTCGTATCTTTTATTACTTAGGTTGTATGTACGAATTTTTGAAGCTTTATGATTTAGCAATTGAAGAATATAAAAAATTTTTAAGGAACATGCCAAATGATAAAGAAGTAATTATTAGATTAGGAAATTTGTATTTTCAAACAAGACAAATTGAAGACGCAATAAAAATGTATGAAAAAGTTTTAAAAATGGATAAAAACAATGTTGTTGCGTTAACAAACTTAGCAATAGTATATTATAATAATAAAGACATTTCAAATGCTATAGAATATTTTAACAAAGTTCTGACTGTTTCAAAAAAGAAAAATATTGTTGAGCCACGTAATGTTAATTTTTATTTAGGCAAAATTTTTTTTGAAAACAAAAATTATCAAACTGCAAAAGAATATCTTGAGATTGAATATAAAAAATATCCTGATAATTTGGAAAATATATTTTTGTTAATAAAAACATATTATTTTCTTAAAGAATACGATAATGCTTACCAGTTGATACAGCAAATAAAAGAATTTGTCCCTGAAAACAGAGAGATAGTTGTTATTCAACGCGAGTTAAAAAAAATACTTAAAAAAGAATAAAATAAATTATGTTAGCAAAAGTTTATTCAGGAACGATATATGGTATTGAAGGATACATAGTTGAAGTGGAGATAGATATCTCAAGTGGTTTGCCATCTTTTAATATAGTAGGTCTTCCTGATACAGCAGTTAAAGAATCAAAAGAACGTGTGTTGTCAGCAATAAGAAATTCTGGGTTTGATCTCCCACCAAGAAAAATTACAGTTAACCTTGCTCCTGCAGATTTGAGAAAAGAAGGTGCTGGTTTCGACTTACCAATATCTGTTGGTATACTTGCAGCTTTAGGCCAGATAAAAATTGAAAAACTTAAAAATTATTATATTATTGGCGAACTTGCATTAGATGGTAGTGTAAGACCTGTTAAAGGTGTCTTATCTTTAGCTTTAAAATTTGCTAAAGAAAACAATTGCTGTGGAATTCTTCTGCCACAACAAAATGCAAAAGAAGCAGCTGTTACTAAAACAAATGTTTACCCGGTTACAAATTTGAAACAAGTTGTTAAATTTTTAAATGGTGAAGAAGAAATTGAAGTTTTTAAAATTGACCTACAAAAATTGTATGAAGAAAATTTTGTTTACGATGTAGATTTTTCTGAAGTTAAAGGTCAACAGTATGCAAAACGCGCAATAGAAGTTGCTGCATCCGGCGGACATAATATACTTATGATAGGTCCTCCAGGCGCCGGAAAAACTATGTTAGCTATGCGTATACCTACGATCCTTCCGAAACTTACATTTGAAGAAGCAATCGAGACAACAAAAATTTATTCTTCTGCAGGTATATTGTATAATAGTTTTATTTCTACAAGACCGTTTAGAACACCACATCATACAATATCAGATATAGCATTAGTTGGTGGTGGGCAGATCCCACGTCCTGGCGAAATTTCGTTAGCACATAACGGTGTTTTATTCTTAGATGAACTTCCAGAATTTAACAGAAACGTTCTTGAAGTGTTACGCCAACCTTTAGAAAAAGGTTGTATTACGATATCACGTGCTTCATTTAAAGTTGATTATCCAGCAAGGATAATGTTAGTAGCTGCGTGTAACCCTTGTCCATGCGGATATTATGGCCACCCTAAAAAAGAATGTGTTTGTACACCGTATCAAATACAGAAGTATATCTCAAAAATTTCAGGACCACTTTTGGATAGAATTGATATTCAAATAGAAGTACCACCTGTAGAAATAGAAGAAATTGTTTCTGAAGAACCATCGGAAACATCTGAGGAAATAAGGAAACGTGTTGAAAAAGTTAGAGCGATACAGTATGAGAGATATAAGAATAAAAAAATATATACAAATGCACAACTTACAAGTAAGTTTATAAAAGAATTTTGTCCTATGACTGAAGAAGCAAAAAAACTTTTAAGAATAAGTGTTGAGAAATTATGTCTTTCAGCACGGGCATATGATAGAATAATAAAAGTTGCAAGAACTATCGCTGATATGGAAGGAAAAGAGATAATTGATTCTGTACATATTTCAGAAGCAATACAGTACAGAAGTATAGATAAACTTATAAAGTGATGAAAAACGTTGTAGTATTTACACCAACATATAACGAAGTAAAAAATATAGAAATTTTTATCCAACAAGTTTTTGAAGTATTACCAAACTGCAAACTTGTAGTTGTAGATGATAACTCACCAGATGGTACTGCACAAAAAGTTGAAGAGTTAAAAAAAATATATCCAAACTTATATTTGGTTGTAAGAAAAGAAAGACGTGGCCGTGGATATGCTGGTATTGAGGGATTTAAAAAATGTTTAGAACTAGGTGCAGAAATAGTTGTAGAAATGGATGCAGATTTGTCTCACTCACCATATGAACTACCTAAACTTATTGAAGTTTTAGAAAGAAATCCTAAAATAGATGTTGTTGTTGGATCAAGATACATTGTAGGTGGTAAAGATGAACAAAGGAGTGTTGTCAGAAGGTTAATTAGTTTGTTTTCTAGAGTTTATATAAAATTGTTGACTGGTATACCTGTTAAAGATGTTACTTCAGGATATAAAGTGTATAGGAGAAAAGTAATAGAAACAATTTTACCGTATTTATCAGCTTCGGATCCATTTATTGTTACAGAAGTAAATTATTTATGTAAATTATTTAATTTTAAATTTTTTGAAATACCGATTGAATTTCATAAGCGTGCTTATGGTAAAAGCAAACTTTCATTTGGAAAACTTCTAAGATATTTGTTTAAAGTGAAATTGTTAGTTATAAAATGGTTTTTCAAAGACAACTACAATCTTCTATTTATAAAATTTATGTTGTTTGCTACAGTTTTAAGATTTGTTTTATCTGGCATGTTTGGTTTAACAGATGATGAGTCTCATTATTGGCAATATGCTCAATATTTAGATTTTTCTTATTATGATCATCCACCTATGGTAGGATATTTGATATACTTGTCAACAAAAATTTTGGGGAATAATTTGTATGCTGTAAGGCTGCCAGCAATTTTTTGTTTCACTATTGCAACAGTATATTTTTATAGAATTGTAAAAGAAATTTTTAGTTCTCAAATAGCATTTTATACAAGTTTATTGCTTAATTTTATTCCTATTAGTTTTGTTGGTTCTATCATAACAATTCCTGAGACAGTATTGGGTATGTTTTGGATGATGTATGTTTTTTATTTTTACAAGTTTATTTTGACGAAAGATATATGGCTTTTATATTTTTGTGGAGTATTATTAGGTTTTGCATTATTGTCAAAATACACCGCAGTATTTTTGTTTCTTGGCAGTGTTGTTATAATTTTGGTTGATCCAAAGCTAAGAAGAATATTTTTAGGGAAAGATTTTTTTGTTTATTGTTTGATTTCGTTGACAATTTTTTCGCCGGTGATAATGTGGAATATTGCGCACAAGTTTGTTTCGTTTAAATATCAGTTTTTCCATGCAGTTGGTGCAAAAAGTTTGTTTTCTTTTAAAACTTTTATTGAAAATATTGTATTTCAGTCAGCATATATGTCAATAATTGTTTTTGTTATTTTATGGTACAGTATTTTTCGTATAATTTTTTTGAAAAATGCCAACAAATTTCTGTTATATTTTATTCTTCCTGGATTAATAATTTTTTTAATCATAAGTTTTAGGAATAAATTATTACCTCATTGGCCTGTTTTGTTATATTTTTTGGTCCTTCCTTATATATTGTTTTTAGATAAAAAAAGAATCTTGTATTATGTTTCATTAATTTCTTCTTTGTTGACAACAGTTTCTTTAATTCTTATAACTTTGTTTGGTATTATTAAAATACCTGAAAAATATCGTAATGCTGACACCCCTGACAAACTTTATGGTTGGCATAAAGCTGCTGAAGAACTTAATGAACTTTTAAAAAAATATCCTTCAAGCTTTATTTTCACACACAAATATTTTGTTGCTGGTCAGATACGGTTCGCATTAAGTAAGTATTTCAAAAAAAATATACCAGAGGTCTTTTGTATAGACGAGTATTTAAACCAATATGATTTTTGGGTAAAGAATTTAGTTAAGTTTGACAAAAAAGATGCTATTTATATTACTGAAGGACGGTTCCCTGAAGACAATGTTTTAGATAAACTTCCGTTTAAAGAAAAAAAATTGGTTTCAATAGTTTCTTTTAAAAAAAATAAGTTTTGGCCTAAGCGCGTATTTAAGTTTTATATCTGCAAAGGTTTTGAATATAAAAATCTTCCAAAAGATTTTGTTCAACAAGAATATAATAACATGGTTTCAGTTACTGAATATTTTAGGGATTACGATAAAACGATATTTTTAAAAATTAATCAAAGTAAAATGTATGAAAAAAAATGGTTTAGAACAGTATGGTATATACTAACAAACTTAGGTCATGGCTTTGTTTTAGTTCCCATAATGATTTTAGTTTTATTTTTTGTGGACCGCAAAAATTTTGTTTTAGAAATGATTTCGTTTCTTACAATAATTTTTATAGGAGGGATAATAATACAATTGTTAAAACATATATTTGATAAACCTCGTCCTTTGAAATTGTTTCAAGATATTTTACATCAACCAATAAATGTTATTGGAGAACAGCTACGTGAGTTTGGATTCCCGTCAGGACATACATTTTTAGCGTTTTCATCAGCAATATATTTATCAGATAAATTACGGAAAAGATTTGTAACAATTATAACATTTATTTTAGCGTTTTTAGTAGGAGTTAGCAGAATATTAGTTGGAGCACATTTTTTAAGCGATGTTATCGGCGGGATAATAGTTGGCATACTTTTTAGTTGGATATGTATTAAAATTAAACACGAAATTTTGTATTTTTAATAGAGGGGGAAATTATGAAAAAATTTTTAATAAGTTTTATTGTTCTTATATTTTTACTAATAGATTCTTTTTCTGTTGAATATATTGTAGTAAAAGGCGATTGTTTATGGAATATTGCAAAAAAATATTATAACAATCCGTTTCTATGGACAAAAATTTATCAACAAAATAAAGATATAATAAAAAATCCAGATCTTATCTATCCAGGACAAGTATTTATAATACCAGATATAGAAGAAATAAAAACAATAGAACCCGTAGGAATTGAACAAGAAATAAATCAAGAAGTTTCCCTACAAGAAGAAACAGAAAAACAAAAAGAAGCAATGCTTCAGATTTTATCACACACTGTTTTACAACCAATTAAAGAAGAAATAAAAGTTGAAAAGGATATTAGTGAAGTAGTAAAGAAAACTTTGTTGTTAAAAGATTTTAAAAAGTTGGGAAAAATTGTTTCTGCAAAAGAAAAGAAGTTTGTGTATATTGATTATGATATAATATTTTGTGAATTAGAAGAAAGCGAGGATGTTAAAGTTGGTGACATTTTTTATATTTATCATTTAGGCCCTTCACAATATGATGTTACATTACTAAATGTTCCTAAAGATCAACTTACTCTAGTTGGCAAAGCAAGAGTAAAAGAAATTAAAGAGAGGAAGGTTATTTGCGAAATTTTAAGAGCCTACTCGCCTATTGTTATAGGTGATATGATTACAAGATAGGTATGATAAAGAAGTTTATTTTATTTATAATATTTTTTTTGTCATTAAGTTATATTTTTTATTCGCAATTTTACATAACAGGAAAGTTTAATGATTACTTAAAACAGCATAGTGAATCAAAATATGCGCAACTTGTTGAGTTTGTGTTAGGTAAAATTTGTTTTTTGTTAAGAAAACATAACAGTGCTATCTTTAGGTTTAGTAGGGTTGTTGAAATTTATACACCTACACATTTAAAACCAGAGAGTTTGTATAATATCGCTGAATGTTATGAAGAAAAAAAACAAGTTAAACTTGCATTAAGATTTTATAAAAAAACTTTTGAACTTTATCCAGAAACATATTATGGTGAGCTTGCAAGAAAACGGTTTGAATATTTGTTGTTAATAGGTTATAAATATGAGGAATAAATGTCTTTTATATTTCTGTATACTTATTTTTGGTATAGTTTTTCCCCAACAAATTTATTATGTTGAGATTTTATGTGAAAATCAGAAAGATTTAGTAGGTATAAAAAATTTGTTAGAAAAACAATTGTGGTATGAAAAAGAGAAGTTGATTCTCAATACAACAACGATTATGTTAGGACCTTATGAATTAGAGAAAGCTAAAGAAATAAAAAATTTTGTTGTTTCAGAACTAAACCTACCTGCAAACTTGTATATTCAATCGTTGAATGATAAAATCAATGATGAAATAGATATTTGTTTAAATGAAGATGTTGATTTTGATGTTTTTATTTCCTCTACATCTAAAGAAGTAAATGAAGATATACTTGGTTTGTATAATGACGAAAGAGTAAAAAAAATTATCCGCAGCGCATTAAAGTTATATAGTACACCTTACAAATGGGGTGGAACATCTGTAGAGAAAGGGATAGATTGTTCTTTTTTTGTGAAATTTGTTTTTTCAGAATTAGGAATAGATTTGCCAAGAACATCAAAAGAACAGTTTAAAGTAGGTATCCCTGTCGAAAAAGAACAACTTAGATGTGGCGATTTGGTTTTTTTTAAAAAAGTTCGATATAGGAAGGTAAAAGGTAAAATTAAAAAATATGAATATATAAACCATGTTGGGATATATTTAATGAACAACGAGTTTATTCATGCTACACGCGGCTCTAAAAAAGTTACGATATCTTCGCTAGAGGAAAAGTATTATAAACTTCATTATGCAGGAGCAAGAAGAGTGTTCAAAGATGACGGTATATAAAGAGTTTGTTAAAAAATTAAAAGATTTTATTATTAAACAAAAAGGTTGTACATTGAAAAAAGTTGTAGAATATGCAAAAATTGATGTTTCGTATATGTAAAAAAATAATTTTTCTTAAACATAATCCCCTTATGACGAAACAACTATAAAACGTATCACAAAATTTTTAGATATTGAAGAAGATGAATTATTATTATCAGTAAGAATGAGATCGAGTAAATATTTACAATTTTTTCTTTGGAGGAAATATTGTCGTGTTTTAAATAGTATCTTTTTGAAGAAAATTTTTATAAAAAGAAATTGAACAACAAAAACAAAAGAATTAACCATTGTTGAAGAAAAGGATAAAAATTCAAAAAATTTCTATGCCAGAAGAATTGTTATGAATGATTTAGAAGAACTTAAATCTTTAATTATTTTGAATAATATTCCATCACTTGGCCCTGTCAGAACAAAACGGTTAGTAGAATTTTTTGGTTCTGCAAAAAATGTTTTACAAGCAACTGAAGAAGATTTAAGTTATGTTGAAGGTGTTGGCCCGTCAGTCGCAAGAAACATAGTTATGTTAAAAAATAAAATTGATGTTAGAAAAGAACTTGATATGATAAATAAAGAAGGAATAAAAGTAATTTCTTATAACGATGATGAATATCCTATGATGTTGAAATATCTTCCTGATCCTCCTATGTTATTATATATAAAAGGTGAATTGAAAAAAGAAGATGTGATCTCTGTTTCAATAGTTGGTACAAGGAAACCTACTTCTTATGGAAGGTTAGTTGCTGAACATCTTGTTAAACAATTAGCAAAGTATAATTTAACAATTGTTAGTGGTTTAGCTTACGGTATTGATACACTTGCACACGAGTTCGCTATAAAAAATGGTTTAAGAACAATCGCAGTTTTAGGTAATGGGTTAGGAGTGTATTATCCTATAGTAAACAAAAAGTTGCAAGAAAAAATACCTTACCATGGTGCTGTTATGTCAGAGTTTCCATATTTTTATAAACCTAATAAAAATTCGTTCCCCCAAAGGAACAGAATAATTGCAGCGTTGTCGTTAGGTACTATAATAATAGAAGCAGATATTCAAAGCGGAGCTATGATAACAGCAAAACTTGCTGCTGAATTAGGGAAAGATGTATTTGCAGTGCCTGGCAGTATTTTTTCAAAACAAAGTAGAGGTACGAACTTTCTTATAAAAACAGGAGCAAAACTTGTAACTTCTGCTGAAGATGTGATAGAAGAAATTCAAAAATTATCAGATATAGTTAAACAACAAGTTTTTACAAAAAAAGGTTTAAAAGAAGATACAAAAGTAGAAGAATTTGATGAAGAAACAAAAAAAGTTTTAGATATAATCCTCGCTGAACCTAATGGTATACATATTGATAAATTACAAAATATCTCAAATTTAGAAATGACAAAACTTATGAACATACTTTTTAATCTAGTATTAGCTGGGAAAATTAAAGAATTAACGGGTAAAATATACATACCTATACAAAACTAAAATTTATGAAACTTGTTATAGTAGAATCACCTACAAAAGAACGAACAATAGCAAAGTTTTTATCAAAAAGTAACGAAAAATTTGTTGTTAAAAGTTCTTATGGTCATGTTCGTGATTTGCCAGAAAATTCGTTAGGAGTTGATGAAAAAAACGATTTCAAACCTTATTATGTAATTTTGCCAAAAGCAAAGAAAGTTATTCATGAATTAAAAAATATTGTAAAACATTGTAAAGAAATATATCTTGCAACAGATTATGATCGCGAAGGCGAAGCAATTGCATGGCATCTTGTAAAAGTTTTAGGATTAAACTTAAACGATGTGTTAAGGATCACATTTCATGAGATAACACCAAAAGCAATATACGAAGCATTATCTCATCCACGAAAGATAGATATAGCACTTGTAAATTCTCAACAAGCACGAAGAATTATAGATCGTTTAGTAGGGTATAAACTTTCACCGTTGTTATGGGAGAAAATTGCTAGAGGTCTTTCAGCAGGAAGGGTACAGTCTGTTGCACTAAAGTTTATATACGACAGAGAGATGGAAATAAAAAATTTTGTCCCACAAGAATACTGGAGTATAGAATGTGTGTTTTATAAAGATGAAGGGGAACAAATGCTGTCAGCAAAGTTGGCTTTTATAGAAGATAAAAAGTTAGAAAAGTTAGATATAAAATCTAAAGAAGAAGCAGAAAAAATTGTTGATGAAGTTAAAAAAATTGGTGTTGGAAAAATAGTTAATATTAAGATAGAAGAGAAAACAAAGTCGCCTCCACAACCTTATGTTACATCTACATTACAACAAGAAGCGTCTTGGAAATTAAAATTTTCGCCGTCAAAAACAATGGCTGTTGCACAAAGTTTATATGAAGGTGTTGATCTTGGTGGTAATGAACGTGTTGGTCTTATAACATATATGAGAACAGATTCTGTTTTTGTTTCAGAGTACGCGATTGAAGAATTGCGAAAGTATATAAAAGAAAAGTTTACGGAAGAATATTTATCAAAAAATGTAAGAAGATACAAAACTAAAATTAAAAATGCTCAAGAAGCACATGAAGCTATACGTCCAACAAGTGTGTATCGTGAGCCTGAGGAAATTAAACAATATCTTACTGAAGAACAATACAGACTTTATAAACTTATTTGGACAAAATTTGTTGCTACACAGATGGAAGATATGAAGTATCAGAATATAACATTTGATATAGATGTTGGCAAAAAATATATCTTTAGAGTGGAAACAAAAAAAATTTTATTTGATGGGTACACAAAAATTTTGCCTGAGGAAAAAAAAGATGATCAACAATTTATAGATGTATCGAAATTTAATAAAGACGATGTGTTAAAAATTAAAGATTGTATACCTAAACAACATTTTACTGAACCACCAACAAGATATACAGAAGCTTCGCTTATTAAAGAACTTGAGAAAAATGGTATTGGTCGACCTTCAACTTATGCAACTGTTATTGATACACTTAAACAACGAAAATATGTTATACTTAAAGAAAGAAAGTTTTATTTAACAGAATTAGGTAAAGAAGTTATTGAACTTTTATCAAAATATTTTTCGGAAATTGTTGATAAATCTTATACAGCAAGGATAGAAAAATTGTTAGATAAAATTGCTCAAGGTGAAGAAGAATGGGTTAAAGTTGTTAATATGTTTTATGAACCTTTGATGAAAGATATTAAGAGAGCAATGGTTGAGATTGCCCCTGCTAAAAATAAAATCTTTGTTTCAAAAAAATGTAAGCTTTGTGGTGGCAGTTTGGTTGTTAGAAAAAGTAAATATGGAAAATTTTTATCATGTGAAAATTTTCCAAAATGTAAATATAAAACAAAATATGATGAAAAAGAGATTACAACAAAAAATAACTGATCTTCCTGAATATTACAGAAATTTGATAACAAAATTTAAAACATATCTAATAGCAGAACAAAATGTTTCAAATAATACAGTAGTTTCTTATACTACTGACTTGTTTGAGTTTTTTAACTACATATTTTTTGAGTTAAAAATAAAAAATGTTCAAGTTGTTAACAGGTCAGTAGTAAGAAGTTATGTTACGAAGTTGCAAAATTTAGGATATAAAAAATCTTCTATTTCAAGAAAGATAAATTCTTTAAGAACATTTTTTAAATTTTTGGTTAGAAAAAAAATTTTACAAACAAATCCGCTTATTTATTTATTTAGTATAAAGAAGGAAAAAAGTTTGCCAAATTTTCTTACAAAAGAAGAAATAGAAAAGTTGTTTTCTTTAATAGAACCAACAGATTTTATTTCTGCAAGAGACAGAGCTATATTAGAACTTCTTTATTCATCAGGGTTAAGGATTTCAGAACTTGCTCAACTTACCGAAGACGATATAGATTTGTACGAAGGATTAGTTACAGTACAAGGGAAAGGTGGTAAACAACGTAGTGTCCCTGTGGGAAGTGTTGCAATAAGTTGTATAAAAGAATATTTAAAATATAAGTATGAATTGGGAATTAGAAAAAAAGAATTGTTTTTAAACAAGTTTGGTAATAGATTAAGTGTCCGCGGGATAAGAAAAATTGTTGCAAAATGGGTTAAAAAAGCTGCTATACATAAGAAAGTTTCACCACATACATTTAGACATACTTTTGCTACACATTTATTAGATGCAGGTTGTGATCTACGAAGTATCCAAGAAATGTTAGGACATAAAAGTTTATCTACAACAAATGTTTATACACATTTAACCTTGGAAAGATTAAGGAATGTTTATGAAAAAGTTCACCCAAGAAAGTGATAATTTAAAAATGTTAAAATATAAAATAGCGGTTCTTGATAAACATTTATATCTTTGTGGATTTATAGTTGTTAAAGAAAACATGAAGGTTGTTTTAAGAACATGTTGTGTTGTTTCATACAATCCCGCAGTATTTGAGATAAACCTGAAAAATGATATTAAAAAAGTTGAAAATGAAATTTATAGATATAAGTTTGACGATGGTAACAGTCCTAATCTAGCAAACAAGATATTTTTTAAGTTGTATAGTTGTGAAGAAAAAATAGTTAATGCAATTACTAAGGAAAACTTTGATTTTATTTTAGATCAAATTCTTTCAGAGCTTGCTATAAATAAAAAATGTAGTAAAATAAAGACAGAATACTTAATTGAATTACTTAAGTCGGAGATTGATTTAAAAAGCGATATAAACTATAATTCAGTGGATAAGATGGTTGCTTCTGTTGAACAACAAAAGTTTTTTATAAAAACAAAACCTGTAATTGACAGAAAAAAAGGTGTAACTGTTGAAAAAATTAAACCAAATTATGAGATATTGTGTGAATTCATAGATAATAGAATAATAGCTAAGAATATAATAAAAATACTTTTTTCTGAAAAAGAGAAATTTTTTTATACAAAAGTTTTGGATGTTAAGCAAAAAAAGAAAGGATATTATGAAATAATAAGTTGTATCACTCCAATGATTTATACAAGTTTTATTGTTAATGAAACACAAAGGTTAGTGGTGAAAAAATGAACGAAGAAAAAGATATAGATTTAAATACTCAAGACTTTGATAAAGAATTAGCTGAAACTAAAGAAGAGATAATAAGACATACAATTAATTATTTGAGGGACAAACTTGTTAAACAAAAAGAACAGTTTGTTAAAATTAACGATTTAAAACAAAAAGAAATAGAAGAGTTGAAAAACAAATTAAAGGAAACAGAACAAGCGTTAAAACAAACTCAAGCTTTGCTTGAAGAGTATCAACATTCAGAAATTGAGAAACTTAAAAAAACTGCAGAGGAGTTACAGAAACAAAAAGAAAAAGAAATTGAGAAATGGCGTGCTATTGAAGAAGAAATTAAGAAATTTAAAGAAATATCATATTCCTCAGAATTGCGATTAAAAGAAGAAATTAGAAGATATCAAGAATTAAAACACCTTCATGAAGAAAAAGTTAGAGAATGGGAAAACAAGTTCGCTCAATTAGAGCTTGAGTTACAAAAATATAAAGAACAACTTTTACAAAAAGAGGAAGAAATTGTTAAACTTAATTCAGAACATAACAATGAAGTAAACCACTTAAAAGAAGAAATAGAAAAATTACAACAACAACTTCAACAACAGAAAGAAAGTTATGAAAATAAACTTGAAGAAGCCTATGGTACAATTCAAAAATTGCAAGATGCTTTAAATCAAACAGTCCTACAACTACAACAGTTCAAATTTGAGTCAGAAAAATATAAAGAAAACTTACAACAAAAAGAGTTAAAAATTGAGCAATTAGAACTTGAAAAAAAACATTTGCAAGAACAAGCTGAGATTAAATATAAACAGTATGAAGAAAAGTTAGCAAGTTATGAACACCAAATTGAATCACAGAAAAATAAGTTTGAAGAAGAAAAAAAACAGATGCAAGAAAGTTATGAAACAGAAATTAAAAAATTGAAATTTATTTTAGAAGAAAGTGATAAGAAATATCAATCTTTGTTAGAAACATACAAGTCTTTAGAGGAACAAGTTAAACAAAAAGATGAAACTATTAAAAATCTTGAGAATAAACTTTCAAGCTATGATGCTGTAAAGTTTCAAGAGTTTAAACAGCTTAATGATAAGATTTCTTTCTTGAATCAAGAAAATGAAAAATTAGTTGTTGAAATTAACCAGAAAAAACATGAATATGAAGAAGAACATAAGTTAAGATTGTTACTTGAACAAAAAATATCTCAGGTAGAAGAAGAAAAAAATAAACGTATTGCACAACTTGTTAACGAAGTTGAGACATGGAAAAAATCGTTTGAAGAAGAACAAAAACGTAATGAACAACATATAAAAACTTTGGTTGATAGGTATGAGAATATAATTTCTTTACGTAATGAAGAGATTGATAGGTTGCAAAAAGAACTTGTGAATTTGGAAAACGAATATAACGAATTACTTAAAATGTATCAGGAGACAAAGTTTGAGAACCAACAGATGCGTATTGATATAGAAGGGATGACAAGAAAAATAGAAGAGATGTCTTCTCAATTACAAACTGAACGTGATAGATTTGCAGAGATTTTATCTTCAGAACGTGTTAGTTGGGAAGAACGTGTGAAAAGTTATACAATAGAAATTGACAATTTGAAAAAAAGCTATGAAGAAAAAATTGAAAGTTTAAAAAAATCTGTTGAAGAAACATTGTTAAAATTAGCACAATATGAAACAGAGTATAAAAAACTTCAAAACATTAATTCTGATTTAGAGTTAAAAGTTAACCAGCTTAAACAGGAAAATGAACAGTTGTATTCTCAATTAGAAACAAAAAATGATGAGTATAATAAAAATATTGCACAATTGAAAGGATATTATGAAAACATGGTAAATGAACTTAAAAAACAAGTTGAAAATTTACTTCAAGAAATTTCTAATTTACAGGTAGCAAAAAATAATGAAATTACTGCTATTATTAATGAGTATAATGCTAAAATAAAACAAATGGAACAAAATTTTGAACAACAATTAAACAGTTTTAATAACGAACGGTTTAGTTTGATAAAAAAAATTGAGTTGTTGAATACACAAATTATTGAGCTTCAGCAAACAAACAAAGCGTTGAAGGATATGGAGATGGAATATATTAACAAAATAAAATTGTTAGAAGAAGAGATGAAACAAAAAATTGAACAAAAAGATAAGGAAATACAACAATTGAATTTGTTAATAGATGAAGAAAGAAAGAAAAAAATGATTGAGATTGCTCAGATTATAGCAAAAAGTGAACAACAAATTAATGAAATAAGAAAAATGCTTACTATTGAACGCAATAATTACGAGATAAGGATTAAAGAATTGATCAATCATGAACGTAAGTTAAGAGAACAACATGAAAATGAAATAAAAAATCTTCTACAAGAAATTAGCGTGTTAAAAGGTACAATTTTAAAATTGGAGCAAACTAAAGAAAATTTGCAACAAAAAATTAATGTTCTTCAAGGACATCTGTTAGAAAAAGAAAAATCTATAGAAAAATAAGTAAAAAAATGAACTCTTCTAAAAACACCTCAAAGATTTTTCTTGTAGATGGTAATGCGTATATTCATAGAGCGTATCATGCAATACCATTGTTAACAACTTCATCTGGTTTACCTGTTAATGCAGTATTTGGTTTTATTCGTATGATATTTAAAATATTGAAAAATTTTAAACCAGAATATTTTTGCATTTGTTTAGATTCAGAAAAGCCTACTTTTAGGCATAAAGTTTATAAAGAATATAAAGCAACAAGAAAAAAACTTGATGAGAATATTAAAATGCAATTTCCTATTGTGAAAGAGTTTGTTGTACAAAGTGGAATACCTTATTTATCAGTTGATGGTTTTGAAGCTGATGATGTTATAAGTTGTCTAGTCAAAAAATTTGCTAAAGAAAACGAAATTGTTATTATTAGTGGTGATAAAGATATATTACAACTAGTGAACGAAAAAGTTTTAGTTTATAATGAACATAAAGACATCTGGTATGACGAAGAAGAAGTAAAAAAGAAATATGGTGTTTCACCTTCAGCTCTTACAGATTATTTTGCGTTAGTAGGTGATAAAATAGATAATATTGTTGGGTTAGACGGTGTAGGACCAAAAACAGCAGCTGAATTACTTACAAAATTTGGTTCTATTGATGGAATATATTCTAATTTAGACAAACTTAAACATGATTTAAAGAAAAAGTTTTTGGATCATAAGGAAGAAATATACAAAAGTAAAGAGTTGGTAAGTTTAGCTGTAGAAATTCCTGAAATTGAAAATATCTCTTTAGAAAACCTAAAGATTTTACAGTTAAATACACATAAAATTAAAGAATTTTTGTTAAAATACGAAATGAAAAGTATCCTCCGTGAAATGGATAAACTACCGTATACAAGTTTTGAACAACAAAAAAGTAGTGATGCTGAAAGTTTATTGTTCTCTTTTGTTCCACCGAAAAAAGATCCTGAGGTTTTATATGTTAACAATTTGACGACATTGGATGAGTTTTTAAAAATAACACAAACTGCTGACGAAGTTGTATCTTGTGTATTGTATAAAGAGAAAACTGATGATTTGATCGGTTGTATAGGTATAATATATGCAAAACAAAAGAAAACTTTTTTTTATACCCCGTTTATTAAGCATATAATGTCGAATAACAGTTTTTTAGACCCTTTAGAACAAAAGTTAGCTAAAAAATTTATTTCATATTTATTTTTTGAAAACAAAATAAATATAATCACTTACGATATAAAGTCACAAATAAAAAAAATAGCTACAATTTACGAATTGGAATTAAATTCTCTTTCTACCAAGATTAATGATGTGTTGTTGTTGTCACATTTAATTAAATCTCATAAAAAAATTACTTCCTTACAAGAGTTAGCTAGTTTGTGGTTGATCCAGAAACCTGTATCTGAAATTTCTTTACCAAAAGAGTTAAATTTTCAATTATTCCCGATAGAAAAATTTGTCTTACGTATGTTTGATTCTTTAGAAGCAATTTATGAAATTTATCAAAAAATTTGTAATGAAAAAGAATTTCAAAGTATAAAATCTATTTATGAAACTATAGAACTTCCTATGGTTAAAATATTGGTTAAAATGGAAACAAATGGTATTTTAGTAGATAAAAAGTATATTGATGATTTGAAGGAAGAAATTGATAAAGAAATTGAAGATGTGAGACAAAAAATTTTTGCTTATGTAGGATTTAATTTCAATCTTAATTCTCCTAAACAAGTAGCTTTTGTTTTGTTTGAAAAATTAAAGCTACCACCAGTAAAAAAGGGAAAGACAGGTTTTTCAACCGATGAAGAAGTATTACTTTATTTAGAAAATGTTCATCCTATTATACCACTTATTCTGAAATATAGAGAATTAGAAAAACTTAAGAATACTTATTTAGAACCAATACCACAATATATAAACCCTAAAACAGGACGAATACATACAACATTTAACCTCACTGGCACTGTTACCGGAAGATTATCTTCTGAAGAGCCTAATTTGCAAAATGTTCCTGTAAAAACTGAGTTGGGTAAAAAGATACGTAACATTTTTGTTCCACAGAAAGATTATAAATTTGTTTCTCTTGATTATTCTCAGATTGAGTTACGTATTTTAGCACATTTCTCAAACGATAAAACTTTACTTACAGCATTTTTTGATAATAAAGATATACATAAATCAACTGCAAGCGAAATTTTCGGTATACCTGAGGAGAATATTAATGAAAATTTACGCCGTGTTGCAAAAATAATAAATTTTGGTATTATATATGGTATATCTGCTCAAGGGTTGGCAAAGGAATTAAGAATCTCTGTTTCTGAAGCTGAAGAATATATAAAAAAATATTTTGATAAATACTCAGATGTAAAATCTTGGATTGAAGAAACAATAAAATTTGCCAAACTTAATGGTTATGTGAAAACACTTTTTGGAAGAATAAGGTATATTCCGGAGATTAATTCGACGAATAAATCGTTACAATCTTTTGGGATGAGATTAGCAGTAAACACTCCGATACAAGGTACTGCTGCTGAAATTATTAAACTTGCAATGGTTAAAATTGATGAGTTTATCGTTAACGAAAATTTTGATGAGAAAATAAAAATGTTGGTTCAAATTCATGATGAACTTTTGTTTGAAATACAAGAAGATATTTTAAATTTTGCAGTAGAAAAAATTAAAGATATTATGGAGAACGTTGTAAACTTAAAAGTACCGCTTGTGGTTGATACTAAAATTTTATCTCGTTGGGGTGAGGAATAAGAATGAAGTTAGTAGCATTGACAGGAAACATTGCTTCAGGGAAAACAACTGTGTTAAAAATTTTTGCATCTTTAGGATATCCTACGATCTGTTGTGATGATGTATACCACAATTTGCTTAAAACAGATGAAACTTTAAAAAATAAAATTGTAAAAACTTTTGGAAAAAACATACTTGATAAGAATAAAATTTCTACAAAAAAATTAGCAGAGGTATTATGTGATAATAAGAAAAATCTTTACAAACTTGAAAAAATTGTTCATCCAGTGATACTGAAAAAAGTTTTTGACAAAATTAAAAAATTACGAAATAAAGGTTGTAAGCTTTGTGTAGTAGATGTTCCTCTTCTGTTCGAAAAAAAGTTGGAAAGTAAGTTTGACTATGTAATTACAGTTTATTGTTCTAAACAAAACCAAATTCAACGGTTAAAGAAAAGAAACATAAATAAAAATTTGTTAAACCTTCTGTTTAACAGACAAAAATGTGTTAAAGAAAAAATCCAGAAGTCTGATTTTGTTATTAACAATAATGATGTTTCAAAAGAAGAATTACGTAAACAAGTTATAAAGATTATAAATTTTTTAAATGTTTGTTAAACTATTGACAAATAATTTTGTAATTTGTTAAAAATTATTGGTTTTGTTTGACACAACCGGGTCGGTGGGGGAAGTGCCTGTGAGATTCAGGCCGCTGCCCACGCAACGGTAATCTTCATTCTGCAAAAAAGCAGGATGAAGGAGCCCGGTCTATCACCGACTTAGGGAAGTACCTACGTTGGGTGGGGAATGAAGCACCGTAGAACTATTTATCTTCTTTTTCTTTCCTTTATCCAACCTAGGTATCTTCCCTCAATTTTTTAAATACTTTCGTGCTTATTAATTTTTTTCTTTATTGGAGGTTTTTATGAAAATAGAACTTCTTTCCATCACTCATGATGCAGAAAAACTTATAGAAATTGCAGGAAGAATTTCTCACCTTTCTTATAATAATCAAACAGAAGATTCTCAGAGAACTTTTGTTAAAAAAATGGTGAAGTTAGGTCATCTTTCTGTTTTAGAACATGCTTATGCTACTTTTAAGATCTCTGGTATTTCAAGAGCTTGTAGCCATCAATTGGTTAGACATAGACTTTGTTCTTTTACTCAACAATCTCAAAGATATGTTGATGAGAGTAATTTTGAATATGTTGAACCAGATTCTATTAGAAAGAATTCAGATGCTCATGAATTATTTTGTAATTTTATGCAAAATTCTAAACAAGTTTATGCAAAATTAATAGAATTAGGAATTGAAAAAGAAGATGCAAGATATGTTTTACCAAATGCAACGCAAACTCAAATAGTTATCACAGCTAATTTTAGAGAATGGAGACATATTATAGAGTTAAGAGGAGACATTAATTCTCAATGGGAGATAAGAAGAGTTGTTATAGAAATTTTAAAAATTTTAAAAAATCATGCACCTTCAGCTTTTGATGATTTTGAGATTGATGAAGAAAGAGAAATTATAGTGAAAAAAGAATTTTAATTGCAGTTTATTAGGGAGATTGACTATTATGAAGCTTGAACATCCTAAAACAGTATTTGAATTTCAATTTGTAAAAAAACGAGATGGTAGGTTAGAAAAGTTTGAGGTTAAAAAAATTTTTAACGCAATTTTAAAAGCTGGGAAAGCAACTGGAGAATTCTCTGAAGAAATTGCAAAATATCTTGCTTTAAAAGTTTTAAGTTTGTTAACTCAATATTTACAAGAAGAAATACCGTCAGTAGAACAAATACAAGATGTTGTTGAAAGTGTGTTGTTAGAATCTCCTTTTAGAAAAACTGCAAAATCATACATTTTATATCGAGAACAACACAAACAATTAAGAGAAATTGCTTCAAAATTTAATGTTAAACTAATTGATGATTATATTTCTAAATCTGATTGGCAAGTAAAAGAAAATAGCAACATCGATTTTTCTTTACAAGGGCTAAACCATTATATCTCTTCTGAAGTAAGTAAGATATATTGGCTTTATAAAATATATCCTGATGAAATACGACAAGCACATCTTAATGGAGATATCCATATCCATGATTTAGGTTTTATAAGTACATATTGTGTTGGTTGGGATTTATATGATTTATTGGTAGAAGGTTTTAAAGGGGTAAAAGGCAAAGTAGAATCCAAACCGCCCAAACATTTCAGAACTGCCTTGGGACAAATTGTAAACTTTTTCTATACTATGCAAGGAGAGGCAGCAGGTGCTCAAGCATTGTCGAATTTTGACACATTGCTTGCACCTTTTGTGTATTATGATAATCTCAAATATGAAGAAGTAAAACAATCTTTACAAGAATTTATTTTTAATTTGAATGTTCCCACAAGAGTGGGTTTCCAAACTCCATTTTCAAATATTACATTTGATTTAACCGTTCCAGATAGTCTTAAAAATCAACCAGTAGTAGTTGGCGGAGAATTAAAAGAAAAAACATATGCAGAGTTTCAGAAAGAGATTGTTATGATTAATAAAGCATTTCTTGAAGTAATGAAAGAGGGTGATGCTAAAGGAAGGGTTTTTACTTTCCCTATACCAACTTATAATATTACTAAAGATTTTTGTTGGGATAATAAAGAGTTAGACATTTTATGGGAGGTTACAGGTAAATATGGTATACCATATTTTTCTAATTTAGTTAATTCAGATCTTAAACCGGATGATATTAGAAGTATGTGTTGTCGACTTCGACTTGATAATAGAGAGTTGAAGAAAAAAGGTGGAGGACTTTTTGGAGCAGCACCATTAACAGGTTCAATTGGAGTAGTAACAATTAACTTGCCAAGAATAGGGTATTTATCAAAATCTAAACAGGAGTTTTTTGAAAGATTAGAGAAGATTTTAAATCTTGCAAAAATAAGTTTAGAGATAAAAAGAAAAGTAATAGAAACTTTCACTGAAAACAATTTATATCCTTATTCTAAGTTTTATTTAAGAAACATAAAGAAAAAAACAGGTAGGTACTGGACAAATCATTTTTCTACAATAGGTATTGTAGGTATGAATGAGTGTTGTTTAAACTTTCTTAACAAAAATCTTTTATACGAAGAAGCAAGAAATTTTGCAATAGAGATTTTAGATTTTATAAGAGAAAAGCTTTTAGAATTTCAACTTGAAACAGGGAATCTTTATAACTTAGAAGCAACTCCTGCTGAAAGTACAAGTTATAGATTAGCTTTATTAGATAAAAAGTTTTTTCCTAGTTTAAAAACAGAATATGGTGTACTTGCACACCTAAAATATCCATTTTATACTAACTCAGTTCATCTACCTGTTAATCATAATTTGGACATTTTTGAATTTTTAGATCTTCAAGATGAAATGCAGACAAAATTTACTGGTGGTACAGTGGTTCACATATTTGTAGGAGAAACAATTGATGATTATGGTAGTGTGAAAAATTTAGTTAGAAAAATATGCGAGAACTATAAATTACCTTATTTTTCAATTACTCCAACTTTTAGTATTTGCCCAAATTGTGGCTTCTTTTCAGGGAAAATTGAAACATGTCCAAAATGTAATGCAGAGTGTGAAGTATATTCAAGGATTGTTGGTTATTTACGACCAGTTTCTCAATGGAATGATGGTAAACGAGAAGAGTTTAGACTTAGAAATATGTTTAAGGTTAGTAGTGTTTCTGTGTAAGATGAAAATAGGAGGGTTTATAAAAACATCGTTGATTGATTTTCCTCCGTATGTTTGTTGTGTGGTATTTACTCAGGGGTGTAATTTTAGATGTTATTATTGTCATAATCCTGAATTAGTATATTCAAAATTGTTTGGTCCTATAGTACCTATGGAAGAAATATTTTGTTATCTTTTGAAAAGAAAAAATTTAATTGATGGAGTAGTTTTTTGTGGAGGTGAACCAACAATTCAAAGTGATTTATTTGAGGTAATATATAAAATAAAAAATATGGGATTTTTGATTAAATTGGATACAAATGGAAGTAATCCAGAAGTGTTAGAAAAAGTTCTACCTTTTATTGATTATGTATCTTTTGATATAAAGGCTCCTTTACAGGAAGAGAAATATAAACTAGTTTGTAGGACAAAAGTTGATGTAAGTAAAATTATTGAAAGTATTAACATTTTAAGAAATTCAAACTTACAATACGAATTTAGAACAACTTTTGATCCAACTGTTATGCCGGAAGAATGGATTAGTGAAATTCAATCTTTTATTTTACCTAAAGAAAAATATATAAAGCGATATGCAAAATTTGATAAGATTAAGTTTTGTTAAACTTTTGCTATTTTTTTATGTAGTTTTTTGTTTAAGTAAAGAGAACAGAATAGTTTCACTTACGCCTTCTATAACTGAAAGTTTGTATATACTTGGTGAAAAAGAAAATGTTGTTGGAATCACAACATTTTGTAGACGAATTTCTAAAAAACAGAAAGTTGTTGGTACTTATCTTGAGGTAAATGTAGAAGAAATTGTTAAACTGAGACCTGATATAGTTTTTGTCTCAAAAGAGGGATTTAAGAAAGAAGCTGTAGATAAATTAATGATGTTGGGTATAAATGTAGTTGTTTTAGATCCAGTAAATAGTTATGATGAATTAAAAAAACAATTTTTAACTATTGCAAAAAATTTAGATAAAGAAAAAATTGCTGAAAAAATAATTAAGGAGTATGAAAGAAAAATAGATAAAATAAAAAAATCAAACAAAATTTTAGGGAAAAAAGTTTT
>CAZLOB010000076.1:0-10524 GCA_964561135.1 uncultured Elusimicrobia bacterium | reverse complement strand
ATAATAAAATTTTAATAATATTGCCAACAAAAATCCAAAAAAATATTTTTATTGATGCATAGACAAGTTTTTCCATAACATTAGTTGAATTTTAAGTATAAATTTTTTATATTTTTATCAAGTATTTCGAAATAAAAAACTAGAGAAAAAAATGCAACTAAAAATTAGTCCTAACAGAATGAATTTGTTGAAATTGCGTAAAAGACTAAAATTTGCTTTTCGTGGACATAAGTTGTTAAAAGATAAACAAGAACAACTTGCAAAAGAGTTTAACAACATTATTGTTTCTCTGATACATCTAAGAAAACAAACAGATTCGCTTTTTCAAGAAATTAGTTTCTATTTAAAAGAAGTTTTTAAATACAGGAGTGGTTCGTCAATAGAACAGTTTTTAGATACACTTAAAAATTGTTATAATATTAAAACAAAATCTGTCAAAATATCAAAGTTTAATATAAAATATGACGAGATTAAACTGGAATACAACAAACCTATCTCTTTTACAATATTTGATTCAGACCCTTACTTAAATTATATCACAACAAAAATTTTAAAGTTTTACGAGTTAATATTAGAACTTGTCAACTTAGAAACTTTGTGTGAACTTCTTGCAAAAGAATTACAACGTATACGAAGACGTGTTAACGCGTTGGAATATGTGTTAATACCACAGATTAAACAAGCAATAAAACTTATCGTTGACAAGTTAAACGAGTTTGAACGAATGAATTTAACACAACTTATGCATATAAAACAGAAAATAGTTCATAGTCAATAGTTCATGGTTCATAGTTGATGGGGAAAGATAAAATTTAATTAAAAAATGAAAAGTAAACAAGTAAAAAATAGCAAAAATGTACAACAATATGTTCAACAAAAAGATATACAACAAATCACTAAAACAGGTTGGAAAATAATAATTTGTTCTGTTATATCATTAGCGATAGGTTTCTTTTTACTTACATTTACTAATCCTGAAGGGGACAACTGGGCAAGTATTATCTCGCCAATAATTATAGTTCTTTCGTATATTTTTATAGCTATTGGGATCGTTGCTAAATAAAAAAATGAATATCATACAACTTTTAAAAGAAGACATTGAGACAGTTTTTAAAAAAGATCCTGCAGCAAAAAGTGTTTTAGAAGTAATTTTTTGTTATCCAGGCCTTCATGCAATATGGTTGCACAGGATTGCTCATTGGTTTTATAAAAAAAAGATGTTTTTTATTGCAAGGTTGATCTCGTATATAAACAGGTTTTTTACAGGAATTGAGATACACCCCGGTGCAAAGATTGGAAGAAGGTTTTTTATAGATCATGGTATGGGTGTTGTAATTGGTGAAACAACAGAGATAGGGGATGATGTGTTGATATACCAAGGTGTAGTATTAGGTGGTGTTTCGTTATCAAAAGGTAAACGACATCCTACAATTGGAAACAATGTTGTGATAGGAGCAGGAGCAATTGTTTTAGGAAACATTAAAATTGGTGATAACGCAAGGGTAGGCGCAGGATCTGTTGTTGTAAAAGATGTTCCTGAAAATACGACAGTTGTCGGTGTGCCAGCAAGAGTTACTACTGAGTTTACCCTGCAACAAGTGCAACTTTTAGAACACAACAAACTCCCTGATCCTATTGCTGAAGGGTTTGAATTTGTTTTTAACGAACTTAACCGTTTAGAAGAACGGATTAAGAAACTTGAATCGCTTGAAGGTATAACTACACAAATTGACGAATATTTTGAAAAAAAGAAAAAAGAAATTGAACAAATGTTTAAAGAAGGACAAAAAGAATAAAGGAAAATAAAATGAATAAAAAACTTTTTATTTTTGGTTTATTACTTTTAGTTTTTGACAAACTTTTTGCAGGAGGGTTATCATCACCGAACGCTGCAATGTATCTTTCTAACCTCAAAATAGGACAAGAATATTCGTTGAAACAACTTTTAGGGTATCCGTTCCGTGTGACTTATAAAGGAAGATATCCTGTTGATTTAAGAATAGACCTACAAAAACCTACTACTTCAACACCTGACGGTTATGAACCTATACCAGACCTTTCATGGATTCAGCTGCAAAAAACTGAGTTTTCTTTAGATCCAGGTGAAACTGCAGAAACTGATATAATTATAAAAATACCGAATGACGAATCTTTACTTGGTAAAAAATTTCATGTTTCAATATCTCCGGCAACTTCTGCACCAAAAGGTGATACACGTGCATGGCTTGCGTTTGCAGTAGGACTTGTATGCAAATTATATTTATCTATAGCGCCAAAACCACCTACTATAGAAGAAATTAGAATGCTACAAAAAAAACGTCTTTCAGGATATTTAGATGTGGCTGTTTCACCAAACAGGATATTTATTTATGATTTAGAACCTAACAAAAAATATGATCTTACAAAATTGTTTAAAGAAGTTATCAAAGTTGTTAACACTACAGTGCAAGATGTTTTTGTTGAGTTAGAATCTATCCCTCCGACAAGCAGAGGAATATTTCTTACCGAAGGACAAGAAGAATTGCCTAATGTAAAACTTTTAAGTATAAAACCAAATAAAGATAAAGTTAAACCTGACTCAATAAAAAGTTTTAAGTTAATACTTGATACAAAAGGGTTAGAATTAGGTAAAAAATATCTTGCTACAGTAAAAGTTTCGTTAAGAAATGAACGTCTTGAAGTTGATCATTATGTCAAAATATATATTGAGATGAAAAATATTGAAGTAGAAAAATAACATGGTAAAAAGTTGCTAGCAGGAATAATTAAATACTTTAATTTATTTGTTTAAAGGGGGAAAACATGAATAACATAAAAACTGTACTGTTAATGTTAGCACTTATAATACTTTTTGTTATTATTGGCGAACTTATTGCAGGTAAGGAAGGGATGATATGGGCGTTTATGATAGCTGTTATGATGAACGGTATCGCATACTGGTTTTCTGACAAAATTGTTTTGTTAATGTATGGTGCGAAAGAAGTTAAAGAAGATGAACTACCTGAAGTGTATTCTATCATCCGCGAACTTACAATGGTGATGTCGCTTCCAATGCCAAAAGTTTATGTTATTGATACACCAATGCCGAACGCGTTCGCTACCGGAAGAAACCCAAAACATTCTGCTGTTGCAGTGACCAGCGGGTTGCTTAATATTTTGGATAAAAGAGAACTACGAGGTGTCATCGCACACGAACTTTCTCATATTAAAAACAGGGATACTTTGATTTCTGTAATCGCAGCGACGATCGCAGGTGCAATTTTTACTTTAGCACGGTTGGGCCAGTGGGCACTAATATTCGGCGGTGGGAGACGAGATGAACGTGGTTCTTCAAACCCGTTTGGTGCAATAGGGTTGTTGTTGATGATAATTATTGCGCCGTTGGCTGCAATGATTATACAGTTTGCGATATCACGTTCAAGAGAATACGAAGCTGACAGAACCGCAGCATTAGCTACTTCAGACCCGCTCAGTTTAGCAAATGCATTAAAAAAAATACATTACGAGATCACAAGAAGACCACTGCAAAATATAAATCCTACAACTGCACATATGTTCATTGTTAACCCGTTAAGAGGAGAATCGTTGTTGAACTTGTTCTCTACACATCCACCAATTAACGATCGTATAAGACGCTTAGAAGAACTATATTTTTCTCTACAACAATACAATATCCCACCAATAATTAGATAATCAAGGTGGCAGGTGAAAACCCCTAGGAAATGTAGGGCCAAGGCTTCAACCTTCCATTAATCCTAGAAAATGTAGGGCAAGGCTTCAGCCTTGCGTTAATGCTAGGAAATGTAGGGCAAGGCTTCACCTAAATAATGCGTGAAAATGCTATATTTTTGACCTTATTCCGACGGAACAAATGTATTCTTTATTTATTGCAATGCTAAAGCATTGCCCTACAGACTTATTTATTATAGATGAAAAAAATTAAAAAAACTAATGTAGGGCAAACCTTTAGGTTTGCATAATCTCAATTTATCGAAAATTTAATCTTTGACAAAATTGATGAATCAGAAAAAATCCGCCAAACTTCGTAATTACTTTTTCTACGAAAGAAATATGGAATTTTATTATACCTTTTGGCATATAACTTAAACCCACTTTTCAGGTGGATTTGTGCGGAGATGCTTTTTTCAACTATGTTATATAATTTTTTATTCATAAAATCACTAAAATCTGTTTCAAAAATACTTATAGATTTATGCGTTTTTTAGGTTTAGCCTTGCTTATTTACTTTATGGAAACCTAAAGGTTTTGCCCTACAATTTTTGTATAATTTTGTTGTAGTAATTGAAAAACAATGAAAGGGATTGTGTATTCTGTCAATATTGGAGAAAAAAAAGGTGAAATCAAAAAACCTGTTGATAGTATTGAACTTATAGAAGATTTTGGTGTTAAAGGTGACTGCCATGCGCAAAAAGGAATAGCTAAACAAGTAAGCTTGCTTTCATGGGAAAGAATGAATGAAGAATTTTTTTGTTTAAAAGAAAAAGTTGACATTAAACCAGGTATTTTTGCTGAAAATATAACTACACAAAATATTGATTTAAGAAAGCTTAAAATAAAAGATAAACTAAAAATAAATGATGTTGTTATTGAAATATCTGAGATTGGTAAAAAATGTCATTTGTATTGTGAGATATATAAAAAAGTTGGTAAATGTATTATGCCGAAAGAAGGCGTTTTTGGTAAGGTTGTAAAAGGTGGTGTTATAAAAAGAGGTGATGTTATTGAAGTGATACCAAAGATAGATGTTGCAGTTTTAACTGTAAGTGATGGTTGTTATCAAGGGAAAAAAGTTGATGAAAGTGGTAAGTATCTGAAAGAAAAAATTGTAGAAAATGGTTGGTATTTAGCAACATATGAAATAATTCCTGATGAAAAAGAAGTTATTAAAAATAAGTTACAGGAATTTACACAAATTGCAGATTTGGTTTTAACAACAGGTGGGACAGGGTTTACTCAAAGAGATGTTACACCTGAAGCAACTGAAGAAATAATTGACAAAAAAGTTCCTGGTATAGCAGAGATTTTAAGAATAAAAACTTTTGAAAAAACAAGATTGTCTGTTTTATCTAGAGGTGTTTGTGGTATAAAAGGGCAAACGTTAATCATAAACTTGCCTGGAAGTTTAAATGCAGTTAAAGATTGTTTTGAAATTTTAAAAGATATAATACCACACTCAATTGAAATGTTAAGAGAATTCTCTCATGAAAAATAAATCAAACCTTGAGATTTTACAAGAAATACAGGAAAACAAAAATTATATCCCACTTGATTATCTTGAAGAAGTGTGTAAAAAAAACAAAATACCAAAAGCAAAAATTTATGGTGTATTAACATTTTATTCACAATTTTCTACTCAACCAAGAGGAAAATATCTTATAAGATTATGTGAAGGAACTGCGTGCCATGTTAAAGGAAGTCAAAAAATAAAAGAAATGTTAGAAAAAGAATTTGGTCTTGAAAACGGGAAGACTACTGCTGATATGAAATTTACTTTACAAGTTGTAGCATGTCTTGGCAGTTGTTTCATGGCACCTTGTATGATGATAAACAATGATTACTATGGCAATCTTGATGTTGAAAAAGTTAAAAAAATAATTAATTCACTAAAATGAAATTACTTAATACTAACGATTTTAAAAATTTCTGTGAAGAAGTAAGAAACAAAAAAAGAAAAGATATTAACATCAAAGTGTGTATAACAGGTTGCAGGGCAAAAGGTGCTATTGATTTATATACAGAATTAAAGAAAAAAGAAAACAAAGACATAGAGGTTATTCCTGTTGGATGTCACAAATTTTGTTCTGGCGCACCTGTTGTGAAAGTTGATTTTCCAAATGAAAATTATCTTTACCAAAATGTTTTAATAGACGATGTTGACAAGATAATAAAAAATGCTAAGAAATATAAACCTGTGGAAGAACTTCTTTTTAAAAATAAAAAGTTTTTCGAGTTACAAGAAATTAAAGTTTTAAAATACTGTGGTGAGGTAAATCCAGTTAGTATTGAAGATTATATTTACTATGGAGGCTTTTCTGCTTTTATAAAAATTCTTGAAAACTTTACACCGGAAATGATTATAGATGAAATTAGAAAGTCCAAATTGAGAGGTAGAGGAGGTGCTGGGTTCCCAACATATAAAAAATGGGAAATAGTAAAAGAACAAAAAAGTGAAGAGAAATATGTAATATGTAATGGTGACGAAGGAGACCCCGGAGCTTTCATGGATAGAACAATTCTTGAAGGTCTTCCTTTCCAAGTTATAGAAGGTATGCTTATATGTGGTTTTACAGTTGGTGCAAAAAAAGGATTTTTTTATATAAGAGCAGAGTATCCTATTGCAGTTGAGCATGTACAAAAAGCAATAAATAAATGTTATGAATATGGATTATTAGGAAAAAATATTTTAGGAACAAATTTTAGTTTTGATATTGAAATGAAAAAAGGTGCTGGCGCTTTTGTATGTGGTGAAGAAACAGCTTTGATTTCTTCAATTGAAGGTAAAAGAGGAATGCCAAAACCACGCCCACCGTTTCCAGCTGAAAAAGGGTTGTTTGGTAAACCAACATGTATAAACAATGTTGAAACATTTGCTAATATTCCAATTATAATAAACGAAGGAGGAGAAAATTTTTCAAAAATTGGTACACAAAATAGTGGTGGAACAAAAATATTTTCTTTAGCAGGAAAAGTTAAAAATACAGGTCTTGTTGAAATACCTCTTGGTACACCTTTGTGGAAAATAATTTATGAAATAGGAGGAGGACCTCTTGACGGAAGAAAAATAAAAGGTGTGCAAACAGGAGGTCCATCAGGTGGGTGTATACCGATAGAACATTTTAACACGCCTGTTGATTATGAAACACTTGCAGAACTTGGTTCAATAATGGGTTCTGGAGGAATGATTGTTATTGACGACAAAGTCTGTGCAGTTGAACTTGCAAGATACTTTCTTGATTTTACACAGAAAGAATCTTGTGGCAAATGTACACCATGCAGAGTTGGTACAAAACGTATGCTTGAAATTCTTGAAAAAATAACAAAAGGTAAAGGAACATTAGAAGATATTGAGAAACTTGAGATATTGGGGAATTGTATAAAAGAAACGAGTCTATGTGGTCTTGGACAAACAGCGCCAAACCCTGTTTTGACAACTTTGAGATATTTTAAAGAAGAATATCTTGATCATATAATTTTGAATTATTGTAGTTCTGCTCAGTGTAAAGAAGTTGTATATGCAGCTTGTACAAATGCGTGTCCTGTTGGAGTTAATGTTCCAGAATACATAGATGCTATTGAAAAAAGTGATTTTATAAAAGCATACGAAATAATTTGTAATGATTTACCTTTTCCTTCAATATGTGGCAGAGCATGTTATTCACCATGTGAGAGCATGTGTAGAAGAAAAGATGTTGACGAAGCTGTTAATATAAGAGTATTAAAAAAGTTTGTATGTGATTATGCGTGGAGAAAAGGAGTTTCTGTTAAAGATTTCACAGTTTTAAGTCGTGAAATAAACAAAAAAGTTGCAGTAGTAGGTGGTGGAATATCAGGTCTTAGTTGTGCTTATTTTTTAAGCAAGGCTGGAGTTAAAGTTGATATTTATGAAAAAGAAAAAGAACTTGGCGGAGTTGTAAAAAAATACATTCCTGAATTTAGATTACCTAAAAAAATTGTAGAAAAAGAAATAAAAGATATTTTAAATGAAAGAATAAATGTGTTTTTTAACAAATCGCTTTTTGAAAATTTGAAATTAGAAGAACTTGAAGAAAAATATGATGCTGTTTATATATCAATAGGTGCTGTTGCATCACCTTATGTTGAAGAAAAAAATGTGTTTAACGGGCTTGATTTTTTAAAAAATGTTAAGGAAAACAAAAAAATTAAAATTGGTGATAAGGTAGGGATTATTGGTGGAGGAAATGTTGCTATTGATTGTGCAAGAGTTGCAAAAAGACTTAAAGCAAAGGATGTATATATAATTTATAGAAGGACTGAAGAATATATGCCTGCACATAAAACAGAAATTGAAGAAGCAAAAAAAGAAAAAATAAAATTTTTATATCTTTTATCACCAGAAAAAGTAGAAAATAAGGATGGAAAAATCGTCTTGATACTTAAAAAAATGACATTGAAAGATGAAATTGATAAAGATGGTAGAATAAAGTTTGTTGAAACAAATGAAAGATTAAAAATTGAACTTGATTGTTTAATTTATGCAATTGGTCAGAAATCAAAAATAGGTGAGTATTTTGATTTAAACGATGTTAATAGGTTTACTTTAAAAATAAAAGATAGAAAGCTATTTGTAGGGGGTGATTTTTATAGAGGTCCTTCTTCGATAATAGAAGCAATTGGAGACGGAAAAAGAGCGTCTTTTTCTATTTTAAATTTTTTGACTGGAAAAAAGTTTGAAAAATTTTGGATAAAACATATTGTTAAAGAACAAACTGAACAAGAAATTAATTTTGAAGAAAAAATAAATATTAAACGGCAACAACCTAAATATATTAGCTTAAAAGAAAGAATAAACACATTTAAAGAAGTTGAGAAAAATTTTTCTTTTATTCAAGCTGTAAAAGAAGCGAAGAGGTGTTTGAAATGTCATCTGGAAAAATAAAAATATATTTAGACGAAAAAGAAATATTAACAGAAAAAGGAAAAACAATACTTGAAGTTGCAAAAGAGAATGGTATTGAAATACCACATTTGTGTTATCATTCGTATTTATTGCCAAATGGAGCATGTAGGTTGTGTATTGTAGAGGTAAAAGGTGAAAAAAGACCTGTTGCTTCATGTTGTTATCCAGTTTATGACGGAATGGAAGTTTTTACAAGTACACAAAAAATTATAAATTTAAGAAAAACAATACTTGAACTTATAATTTCTGATCATCCACTTGATTGTATGACATGCGAAAAATCAGGCGAGTGTTTACTTGAGAAATACGCATATGAATATGGAATTAAAAAAATAAAATTTAAAGGAGAAAGAAGTAAAAAAATACAAAAAGATGGTTCTCCTTTTATAGTAAGAGATTATGAAAAATGTATTTTATGTGGTAGATGTGTAAAAATATGTGAAGAAATTGTTGGAGCAAACGCGATTGAGTTTGCTTATCGTGGGTTTAAAACAGAAATAGTTTCAGGTTTTGATCAACCACTTAAAGAGTCAGGGTGTGTATTTTGTGGATGTTGTGTAGATGTATGTCCAGTTGGTGCGTTAAGAGAAGTTTCTGGTGAAGCTAAAGGAAGAAGTTGGGAGTATAAAAAAGTAAAAACAGTATGTCCTTATTGTGGGGTTGGCTGCGGTATAGTTGTTTATGTTAAAAATGACAAAATTATAAAAATTAAAGGTGATGATGAAAGCGTCGTGAATAAAGGATTTTTGTGTATTAAAGGAAAATTTGGCTTTGATTATGTTTCATCACCTGATAGATTAAAGAAGCCGCTTAGAAGAAAAAATAATGATTTTGAAGAAATAAGTTGGGATGAAGCAATAGATATCATTTGTGAGAATATTAGTAATATTTTAAAAAAACACGGAAGGGATGCTTTAGCAGGACTTGCATCAGCTAAGTGTACAAACGAAGAAAATTATTTGTTTCAAAAATTTTTTAGGACTATAATACAAACAAACAATATTGACCATTGTGCAAGATTGTGTCATTCTTCAACAATTGCTGCTCTTTCAAAAACAATAGGTTCTGCTGCGATGAGTAACTCGCTTGAAGAAATTGAGAAATATTCAGATTGTATAATTTTGACAGGGACAAATGTTGCTGAAACACAACCTGTTACATCATATATAATAAGAAAAGCAGTTGAACGTGGCGCAAAACTTATAATTATTGACCCAATGAAGTTATCTTTGTCTGATATAGCATATCTAAACATTCAGCACAATTATGGAACGGATGTTCTACTTTTTAATTCAATTGCAAAAATTATAATTGATGAAAAACTTTATGATGAAAAATTTATAAAAGAAAGAACAGAAAATTTTGATGAATATCTAAAATTTATAGAGAAGTTTAATCTTGATGATGTAGAGAAAATAACTGGTGTCAATGTAGATAAACTAAAAGAAGTTGCTTATATTTATTCAAAATCAAAAGCAGCTGTTATCCTTTGGTCAATGGGGATCACACAACATACAACAGGGACAGAGAATATTTTTGCGTTATCCAATCTTGCACTTTTGACAGGACAAATTGGTAAAAAAGGTGCTGGTCTTTGTCCGTTAAGAGGACAGAACAATGTCCAAGGTGCATGTGATATGGGCGCACTACCAACTGTTTATCCCGGATATTTTCCTGTTGAAAACGAAGATACAATAAACTACTTTAAAAAGAAATGGCAAGTTGATAAACTTCCTAACAAAAATGGTTTGACAGTTGTTGAAATTTTTGATAGTATTTTAGAAGGAAAAGTAAAATTTCTTTACATAATGGGAGAAAATCCTCTTGTTTCAGATCCTGATATAAAACATGTAGAGGAAGCACTT
>CAZLOB010000075.1:0-3189 GCA_964561135.1 uncultured Elusimicrobia bacterium | reverse complement strand
AGCCCAAGATGAAACCCATACATTGTTCACCACAACCCAGCTTGAACCATAAACAGCAATATCCTTCCATCCTTCAGAACCAAACCATGCAAGATTATCTGTCACATTTATCAATCTTATTTCAACTTTTTCTACACCGCTGTGTCCATCATAGCAAGCACCTGTTATCTGCGGGAGTGAACTGTAGTAATTACCTGACGGTGGTGAGGTTACGGTAGATGTTGGTTTCACAGAGTCGTATTTAAATTGCGAATCAACATAAGTTGAAGTATTTCCTGCTACATCATAACAATATGCTCTTACTAAATATTCAACACCATCTGACCATGTAGGTGAAGGCGGTGAGTCATTTTGGCTATGAGTCCATGGGTTAACACCTACAGCGTTAAAGAATTGTGGTTGTGCTGAGTTGAAACCAGTACCATCCCACCAGCTACCACCGGGTGGATCAATTTGATACGCAACTTTTACCAAAGAGATACCAAACGCATCGTTTGCTGTTCCAGAAACCGTTGGTAAATAATTATGCCATACTTTATTAGGTAAAGTAATACCGCATGAAGGCGGTGTAATGTCGTATCTGAAATAAATTCTTCCTAAAGCTGTAGGTACACCAACATTACCTGCTTTATCTTCTGCATAACATTCAACCATGTATCTATACCCATCTTGTAACGGTGGTGACTGCCAAGACCAGGTATAGTTTGGACCTGTACCAAACACAGTAGCAGTAGAGTAAACTGGAGTTGTAGCATTGAAAGTTGAAGCAGCTGGGTCCCACCAACCACCTGACGGATCAACTTCTTTCATCGCTACATATACTTTACCTTGTGAAATACCAGCAGGGCTATCATATGCTGTTCCTGTAATTGTTGGTATAAAGTTTATAACTGAATCGTTGTAAGGATATGTAGCAGCTGCAGACGGTGCAACAGTATCACAGGTTATTACAAATGTAGCTTGTAGTTCTTGCAAGTTTGGTGAGAATGTATCTTTGTCCCATGCATTATCTTCCGCTTGAACATAAAGTTTGTATTGTCTGTTATGGATAAGTTGTGGTGTAGAAGTGTACCACCAGTTAACAGGAGTTGTAGGTTGTGATGAAGTTGTAAGCCAATAAGTAGTTGGTGAAGTTAACCATTCAGCTCCTGACCACCAAGTTGAAGGATAAGTTAAGTCCTGTATTGCAAGTTTTACACGATAGATACCAGATATTGCATCTTCTGCAGTTCCTGCAACTGAAGATAATGAGATTACAAACTCGTTGTATGGATAATTGATAACAGCGTTAGGTGGTGTTATATCATAGACAAATGTTATTGTATTAACACCAACAACATAATTTATTTCTTCAAGTTCAGGTGTTGAGTTATCCCAAGATTTTGAGACAATAGTATAACTTCTACCATCTTGTAGTTTATCCTGATACCCTGTATAACTCCACGAAGTTAAACCTGATGGTACCAACCAGGTAGAAACTGCAACTGTTGAAAAGTTCCATTCAGAACCTGTCCATCCATAATAATATCCAGTGAAATTATCTTTTATAGTTAATCTTACACGGTTAACACCTGAAGTTGCATCAAACAATGTCCCTGATATCGTAGGTATGTTTCTATAAAATCTTTGATGGACAGGAAGTGTTATTGTAGAAGTTGGTCTTGAAATATCAAAAATAAACATCTTCGGTGTTCCAGTAGATTCGTTACCAGCAGCATCTTTTGTCCAAGGTATTATTTCATATTGTTGAGCATCAGACCAAAGCGGAGTAGTATCACTGCCTGCAGGGTATACCCATTCTGTAGTACCTGAAACAAGACGCCAATGAATCTCACCAATACCACCCCAGCCAGAACCTGTCCAATATGTGTCCGGTGAAACCCATCTTATAGCAACCCTTGTTTCAGTTATCCCGCTTGTACCATCATATGCAGTACCTGAGATTGTTGGTAGTGATGAGTAGTAAGTTATTTCAGGTGCTGGTAGTGTGACAACTGATGTTGCTTTTGTTATATCATATGCAAAAGTAAATGATGTAACAGGTGTTTGGTAATTTTGTGCACGATCTTTTGCACGACTGTATACTATAAATGTTACACCATCGTATAAATCCCAGTTTGGTAAGTTCCAGTCATGTGCCCATGAAGCAGGTGTACCAAGATTCGTTGTCGTGTATGAAGCAGTCAGCAGATTGAACGCTTGTTCTGACCAGTTCCACCATTGTGATGTGTTCACATTGAATATCGCTATCTCTGTCCTCTCTAAATCACTCTTAATCGTATGTGGATCAGAAGAAGTACCAGAGATAACCGGCAGTTCACCGGCTTTATGGTACGCTCTATTCGGCAGTTGTATAACAGATACCGGTGGTGAAGTATCGTATGTGATTGTGTAAGTCAACTGTCCTGATGTATTCCCTGAACGGTCAAACGCTTCCGCTGTAATGTAATATATCGTCTGGTCAACCCAAGCTGGTATTGAGTGACCATCTTGACCACCAGGATATTCCCAAACACCTGTTCCAGCATTATATACTGTCGGTAACCATGGTGTAGATACAGCTACCACCCAAGCAGTACCATCCCAGTATGTATTATCACCATATCTAACCGCTAACCTAACATAATCAATGTCTGATTTAACAAGCGGTGCTGACGGATAATCAACAGCAGTGCCTGATATAACATCTAACTGGGTAATCTCTGAACCATAGAATCCACCATCTACAGGTTTCTGTATAAAAACTGTCGGTGGCGAAGTATCAAATGTTATTGTATATCCTGCTTGTGGGAATTGTGTATACTGGTCATTTCCCGGTGCCGGTAGTGCAGCATCATATGCACGAGAACGTATTCTGTACCTCTTCCCAGTTTCAAATGTTGGTATGTTAGTGAACACCCATGAAGATGAATATACAATGGCATCATTGAACACTTCTGTTTCCACCCATTGACTTAAGGTTGCGTCCCAGTATGTTGATGGATAAGTTAAATCTTGGATTGAGAGCTTAACAGCACCAACGACCGCTGGCACACCTGCAACTTTTGCTCCTGCAAATGGTGAAACATCAGCCTGTGTACCAGAAATAGTTGTCAATGTTGCGGTTCTATAGAAACCGCCATCAACTGGATAAGTAACAGTTGATGTTGGTGAAGTTACATCCCAGACAAATGTAACAGGACCTTCTCC
>CAZLOB010000074.1:0-15428 GCA_964561135.1 uncultured Elusimicrobia bacterium | reverse complement strand
CCACACGTATATTCTTCCATTGTGCATTTTTAGCTCATAGGCATGCTGTGTTGTAGTTTATAAAAAAAGCAAAATGTAAGTGTTTGTACTTCGTGGTTGATTCTGCTTGCTTACTTTGTGTTTTACTGAAATTATAAAAACCCGTGTTGTTTGTTAAGTCAACAACATATTATATCCGTAGCCGACCCTTAAGGGTCGGCTACAAGAATTACAAGAATTAAATACAAGAATTACAAAAATTAAAGGGTTTGCCATACGAAAACATGAAAAAATATATTTATAGGACAAGAAAAAAAGAATATATCTGTAGGGCAAGGCTTTAGCCTTGCAAAGGAAATAAAAATGAAAACATAAAAAATAAATTTTATTTTAAAATAAAAAAAATCCCCCGTAGAGGTAGACCCCTGTGCCAAAAAACTTTTGGTTTTTAACATATTTTTGTCTTTATACTTTATTTACCTTCCATATCTCTTCATACTTTTTAAAAATTTATAATTTTTTTAATTCCATTTATTGTCCAACCATAAAACGAAATAATTATTCTGAAACAAATAATCTTTTGTTTAGCAAACTAAATTTATTTTCTATTGTTTTAAACCAGGCACAAGGGGTCTATCTCTACGGGGTTACGCCACAGGAAGGAAAAGGCACAGGGGTCTGCCTGTACGGGGGTATCCTTCCTGTGGCTGTTTTTATTTTTTTAATTTTCAGGGTGGCACAGGGGTCTATCTCTACGGGGGTAAAAATTACAACCTTGTGCCACCCTGTGTTAGTCCGTAATTAACATGAACGAAAAAATTAGAAGATACATCATACCTGTGGTTGTCTGGAGTTATACAGTGGTAAATATTTGTATAACTCCTGTTGTTGGCAAGTATGGTGTATCTTCTTTAGTTTACGCTGCTGAACATGACAGTGGCTCTGTTATAGTTAAAATACGGGGAGAGAAAATCTCGCCTGAAAGAATTGAAGATCTTGTTGCAAATCCAAGATTAGTAAGTAGTGTATATCCGGGTGATGAACTTGGTGGCAGGGTTGAACTAACATGGACCGCACCAAAAGATCCTGAAGTTTATGATATCCATCCTGATACTTATGTATTTTCTTATGTTATAAAATATGACACAACAACTCGTGGATATGACCTTGGCAATGTAGATGGCTTATGGTCATGGTGGGACGATGCTCAAAAAGTGTTCACAAACCATATCTGGGAACTACCAAATCAAGCAAAAGGACAAACTTTTGAATTATATCCGTTAGGTTTTGGTATCCCAGCACCTGAAGAAAAATATCGGCTCACCTACGGGATTACAGACAAAATTATTATTACTGGTTTACCAAAAGGTGAAAAAATTTATATCGGTGTTTCAGCACGAGACAGATATTACAACCAGTCAACACCGACTGTTGTTGAGACATATGTTCCTGCTAGTATTGAACCACCGTCAAGAGTTACAGACCTTGTTGCAAGTTATGGTGGTGTAGGAACAATAAAACTTAATTGGACATCGCCTGCAAATGATAGGTTCTCTTTATGGTCATCAAGCGGGTTATATAACATCCCTGATGGTAGATACGCAATCGCATATTCCACAGTTGTCCCTGACACATTAGATATTTATCCTGAAGATATATCTACCAAATGGCCTTCAGCAGAGATAATTTATATTGACACATCTACATTATGTTTTGTGCCACAAGAGTTTAGGGTTACCGGCTTACTTTTACAAGAAGGAACAACTGCTATTGGATATTACTTCTTGTTATGGACATCAGATGAATGGAACAACAAGAAAAACTGGTCCTTAAGGTCAAACTTAGCAGGGTATGGACTTGTTGCACCGGATTATGTAAGAAACATTGTTGTTTATTCTTCAGCTTCAGTTGATCCTAATATAGGTTCGTATGCAGTCCTTAGTTGGATCAATCCAAAAGATGAAGATATACCAATTGACGGTGTAAAAATTTATTATTCAACTACAAACTATACAATAAAAGAAAATTATTTTGTTAAACTCACAACTACACCTAACCAGCTGGTTGAGACACATCATATCCAACTTTTACCTAGACATTGGTATTACTATGTTTTACTTTCATACAACTTAGCAGGTTCACGACCTTGGACTGCGGATGTTATCGCAAAAACATATACTGAGTATGATTTAATTGCACCAGATAAAGTTTCTATGCTTACAGGTTTTGCTGACGCTTCAGACGATAAGGGTGTTTATATTTCACTTAGTTGGGTATTACCTGATAAAGAACTTTACCAAAACAAAGATTTTTATATTGACGGTAGGATTGAAATCTTATATTCTACAACTTCCTTTAATACTGATACATCTTTAGTACTATTACCAAATACTACACAAAATTTTGTTCTTACAGGTTTAATACCTTACACAACATATTTCATAAGTGTAATAACAGCTGACGGCGGAAATAATAAATCAACTTCTACAATAACAGTATACACACCGTATGACCCGTATGCGCCAGTACCGCCAAAATTGTTGTCATACGAAGTATTAGCTTCAACAGATGAAACAATTGGTTCTTATGTAAAACTTTCCCTTAGAAACTCAGACGACCGTGATTTAAAAGAAATAAGAATATATTATTCTACTAAAGGTTTTGTAAAAGAAAATTATATTCTAACAGACAACAACTTGCCTAAAGCTCAATATGATATATTATTGAAACAACTTTATCCAAGAACATCTTATTATTTCACACTTGTCTCTTATGATGTCACAAACAGATTTTCTTATGATGCTTTCTATGGACCAATTTATATTGATAAAGACATTCTTGCGCCTGAGGTACCATCAAATATATCTCTTATTACTGATGCGAAACCTGAATCACAACCATATGGTTCATATGTAAAGATAAATTTCATAAAACCTGATGAACAAAAATATAGAAATTTTGATCTTGTTGGATATGAGATATATGCATCATCAAGTAGTGAGATACCGTATGAAGATCAATCTGCAATACATTATGTTGTTGATAAAGAAACTACATCAGTTGAACTGCTTAATTTAGAACAACATACAACTTATTATGTTACGATACATTCGGTTGATCCTGTTGGAAACAAATCTACTTCAACAGTTTTATCTGTTTTCACTTGGAAAGATCTTGTCCCACCACAAGCTGCAAAATTAAATATTTCAACTTATACTGTATCAATTGATCCTGAGGAAGGTGTTAAAGTAAAAATTAGCGCAAGGGTTGGTCCTGAGAAAGATATTGATGAAGCAGTTGTTGAAATTTCAGATAATGAAAAATTTGTTAATATTGTATCTTCTTCTATAATCAAACCTTTAAGAGCAAATTTAGAGAAAGAACTGTTGTTTAGCAAACTTGATGTTGGGACAACTTATTATATAAGATGTAAAGTTTATGACTGGTCAAGAAATGTTGCTGTATCAACAATAACATGGTTTGTAATACTACCACCTGATGATACAATACCGTTATACCCTGTCTCAATTAAAGTAGAAATTAAAGAGAATAAACTTGCCTTACAATGGCAAAAAGTTGCTCATCATTATAAAATTACAACAAAAGAAATTGAAAAGTTCGTCGGGATAAACAATCTTGGTCCTGCAAAACCTACAACTTTTGAACTGTATAAATATAAGATTATGTATAAATTTGACCTTACAAATGATAACGAAGAATGGCAAGAATTAATATCTTTATCTCCAAACATTAATTCTGCAGAAGTTGAACTCAAAGAAGGGTTCTACAAAGTTGTCTCTTATGATATTACTGGGAACAAAAACAGTTCGTTAATTGTTGATCACAAATTAAACTACTATGTTTATGAGAACGATGTCTATGTTAAATTACCGAAAGAAAATGCTAAACAAGTTGTATCAACACCATATTACCATACTGTTATTGACTATCCTTCTGAAGCAAAAGGGAAGATTATAAAGGTATATTCAGTAAACTTTGGTTTGTTGAATGAAGAACAAAAGAAGATTGTATATAATGACTTTACAGAATTTACTTTAGAAAATATCATAGGTGTTAAATACAAAGTTGAAAATAACAAAGCAAAATTTGTTGTTTCAAACAAAGTGTTTGAAATTGATGAGAACAAAGTTGGGACAAAAGTTGCATTCTATGTGTTTGATGGTAAAGAATTTGTCCGTGCAACAACTTATGTGGATAAAGAAAAACAAGTTGTCTATTACAAAAGTAAGATCTTGTCAAAAGTACAACTTAGGAATATTGAAACAACTGACGAGTTTAACTTCATAGAAGCAAAACCTAAAGTTATAACACCTGACACTTCGCCTAACGAAAACGATGTTGTATTCTTCGTGTTTAATAATCCAAAAGGTTCTGAAGTAAAAATAAGAATTTATGATGTTAACTTAGTGCTTGTATGGGAAACTACAACAAAAGATGATTCTTCCACAATTGGAAGCTACATTTACTGGGACGGTAAAGATTTTAGTGGTAAGTATGTAATACCAGGTGTATATATTTATCAAGTTGAGTGTGAGGGTAAAAAATACAAAGGTAGTATAATTGTAGCGAGGTAAAAATTTTATGGAAAGTTTGGTCAAAAATTGTTCTGCCACAGGAAGATATATGGCATGGGGGTCTACCTCTGCGGGGGTACTTCCTGTGGCAGTTGTTCTTTATAACTTTTTGGGGTGGCACAGGAGTTCAATACTACCTCTACGGGGGAAAAGAAATATCTTCTCTGTGCACCCTGGGATTTGAAAAATATGAAAATTACCCAGCAGGGGATAAACAGAGATATTAAAGGGGGGTCTACCTCTACGGGGAAGATACTTTTTTGTTTGCCCCTGCTGGGAATTACAAAGTTTTGAAAGTAGGTAGGTGATAGCGGGTAGTAGGGGATAAAATGGAGAGAAGGTCTAAAGTTAAAGGTTAAAAGTTTAAGGTGGGAAATTGAAAGAGGAATAGGAGACATAAAATAAATGATGTATTTATATTTCTAAATAACAGAAAATCTAAGGAGGGTTAAAAGATGAAACACTTAGGATTTGTTAAAAACTTAACAATAATTTACATTTTTACTTTGATCACACCTTTAGTATTTTGTACAACCACAGGTCTTCCGGTAGGAGCGAAATATATTGCGTTAGGTGGGCAAGTGTCAGTGTCAGATGATGTGTATTCTGTATATTATAACCCGGCATCTGCTGAGTTTGTTACTCAACAACAAATCGCTGCTGAATACACAGGTATGATGCTTGGCATCACTGATAATATAGGGAGAGCGTTTTTAGGATATATCTTACCAACAAAAAAAGTTGGTAGTTTTGGTTTCTATTGGACGAACCTTTCCGCTGCGAATTTGTATTCAGAAAACACTTTTGCTTTTGTTTATAGCAAACAAAAAATAATCTTGCCACGGTTATCTTTAGGTATTCGTCCTAAAATATATTATCTTTCTTATGGTAAACCTGAGAGTGTATATGAGAGTAATGGATTAGTAAAAGATGGGACAGATTCTGCTTTAGAAAAAAGTAGTTCAAAACTATCTTTTGGTATAGACCTAGGGTTTGTTTACCAACTTGCACAAAATTATGCTTTAGGTTTGCAAATAAAAGATATTAACCAACCTAATATTTCATTATTTGATAATCCTGATGTAGTAGTACCTACAAAGATTGTTTTGGGTATCACAAACATTAACCCTAAATATGGACTAAATTTAGATTTTGGGGTTAAATCGTCTGATATTCTCACATCTTTTGGGATACAATATAAAATGTTTAAAGACAAACTTAGGTTGTACAGTTCTGTTAAACTTACAATAAGAAACTATTCAAACAAAACTGTATCGCTAGTTGAACCGTCAGCAGGTGTGGAATATGTTTTTGACGGGTTCAATGTTTCGTACGCGTTTAATTTTCCGTTATCAGGTATTGATACTTTTGGTAACCATACAATATCTGTTTCTTACAAGTTTGGTCCTGTTGTTAAACTTCCTGAAGATACATCTGTTCTTTACGCAAAGATTGATAGTCTTGAAAAACAGTTGAAACAAAAAGATGAAGAAATTGAGCAACTAAAGAAAAAGATTGATGAATTGTTGAAAAAACCGCTACCTATGGAAGAAAAACCTAAAAAATCTGAAGTTAAACCTGAAAAGGTTGCTCCCAAACCAACACCTACAATACCTGAAGAAAAGAAAAAGTTGACACCTAAACAACAATATGAAGATATGTTTAATAGATACCTAGATAGAAAAGAAACATTACCTTTAGTTGAACGAATCAAAACTGTTGAGACAATAATAAAACAGTTTAAAGATAAAACTGATGTTTCTTCTGCACAGAAAGAATTGAATTCTTTATTGAAACAACAAAAGGCTGCTAATGATGAATTACAGATGAGCAAAAATTATTATTACAAACTAAAATCAGCGGGGACGCCTGCAAGCGAACTTAAAGCCCTACTTGGACGGATAAAGAAAAAATATGAAGGATATGGTCTTGACCTAAAATGGGTTGATGAAGAGTTACAAAAATTAAAGTAATATTTTAAACAGGGTGGCACAGGGGTCTACCTCTACGGGGAAAAGCTTTCTTTGTGCCACCCTGTAATAGTTAATAGTGTATAGTTTTGTAGATGAAAAAGTTTGTAAGGCAAGGAGCCTTCATTCTTGCAATATGAAAGTGAAAAAGTGATAAGGTGGTAAGCAGGAAGTAATGTAAGTCAAGGTTTTAGGTCTTGCTTTATGCCAAACCTAAAAGTTTGTCCTATATTGTTTACATTTTTAACAAATTGTAGATAGGAAGGGAGGGTAAAAATGAGAAAGAGATTTTTAGTTGTATCAACTATATTTTTTGTTTTACCAACATTGTTTTCAGAAGTATCTTTGACAAAATATTATCCAAAAATCTTGAGTTTAAACAATGATGGACAAAACGAAATTCTGTTCATCAGATATAAAAACGATGAAGGTAAAAAGATAAAATTAAAAATCTACGATGTTAACAATGTTAATCTGTTTGAGACAATTACTCATGGTTCAACAAATGAGTATTCCGAAGGTGATGAATATGTTTATAAATGTTATTTGGGTGAAATCTTTGGTAAAGAAAAACTGTTACCAGGCCTGTATATTTTTATACTTACTGCTGATGAACAACAAATTATAGGTAAAGGTGTGCTTGTTGTAATAAGATAACAGTATTGAAAATCAAGTTTTTTTATACTATAAAAACTTTATGGAGTTTAAAGAAGGAATATACAATATATACAAACCAAAAGGAATTACAACATACAAAATTGTAGAATATATAAAACAACAGATTGGTAGAAAATGTAAAGTTGGCCATGGAGGCTCACTTGATCCTATTGGTGAAGGAGTTGTAGTTGTTGCAGTAGGACGAAATTTTACTAAAAAGTTAACTGATATTCTTAAAAATTCAAAAAAAGAATATGTTGTAGAGATTTTACTTGATAAAACTTCTGATACATACGATATAACAGGCAAAGTTTCTGAAGTAAATATATCACGAATACCTACCGTTGAAGAAATAAAAAAAGTTTTATCAAACTTTATAGGTGAAATCGAACAAATACCACCTGTGTATTCTGCGGTAAAATTTAAAGGGAGGCGTATCTGTGATTTAGTACGTTTTGGCAAAATATCATATGACGAGGCTCAACAACTGCTTAAACCTAAGAAAGTGAAAATTTATAATATCGAACTAATAGAATATAATTTTCCAAAACTCGTATTAAGAATACTTTGTTCTTCAGGAACGTATATACGTTCGCTAGTAAAAGATATTGGCCAACAACTTAATCTCGGAGGTATAGTATCTTCCTTAGTCAGAACAAAGGTTGATAAATATACTATTGATGAATCTATAAGGATAAATATATGAATTTAAATAACAATAATAACCGCAGTGATAACTTTTATTGTAATGTTAACAATTTTAGCAAATTTGTATGTAAATTAAATAAAAAAGTGTTATGAATAAACCGTTGTTACAGATAGCATTAGATTTTGTAGATTTACATCGTGCTATTAAAATTGTTAACGAAATTATAGATGCTGGTGTTGATATAATAGAAATTGGCACACCACTTATAAAATCAGAAGGTGTACGTGCAATAAGCGAAATAAAAAAATTACTGCCAACTAATATCAAAATCCTTGCTGATATGAAAACAATGGATGTTGGAAGAGTTGAAGTTGAAATGGCTGCAAAAGCAGGTGCTCATATCGTAGGTGTGTTAGGAGTTGCAGATGATGAAACAATTAAAGAAGCGATTGAAGCTGCCAAAAATTACGGTTGCGAAATAATTGTTGATATGATTGAAGTAAAAAATCTTGTTGAACGTGTAAAAGAAGTTTTGCAGTTCTCACCAAATTATATTGGTCTACATATCCCTATTGATGAACAAATGAAAGGTAAAATAAATTTTGATTTTGTTAAAGAAGTAAAAAAAATTTGTCCTATACCAATATCCATTGCTGGAGGAATAAATTCTGAAAATGTTGTTGACGCGGTAGAAGCTGGTGCTGATATAATAGTTGTTGGTGGCGCTGTTATAAAAGCACAAGATGCAAAAACTGCATGTAAACAAATCAAAACTGCTATGCTTACAAAAACTAAAATAAAAACAGAGTTGTATAAACGAGTAAGTACTATTGAAGAAATAAGAAATGTGCTATTTAAAGTTTCAACTGCAAACATTTCTGATGCACTACACCGTGGCAAAAGTTTAGAAGAAATAAAACCTGTTGTTGAAGGTGTAAAACTTGTAGGACCTGCTATAACAGTAAGGACTTATCCTGGGGATTGGTCAAAACCTGTAGAAGCAATAGATGTTGCAAACGAAGGCGATGTTATAGTAATTGACGCAGGTGGTGTACCACCAGCAGTATGGGGTGAACTCGCGACATATTCTGCTATTGGCAAGAAACTTGCCGGTGTAGTTGTTTGGGGTGCAGTAAGAGATATCTCTGAAATAAGAAAGACGGGCTTCCCTGTGTTTAGCCGTATCATTGTACCACAAGCTGGTGAACCAAAAGGGTTCGGAGAAATTAATGTACCTATAACTGTTTCAGGTATAAAAGTATTCCCGGGCGACTGGATTGTAGGTGATGACGATGGTGTCATCGTTATACCTAAAGAAAAACTTGTTGAAATAACAAACCGTTCAATGGATGTTTTAGAAAAAGAAAATAGAATAAGAAAAGAGATACAAGAAGGTTCAACTTTATCCAAAGTACAAGATTTACTTCGTTGGGAGAAAAAATGATAGAAACCACATTAATTGGTAGTGTACCAAACGATGTTGATATAGAAAAAATAATTGACGAAATTTTTTTGTACACATCAATACCTTGTTGGCCACAAATACCAAAAAGAAGTTTCAAAGAACATATGTGTGTACAATATGCTGAAAACTTTCCTGGTATTATTGTTGATGAAGAACATGAAAAAATTTTTTTAGACGAAGAAAAATTTGAGTTAGAACTTGAAAACTTTTACCAAAATTATATTGATAAAAATGTTAATTACTTTAAAATTTCGCCAGAATTTGCATACGGGTTTGACAAGTTTGTTGTTTATGCTAAGTTAAAAAAAATTAATAAAGTCAAACTACAAACAACAGGTCCGTTAACTTTTGGTCTTACAGTAAAAACAAAAAATGGAAAAGCTATATTTTATAATGAGCAATATCAAGAAGTAATAATAAATCATCTTGTAATGAAAACACTCTGGCAAATAAAAATAATAAAAGAAGTTGATAATAATATAAACATTATAGTTTTTTATGATGAACCATATTTAGCAGCATACGGTTCTGCTTTTACAGCAGTATCAAAAGAAGAAGTCGTTCAAACTTTATCAAAACTAATAAATGAGACAAAAGACAGTGTAGAAAAAATTTTTAATGACAAAATTAAGGTTGGGATACATTGTTGTGCTAATACTGATTGGTCTATATTGACTATGGTAGAAAATTTAGATATAATTTCGTTTGACGCATACGAATTTTTTGACAACTTTGTTTTGTATCATAACGAGATAAAAAATTTTTTGAACAAAGATAAGTTTATTGCATGGGGATTGATACCAAATACTGAAAAAGTTTTTAATGAAACAAAAGAAAGTTTAGTTTCAAAGTTAAACGAATACATTTCAAGATTAACTACAAAAGGGATAAAAGAAGAATATCTTAAAAATTGTGTTATAACACCCCAATGTGGGTTGGGAAATACAAATTATAATGTTTTCCATCAAGTATTACAGCTATGTAAAGATTTTAACAATTTTTTCTGATTTTATTGTTTCTAAAAAAACAATTTATCTTAGTTTCTAAAATCATGAACTTTATAGATGTAGTAAAACAAAGATATAGTTGCAGAAAATTTTTACCATTACCTGTTGAAGAAGAAAAAATTTTGCAATGTATTGAAGCAGCTAGGTTAGCACCGTCAGCATGTAACGCACAACCATGGAAGTTTGTCGTTGTTAATGATATAAATATAAAAGAACAACTTGTTAATTCAGCAACAACTGGAGTATATAAATTTAGCAAAAAAGTTCTTTCGTCAGCCCCTGTAATAATTGTTGTATTATCAGATGTTGAAAGTTTTTTATCAAAAGTAGGTTCGTTAATACAAGATACAAAATTTTATTTGATAGACATTGGTATAGCATGTGAACATATTGTTTTACAAGCGACAGAACTTGGTCTTGGAAGTTGTTATATAGGTTGGTTTTCTGAAAAGGGTGTAAAAAAAGTCTTAAATATACCTAAAAGATATAAAGTTCCTCTACTTATTTGTCTTGGATACCCAGATAGTTCATATAAAGAAAAAGATGTTATAAGACAACAAGCAAAGTCTGATCTTCGCAAAGAATTAAAAGAAATTGTTTGTTTCAACAAATTTGTGGTATAGATATATAGATGAAAGACTCAAAAAAATGGATAAACAAAAAATTTATACACAATGAGTGTAGATTTTAAAGTATAGTTTTTAGAGTTTTTATAACATCAACAATTTATAAGATACTTTTGTGTGTTAACATAAGCTCTCATAGAGATAGAAAGACAAACATTTTTCTGCTTTAAATAGTATCATACTTATTGTTGTTGGAGTAGAACTATGCGAACTTATTATATTTTGGGATTAGCGTTTAATGATAGATGTTTTAATTTTTGCATTAGCAAGAAAAATGATAATAAGACCTGAGTTAAGAAGGTACATTTTTGCAAAAATAGAATAAACAAATTTTTTGTCATATTGACAACAGAATTTTAATATTGTATTAAATTTTTTCTTTAAATTTGTGTAAAGAAAGGAGAAAGATTGTTTTATGGCTGTAATAATTAGATTACAACGTGTTGGTAAAAAAAATCGTCCTATGTTTAGGATAGTAGCAATTGAAAAATCTGCTGCTGCAAAAGGTAAACCAATAGAAATTTTGGGTATATACGACCCTATAAAAAAAATTGGTCAACTTAATTTTGAAAAATATGAATCTTGGATTAAAAACGGTGCAATGGTATCTGATACCATGAAAAGTTTGTATAAAAGGTTGTTGAAAAATAAAAATGTTGAAAAAGAAATTATTTCAGCTATATCTCCATCATCTTTGTCTAATACTAATCCATCTCATACTAATAATAAGGAGGAGGTAAAATAAGATGAAAGAGTTGTTACAAACTATTGTGAAAGCGTTGGTTGACTATCCTGACAAAGTTGATATAAAAGAAATAGCTGGCGAACAAACTACAATATTTGAAGTAAGAGTAGCTGATACTGACCGCGGAAAAGTTATAGGTAAACAAGGTCGTATTATCCGTGCAATACGTACAATCGTAGGTTGTGCATCAGCAAAATATAATAAACGTATCGTAATAGAAGTTATTGAAAAATAATTTTTTATAATATTTTTAAAATTTAATTTTTTCAATTTTTAACACCCAACTTTAAAACCTAAATTTCTGTCTAAACTACTGAATTAAACTTTGTTTCTATTCAACATGTAATTCATACTTAAATCTTTATGTGAAAATTTGTGTTGGTAAAGTAGTAAGAACTAAAGGATTAAAAGGGGAATTAATAATATATTATTTTACACATAAACTGTTGTGTAAAACTGGCGAACTTGTGTTCTTTGAAAATATTGTAGACGAGTCTGTTTCAGGACCGTTCAAAGTTGAAAAAATGGTGTATTATAAAACTGTTAACGAACAAAAGTTTTATATTTTAAAACTTGCAGAGATTAACTTTATTGATGAAGCTAAAAAATTTAAAAGTTGTCATTTGATAAAAGAATGCAACAAGTTACCTGAAAATGTATATTTAAAATCTGACATTATTGATGCAGATGTTATATTAAAAGATGAAAATAAATTAATTGGAAAAGTGATAAATCTGTTATATGTGAAACCTTATTATAAGATATTGTTAGTGAAGACAAGCGAAGAAGAGATTTTCATACCGTTTATTAAAGAAGTTATACATAAAGTTGATGTGCAACAAAAACAAATAATTGTTAACAAAATAGATGGTATCACTGATAATTTATGAGGATAGATGTAATAACTTTGTTCCCACAGATGTTCAGTTGTGTGACTGATTTTGGTGTTATTTCTCGTGTAATTAAACAAAAAAAAATAAAGATAAATTTGTGGAACCTAAGAGATTTTGCATATGATAAACATAAAACTGTTGATGATAGACCTTATGGTGGTGGTGCCGGTATGGTGTTAAAACCTGAGCCAATAATCAGAGCTATAAGAAAAATAAAAAGAACAGCAAAAAATTTGTCTCCATATGTAATTTATTTATCGCCACAGGGTAAAATACTTGACCAAAAAAAAGTTTATGAATTATACAAAAAAAAGTGGTTGATAATACTATGTGGTAGATATGAAGGTGTGGATGAACGTGTAATGAGGTTTGTTGATGAAGAAGTATCAATTGGGAATTATATTTTGACTGGTGGTGAACCTGCAGCAATTGTGTTAATAGATGCAGTTTGTAGATATGTCAAAGGTGTAGTAAAAGAAAAAGAATCATTACAAAAAGAAAGTTTTATAGGAAAATTTTTGGATTACCCACAATATACAAGACCAAGGTCTTATATGAATATGAAAGTACCTGAAGTTTTACTTTCTGGCGACCATAAAAAAATTGAACTTTTTAGATTAAAAGAAGCAATAAGGAATACATATAAAAAACGGCCAGAAATTCTAAACCAAATAAAACTTACTGAAGTAGAAAAAAAACTTTTGCAAGAAGTAATTAAAGAAGAAAGGAGTAGAAAATGAAAAATATAGATTTAGATATGCTTCCACTTGATAAAGATAAAATTAAAAATATACCTGAATTTTCTGTCGGTGATACAGTAAGAGTGACATTTAAATTTAAAGAGGGTCAGGTTGAGAAGAAACAAACTTTTGAAGGTATAGTTATAGCGAGACATGGCCGCGGAGTTAATGCTACTTTTACTGTAAGAAAAATATCTCATGGTATTGGAGTTGAACGAATTTTTCCTTTATACTCGCCGATCATTGAGTCAATAGTTGTGGTAAAAAAAGGAAAGGTTAGGAGAGCAAAGTTGTATTACTTAAGAGAAAAAGTTGGCAAAGAAGCAAAAGTGTAAAAAAGTTAAGATTATGGGGGCGAAGTTTATTGATTCACGATGTTTTTCAGTTTGACCAAAAAATTAGAAAAAAGTTTAAAGTTAATATTATAGCAGGGGTGGATGAAGCAGGTAGGGGTTGTATTTGTGGCCCGCTTGTTGCTGCAGCAGTTGTGTTTGATAAAAATGTTTATATACCTTCTCTTCAAGAGTCCAAAAGCTTATCCCCAAATAAACGTATTTATTTTTTTAAACAAATTTTGTTTTTTGCAAAATCTGTTTCTTACCACATTGTTTCAGTAAAAGAAATTAATAAATTAGGTCTTAGTAAAGCGAACCTTTTAGCAATGAAATATGCTATTGACAAACTTTCTATAAAACCAGAATTAGTAATAATTGACGGTTTTCATAATCCGTATATCGACAATGTGAAACAATTTAGTTTAGTGAAAGCGGATAAAAAATCTGCTGTTGTTGCTGCAGCATCAATCATAGCTAAAGTTATCAGAGATAAAATAATGGAATTTTACCATTTTGTTATTCCCGAATATGACCTCGTTAATAATAAAGGATACCCGACAAAAAAACACATATATATAGTTTCAAAAATAGGACTCTGTGAATTACATAGATACTACGCATATAAATTTATAAAAAGTGAACACTAAAAAAGAAATAGGACAATATTACGAAACTTTAGCTGTTAAACATTTAAAATCTTGTGGATATAAAATATTATGTCAAAATTATAGGACAAAGTTTGGCGAAATAGATATTATTGCAAAAGATAAAAATGACAATTGTGTTGTTTTTGTCGAAGTAAGATATAGAAAAAATTTGTTTTTTGGACTGCCGAAAGAAACTGTTAATTTCTATAAACAAAATCGACTTATAAAATCAGCAATGGGTTATATAAAACAACATAATCTTAAAAATCTAAACTTTCGGTTTGATATAATTTCTATCACAGACGATGAAATTGAACATATAAAAAATGCTTTTCAAGTAAATATCTAAAAACAATGATTTTTTAAATACAAGTCTAAGTAGAGTATATTTGTTTATTAAAAATAGATTGAATGAACCATTTTTATTGCTTGATTGGTATAGTGGATATATAGTATACAGTTCTTTTTGTGCTTCTAAAGAGTTTTATTATTGGATCACACAACAAAAATGCAGAATTTTAAACTTATTTGTTAACAATGTTATTCTTTAAAATCATTTTATACAAATAACTTTTCTTATATCATTTAACAACAAAAAATGTGTTTCTTAAAAAGAAAAAAAAGTAAAAATCTGTAAGAAATGAGATCAAGAAAACTTCTGTGGGAAATATATATAATTACAAAATTTGTGGTAGATGTTTGTTTGTCAATATGTTCGTTTTATTTTGCTTATCATATAAGATTTTATAACAAAATTTTTATTCATTTTGTCCCACCAATAAAAGGTATACCACCAATTGAAAATTACCACAAGTTTATTCCATTTTTTTTAATAAGTTGTATATTAAGTTATGTTTTTTGCGGTAATTATAAAAAGAGAATATTAAGATTATTTGACGAATTTGTAACTAGTATAAAGACAAGTTTTGTTTTGCTAGTTTTACTTTTTGCAACGAGTTTCTTTTACCGTAGTTATGAATATTCAAGAATATTTATGATGTTAGTTGCCGGTGTTAATTTTTGGCTATTATTTTTATGGCACAATTTTTTAACTTATTTGTATAAAAAATATGCTAAATATGTTTTTGGTAAACCAAGGGTTGGGTTCATATGTTCTTTG
>CAZLOB010000073.1:0-11807 GCA_964561135.1 uncultured Elusimicrobia bacterium | reverse complement strand
TGATGCACGAACTAATCCAAACCCACCATCAGGAAATTGTACTCGTACACCATCAATATCTAAAAATTTTATTTTCCTTTTTTTAAGTTCATCTTTTAGTTTTTCTACTACTTCAAATTTTTTTTCATCAGAAGATTCTATTCTTATCTCAGGTGTATTGTAAGTTTTTGGTATAAAAGATATTATTTTATCTAAAGGTTTTGCTTCTTCTCCAACAATCTCTAATAATCTTAACGATGCATAAATAGCATCGTCAAAACCAAAGTATCTATCATTAAAAAACATATGTCCTGACATCTCTCCTGCTAAAAGTGCTCCTTCTTGTTTCATTTTCTCTTTTATCAACGAATGTCCTGTACGATAGATTATAGGTTTCCCACCTAATTTTTTTATTCCGTCAAACAACACTTGTGAACATTTTACTTCGCCGATAAACTTTGCTCCTTTCCCAAACTCTTTTAATACATATTTTGAAAACAAAAGTAATAATTTGTCTCCAAAAACAATTTCACCTTTACTATCAACAGCTCCAAGTCGGTCACTGTCACCATCATAACCAATACCTAAATACAACTTGTTTTTCTTAACAACAGAGATCAATTCTTTTATGTACTCAGGGACTGTAGGATCAGGATGGTGGTTAGGAAAATTTCCGTCTGGTTCAAAAAATAGTGGTATATATTTTATCTCAAGGTTGTCAAGTATTCTTTTAATAACAGGACCTGCTGTACCGTTGCCACAGTCAACTGCAACTATAGGTTTTGTAAACTTTTGAAACAATTTTTTTAACTTGAAAAAATGTCCTGTTAGAAACGATACATAATCAGATACTATATCATATTTTACAACGACACCTTTTTTGTCTGATTTTATAAAATCTTCTTTAGTTGCAATTTTATAAATTTCTTTAATTTTTTCTCCGTATAAAGCATATGGTCCTACACACAATTTCATACCGTTAAACTCAGGTGGGTTGTGTGAAGCAGTTATCATTATTCCACCATCAACTTTTCTTTCTTTTTTATCTATTGGCACTAAGTTTGTAAATAATGAGAAATACAAGACAGGTGTTGGAACAACATCTAAATCTATCACATTTATTCCTGAATCAATAAAAGCTTTTGTAGCTGCTTCTTTTAACTCAGGCGAACTTTTTCTTACATCTGTCCCAACGCAAACCCAAACATCATCTTTTTTGTTAAACTGTTCTACTAGATATTTAGAAAATGCAAGTATTATTTTATATACAATTTCAGCATTTATATCTTGTGGATAAACTCCACGAATATCATATTCTCTAAAAATCGTTTCTTTCATATAGTTTTTTTCCTCCCTTGAATATATTCAGACTACACGGCGTTAAAACGCCGCCTACATTCTACACTTTTTCTAATATGCAAGGCTGAAACCTTGCCCTACATTTTTCTTTAAATTCACTACCTGCTACCTGCTTGTCGCCTACCTGCTTTTTATTCCCATTCAATAGTTGCGGGCGGCTTTGATGATATATCGTATACTACTCTGTTTATCCCACGCACTTCGTTTATGACTCTGTTAGAAATTTTTCCAAGTAGTTCGTATGGTAGTTTAACCCAATCAGCAGTCATCGCATCTTGTGATTCAACACATCTTATTGCTAAAACATTTTCGTATGTCCTTTTATCGCCCATGATACCTACTGTTTTTACTGGAAGCAAAACTCCAAAACATTGCCATACTTTTTCATAAAACCCAGCTTGTCTTATCTCTTCTTCTATAATTTTATCTGCTTTTCTTAACAACTCTAAAGCTTGTTTTGTAACTTCACCAATTATTCTGACGGCGAGTCCTGGCCCTGGGAATGGATGTCTTAAAAGTATCTCATCAGGTAGACCAAGTTCTTTACCAAGTTTACGAACCTCATCTTTAAACAAAAACTTAAGTGGTTCAATAAGTTTAAATTTTAATTTTTTAGGAAGACCGCCAACATTATGATGTGTTTTAATAGTTTTTGATGGACCTTTGACAGAAACACTTTCAATAACATCTGGATAAAGTGTCCCTTGAACTAAAAATTTTATTTTTTTATTTATCTTTTTTTCAATCTTTTTTGCAGTTTGTTCAAAAACATGAATAAAAGTTTTACCAATTATTTTTCTTTTTCTTTCAGGATCAACTACCCCTTTAAGTCTTGAAAGAAAAATTTTTTCTGCATTAACAACATACAGATTATCTCCAAATATAGGTCTAAAAATTTTTTCAACACGTTCTTTTTCCCCACATCTTAAAAGACCGTTGTCTACAAAAATACAATGTAAATTATTTCCTATTGCACGATAAACCAAAGTTGATGCAACTGAAGAATCTACACCGCCTGAAATTGCACATATTGCAGGTTCATCTTTAACTGTATTTTTTATTTCTTCAATTGATGTTTCAACAAAACTTTTCATTTGCCAGGATGGTTCCTCTTTGCAAATTTTAAAAACAAAATTTTCTATTATTTTTACTCCGTATTCTGTATGTTTTACTTCAGGATGGAATTGTAAAATATAAACATTTTTTTTAACATTTTGTGCTGCAGCAATTAAGTTATTTTCAGTTATAGCAACTATTTCAAATTCTTTGGGAAGTTTTTTTATTACATCGCCATGGCTCATCCATACAATACTTTCTTGAGGGACATTTTTAAAAATCACACTATTTTTTATTATCTTAATTTTAGACAAACCATACTCGTGAATACTACTCTGTTCTACTTCTCCAGCTAACATATATGACAAAAGTTGCATTCCATAACAAATTCCTAAAATAGGAATTTTGTTGTTAATTATAAACTCAAGGTGGGTTGATGTAATTTTTGGCGAGTTTTTTTCATAAACACTCCCAGGCCCACCTGAAAAAATTATCCCTTTAACATTATGGAAGGTTCTTATATCAATGTTATAAGGATGAATCTCACAATAAACATTAAGTTCTCTTATTCTTCTTGCAATAAGTTGTGTATATTGCGAACCAAAGTCCAGAACGATTATCATATGAATGTGTACATGTATGGTAGTGTTAATGTGTTATTATTTTTGTAACAGTTGTTATACAAAACTTTGATTTCTTTTGCAATCAACAATAAAGTTTCAAATTTTGAAATTCAGCAATATAGTATTATAATTATTTGCCCATACCTACTTTTTGTTCTTTTTGGTACCTTTTTCCTTCAGTTTTAATCTCAGGAGCAATTATAAGTTGTGCAAGTTGTAATTCTTTAATATTTCTTGCACCAACATTGCCCATACATGTTCTTAACGCACCAACTAAGTTTTGTGTGCCATCGTCAGTACGAGAAGGGCCAAAAAGAATTTCTTTCAAAGTACCTGTAGTACCAACATATATTCTTGCACCACGGGGTAGATAAAAATGTGGCATTGCCATGCCCCAATGATATCCTTTACCAGGCGCTTCTTTTGCTTTTGCAAAACCTGAACCAAACATCACGAGGTCTGCTCCTGCTACAAAAGCTTTACAAATATCGCCACTTGTTATCATTCCGCCATCAGTTATGATTGGTACATAACGTCCTGTTTTTTTGAAATAAAAATCTCTTGCTTTAGCACAATCTACAGTTGCAGTTATTTGTGGCACTCCAATACCTAAGACTTGTCTTGTGGTACAAGCAGCTCCTGGCCCTATTCCTACCAGTACTGCAGAAGCACCTATTTCCATAAGTTCTAATGCGACTTTGTATGTTACACAATTGCCTATTATAACAGGCAAGCCACTTTCTTTACAAATTTTTTCCAAATCAACACATCCATACTTAGAAGAATAATGTTTCACTGTAACAACTGTTGCTTGGATTACAAAGATATCAGCTTGTGCTTCTTTAGCAATTTTTATATACTTTGGTGCGTTTTGTGGAACAGTCGAAACTGCACACAAAACATTTCCTTTTTTTATTTCTCTAATACGCTGATAAATAAGTTCCTCTTTAACTGGTTCTTTATAAATTTGTTGGATTATTTCTGTAGCTTTTTCATCTGCTGCAGAGATAATTTTTTCAATTTGTTCATAAGGATTTTCATATCTTGTATATATACCATCCAAATTAAGCACACCCAAAGCACCAAGTTTGCCTAGTTCTACAGCCATTTTTGTATCAACTACGCCGTCCATCGCTGAAGCTATCATCGGTACTTGTAATTTAAACCCGCATAGTTCTACAGAAATATCTGTATCATCCGGATCAATAGTTACATTACCAGGGACAATGGAGACTTCGTCAAACCCGTATGCACGTCTTGCTTCTTTATCTCTTCCTATAAAAAATGCCATATCTACCTCCTTTCAATTTAAATTATATTAAAACTCACATTGCAGGTGTGATATCTTTTTGTGCTTGATACTTTCCTTGCTTATCTTTATATGAAATTTTGCATATATTTTTAGCTTTTAAAAATATTGCTTGCGCTATTCCTTCGTTAGCATAGATTTTTATTTTATGATTTAGTGGATTAATAATTGCAATAGTTATATACCCTTCCCATTCAGGTTCAAGAGGAGTAATATTAACAATTAATCCGCATCTTGCATATGTTGATTTACCAAAAACAATTACCAAAATATCTTTTGGTATTCTAAAATATTCAAAACTTTTGCCTAATACAAAGTTATTTGGTTTGATTACATAGCTGTTTGTTTTTATTTTTTTAAATTTTGTAACATCAAAATCTTTAGGGTCGACAATTAGCCTAGAATTTTGTTTAGGGACCAAAAACTCGTCTGACAATCTTATATCATACCCATAAGACGATACACCCCAAGAAATTTTTTTGTCAAGTTTTAACAGCCTTGTATCTTCGAACGGTTCAATCATTTTATACTTTTCTACATATTGTTTTATATCTTTATCTGACAACATCATGAGTTTATTTTAGTTATTTTAGTTTTAAACACGAAGATGAGTTATAAAAAAACGATAAGAAAAAAGTTTATAAACATTTTGAAAAACCACAACTTCTACATGTAGCACATCCTTCACCAATTTCTAATATAGAACCGCATTCTGGACATTGTGGATTAATCCCAAGTTCATTTTTAGTAAGTTGTTGTTTTTGAGTTTTTATACTATCAAACAAGTTAGGAATATTTTTTTCTTGAATATAAATTTCTAACGCTTTTGCTAACGCATCTGCACAAGAAAGAATTGACTCGCCTTGATATATCACAGGTGATGGACAACGTATACCTTTTAATTGTTCAATTACTTTTTCAGGTTTCACCCCACTTCTTAATGCTAATGAAATTAGTCTACCAATAGCCTCTGACTGGGATGATGTACACCCACCACTTTTACCTAACGAAGTAAACAGCTCACATGGTCCAAACTCATCTTCGTTAATTGTAACATACATATTTCCACAACCGGTTACCATCTTGATTGTTTTTCCGGAAACAACTCTTGGCCTTGTTCTGGGTTCAGGTTTAACTTTTTCTTCTTTCTTTGCAATATTTAACACTTGTACACTACGGGATCCTTCCCTGTAAACAGTTATCCCTTTGCAGCCAAGTTTGTATGCTAAAAGAAAAACTTTTTTAACATCTTCTTTTGTAGCAGAGTTTGGAAGGTTTATTGTTTTTGAGACAGCGTTATCAACATATTTCTGGAATGCTGCTTGCATACGTACATGCATCTCAGGTGGTATATCTAAAGCTGTAACAAATATTTTCTTAAAAGATTCTGGTATTCCTTTTATATCTTTTAAACTACCTTTTTGAATAACTTCTTCGATTAGCTCTTTAGAATATAAACCTTCTTCAATTAAAGCTTGTTTAAAATAAGGGTTTATTTCAAACAATTCTTCACCACCTAAAATGTTTTTCCTAACATAAGCTAAAGCAAAAACAGGTTCTATACCAGTGGAAGCATTTGCTATGATACCAATAGACCCTGTTGGTGCAATTGTTGTAAGAGTAGCGTTACGTCGTGGTTTACCATTTTTGAATATACTTCTTTCAAAATTTGGGAATGGGCCACGTTTTTGCGCTATTTTTTCTGAAGTTTCTACAGCAACTTTTTTGATAAAACTCATAACTTTTTCAGCAAGGTTCAACGCTTCTTTTGAATTATAAGATATCTTTAATTGGAACAACATATCAGCCCAGCCCATCACACCTAAGCCTATTTTTCTGTTAGCAAGTGTCATCTCTCTAATTTTATCCACAGGATATTGGTTTGCATCTATCACATTGTCTAAAAAATGTACTGCAACTTCTGTGACATATTTAAGTCGTTCCCAATCTATCTCACAAACATCGCCACGATGTATCACCATCTTACCTAAATTAATTGAGCCTAAATTACACGATTCATAAGGAAGCAACGGTTGCTCACCACACGGGTTAGTACTTTCAATCATTCCAACTTCAGGAGTCGGATTATATTTGTTTACAACATCAATAAACACAACACCTGGTTCACCATTAAGCCATGCATGTTCTACAATTAAATCAAAAACTTCTGTTGTCTTTAATTTTTTCACAACTTGTTTTGTTCTCGGATTTATAAGTTCGTACTCTTCAGCATTTTGTAATTTTTTCATAAAATCGTCAGTAATAGCAACCGAGATATTAAAATTTGCTAGTTCACCTTCTTTTTCTTTACATTTTATAAACTCAATTATATCAGGATGGTCAACACGTAAAATACCCATGTTCGCACCACGTCTACGACCACCTTGTTTAATAGCTTCAGTTGCAGCATTGTATACTTTCATAAAAGAAATTGGGCCTGAAGAAACACCTGATGTTGTTCTTACAACATCGTTTGATGGACGCAAATTTGAAAATGAAAACCCTGTCCCACCACCTGTTTTGTGGATCAACGCAGCATATTTTAGTGTTTCAAAAATTGACTCCATAGAATCCTCTATAGGTAAAACAAAACATGCTGAAAGTTGCTGAAAAGAAGTCCCTGCGTTCATTAAAGTAGGCGAGTTAGGTAAAAACTCAAGACGTGCCATTATTTCATAAAATTTCTCATATGATTGTTGAGGATCTTCACCGTAAATTTTGTCAACTTCAGCAATAGCTTTTGCTACTCGTTTAAACATATCTTCTGGTGACTCAATAATATTTCCATTCTCATCTTTTTTTAAATACCTTTTTTCTAAAACAACTAAAGCGTTCGCAGTAAGTGAAGGTTTAACATGTGTAGTTTCTGATAAATGATCCGTTTTTTCTTTATCATCTTCTGTAGAAACGGAATCTAACATTTCATTAACATCTTCAATAATTTTTTCTTCAGACGAAATATTTATTGCCATAATCCTACACCCCCTGTAGTCAGAATACCTATATATTGTGTTATTAAAACTCCATACTACGATATATAGTACAAAGAATATATTTTATTTGTCAACAGGTTGGTTTAAAAATTTTTAAAAAAGATTTTTTTTAAAACTTGTCTTCAGAAGTTGATTTCTAAAATTTTTTATTATATGTATATTAGAATCGTTTACACATTTATTTATTAGCGTCCCCGTAGCTCAACATGGTAGAGCAGCGGACTCTTAATCCGTTGGTTGCGAGTTCGACTCTCGCCGGGGACAAATTTTTTATTTTCAATATACTTTCTTAACCTGTGTAGTTGGAAAATAATGTTTTAAAATTTTTTTATAATTCCAGCCGTATTTTGCAGCAGCTGTTGCAGCACCATATTGGCACATACCAACACCATGTCCCCATCCTGCTCCTATAAATTTCCATACTTTTTCTTTTGTATTAGGATCTTTTTCAACTTCTACTATAAACTTTCCGCTGTAGAAGTTCATTACACCACCTAACGCTTCTCTAATTTTGTATTCAGAATTTATAGTATATTGTCCTTCAGTACCGATTATAGTTATACTTTTCAATGTTCCTGCAGGACCACGTTCACCTAATTTTATATCTAAAACTCTCCCAACATTATATCCTTTTTGAGCAAGTATACTCGCAAGTTGTGTTTCAGTAAATCTTTTCTCCCAACGGAAAAATTTTGTATAGTCTTCGCAGAACGCCCTCGGTTTACTTTTAACCCATTTAACAAAATTTTCTTCTTTGTTTAGTGGGAACTGAAATTCAGTATTTTGTCCTTGTTCAAAACAAGCTACCGGTACCAGATATTCAAAACCGCTGCCCCATACTATGGAAGCATCTTCTGTATACCCACCACAACATGCATGATACACAGCTGACGCAAGACGATCACCTATAGTTATGACTTCACCAATTGTATCTTCTACAGCTTTATTTGTTCTTGGTGTTTCAGCTGAAAGTCCACCATATACTTGACAACATACTGTTGCACATAAATCAAATCCTTCATCAGAATGACGACCAAGTTTTGAAAGCGTCTCAGTCCTTGCAGCAACAGCTTGTGCTTTAAGCGCTTCTTCATGTTTATTCGCACCAATTTCTTTTGGTAGTACACCTTTGAGATATTCATCAATGTTAATCTCGTTGATGACAGTTAATAATCCATCAACTCCTATACGAACGATAAACCTGCCTTTGTAAAGTTTTCCTGCAACACCTATATATGCAAAAGTGGATTTTGGTACAAAATATATCGGATCTTCATATTCACCTTTAACATTTTTGCCAGGGTCGATAAGTTGTATTTTAGGTTTTGTTTTTGGTTGTATTGTTCTTTTATCAATCCATGCTTGATCATACCCCATTGCTTTTAGTTTATCAACAATTTTTTGTGCTTCTTCACGGGTAGTTGCTTCTCCAACACGGACTTTATACCATGGTGGTTCGTTTAAAACAATTACAGGTAATCCAAGTGTTTGTTTTATAGATTCAGCAATAACGGTTGCAGTAGCTTCATAAGTATAGGACGCAGGTGCTACATAAAATATTGTTTTTCCAACTTCGCCAACACCTGATACTTTCAATACCCACATATCCCACGCCTTACCTTCACAAATAAGTTTTTTATCTTTATCTCTAAACTCAAAATCGCTATTGGAATAAACAACAACTTGTGGTTTGTTCCTTATAATACCTATCTTTATATTATCAAGTACTTCCTTAGAAAAATTAAAACCTTTCCGTACTTCAACAACTTTTACTGTAGCATAACTTGTCAAGAATATACATATAGTAGACAAAAAAATATTATTTATTTTAAAGAAATTATGTATTAACAGTGATACTTTATTAAAAAATTGTTTCATTATGTTTGTTTTTATTTATGGTAAGAACTTATCAAAAGAGATTGTTATCTTACACTCTTCTTGCCAATGATGATAAAATTACAACAGGTTTTAATCTAAGCTCTAGTTTTTCAAAATTGTATATCATATATGCTATTTGTGTAAAAATTTTTTTTAAAGAAATCAACTTTTTTGCCAAATACATTTTATAGATTCAACAACGATAAATATACATAGTAAAAATAAAACAATGCCTATGAAAACTATTATGTCAAATACATTTTTAACAATCCTCATATAAAGTGTCCATCCTAAAGCTGAAAGTGCAGTTATTAACATAAAAAAAGAAGGTAGTAAAACTATGATTTTATTTTTAAAATTTTGTTTTTTTACCCAAAGATAAACAACAAGCAAAACTAACGCAGCTAAAAGTTGGTTAGTAGTACCAAAAAGTGGCCATATTATTTTCCAACAAGCAACAACATTACCACCTAAATCTTTTAGTCGCAAATTTAACAAAATCAAAGGTAAAACTAAAGACATAACTGTAAAAACAGTTCTAATAAATAATGAAGACTTTGTAAAACCAAAAAATTCTTGTAATATATATCTTGATATTCTAGTTGCAGTATCCAATGTTGTTAGAATAAAAGCTGAGATCGCCAAATATCCTATTGTTTTGCCAAATTCTAGATCGATACCAAAAACAGAAGAGAGTTTTGAAATACCAAGTGCGTATACTTGCTGCGGATTTGAAAACTCCCCTTTGTTAATCATCATTAATGTTGACAAAGCGACCGCTGCAACAATACCTTCTAAAATCATTCCACCATAAGCTACGAACTTCGCATTTTTTATATTATCAAGTTGTTTAGAAGTTGTGCCTGAAGAAACTAATGAATGAAAACCAGAAATTGCACCACATGCTATTGTTATGAACAAAAATGGAAAAAGTGTGCCTATAGAAGAATTAAAACTAATAAATGCGGGATATAAAATTTTTGTCTTCACAAATAAAAGACCAAAAATACCTATTATTACTGTAAAGTATAAAAAATAACTCGATAAATAATCTCTTGGCTGTAGTAAGAACCACACTGGCAAAATTGAAGCTAAAAAACTATAAACTAAAAGTAACCATATCCAAGTTTGTTTAGGAAAATATAAAAACTTAAATTTTAAACTAAACAAAATTCCTAATAAAACAAAAACTAAAGAAATTAAAGTTGACAAAAGTAAATTAAACTTTATTTTATAAACCAAAACACCGAAAATTATTGCAATTAAAATATACCAAACACTAGTTTGAGCTACTGAAGGTTCATTAAAAAATGTATCAGCTGCTAAATCACAAAATACACTAACAACATATACTAAAGCAAACCATATAAATAAAAGAAATATTTTGTATGTAGTTTTATTAATATATTTATTTGCAACCTGGGCAATAGATAAACCACCATGACGAATTGAAATAACCAAAGATGATAAATCATGCAAACCACCAATAAAAATTGTCCCTAATACAATCCATACTATTGCAGGAAGCCAACCAAAAACAGCACCTGCTAAAATTGGACCTATTATAGGTCCTGCACCTGCAATAGATGAAAAATGGTGTCCTAAAAGAACAAACTTGTTTGTAGGTACAAAATCAACTCCGTCATAGAACTTTTTTGACGGCACTTCTTCTGTTTGTTTTATCTGATAAGTTTTTTCTATAAATTTTCCATATGTAAAATAAGCTACAATAAAAATACCTATTACAAAAAGAATATAAAAGTTCATAGAAATATACCTCACATAACAATAAAATGTTTCGTAGTCTAAATCCTGTGGCTACCAAAAATACTTTTACTCAAAAAAAACCTTATAAACTCATTAATTCTACAAACCCTATAAACTTCACTCATTTTCTTCCAAAATCATCTTCAAGACGAATTATATCATCTTCACCAAGATAACTACCATAAGCAACTTCTATAATTTCAAGGATATTTTTACTTGAAGGATTTTCTAATCTATGAGGCGTATTTTTTTCTATCCTTAAAGTTTCATTTTGTTTTAAATAAAAAACTTTATTGTTACAGGTAATTTTTGCAACACCTTTTACTACAAACCATTGTTCAGCACGTTTTTTATGTTTTTGCAAACTTAATTTTTTGTTTGGCAAAACATTAATTAGTTTAACTTTGTATCCTTTTTCTTGTTTTAAAACAGTATAGAACCCCCATGGTCTTTGAACAGTTTTATGATACAAAACTGTCTCATCAGAAATTTTTTCAACGATATCTTTAACTTTTTGATCAAAATTCTTATTCAAAACTAACAAAGCATCTTCAGTATCAACAATTATTAAATTTTCTAAACCACATGTCGCAACTATTCTTTTATTACCAAAAACTGTAATGTTTTTACTTCCAATATCCACATTGTTTGCTAAAATCATATTTTCTTGTTCATCTTTTTTATAAATTCTTTCTAAAGCTTTCCAGTTTCCCAAATCGTCCCAGAAAATATTTAATGGTACAACAACAACATTTTTTGTTTTTTCAATCAAACCTTTATCAATAGGTACAGATGGAAGTTGAGAATAAATTTCTTCAAGTTTTGTAGCAAAGTCTTTATTTT
>CAZLOB010000072.1:0-5324 GCA_964561135.1 uncultured Elusimicrobia bacterium | reverse complement strand
TGTTAGATTTTCTTATATCAAGTCTGCTTGTGCATAGAGGGCAGTTGCCGTGGATATGTTTTTTTGGTTTTTTAGTTCTTTCGGGGACAAATTGTTTGCCACAGATTTTGCATTTATATTTTTGTAGTTTAGTTTTTTGTTCTTTGCCATATTTGACGACATAGTTTGAGCCACAGCGGTCACAAAAGACATTAGGATATTCAGGTGGTTTTAAAGTAGCACTTGTTGTTTGAGTATTGTTTATTTGTTTTGTGTTTGAGTTGTTGATATGTATGTACCTCCTTTGTTTAGGATTTCTCCCTTGGTTTTGTTGACCAAGGGAGAGGTGTCTTTATATACATCATTTTTAATTTTTTCGTCTATAGTTTTCATAAATATCATAAAAAAGTTAACATAACGTGGTTAGAAAGGGGGTGATTAAGAATGACATATGAAAGTCCTACAATAGAAATGCTAGGAGATGAACAAATGGCGAGCATAGCAGGGGAAGGTAAGCTAATTGTATTCTATATATTTGTAGCAGTATTACTAGCGTTTGTTATAATTGCTGCAGAAGGAGAACTCCATATGAGAAAATGGTTTCGTAGAAGATTTTGGTTTTAAAGATACTAATTGAGAGAAAAGAAATTAATTTTTTTGTGTATTGTTGGAGATTATTTGTTGTTTTTTAACTAGAAAATGGTTTATTAATAGCACGAATATATCACAGTATCTAGCTAAATCTGAAGCAGAACTAGTTTTTGTGAAGGTAGTTACAATATTGTTTGTTTTTTATGTTTAAAGACTTTAAGAAATATTTTGAACTTTTTTATAAATATTCAAAAGGATATAAATTTCGCATTTTAGTAGCTATTATATTTGGAATAGTAGCAAATTTATCTCTTTTAGCTTTTCCTATTGTAACCCGGTTTTTGATTGATATAGTTATAATTCAGAGATATTATGGATTTTTTAAATTTGCGTTATTAGCCATAATTATTATATTTTTTATTTTTTTTGTTACTTCTCTTTTGGCTAACTATCAATTTTTTGAATCTTTTGGAAGAATCAATATAAAACTACAAACTGATATTTTTAAAAATGCACAATCTGCCCCGATAAGTTTTTATGAAAACACTTCACCCGGAGAAATATCTTATCGTATATTAACAGATACATATGTAGTAGGAAAATCTTGGATGGATTATTTAGCTACTATTCCTTTACAACTAATTTTTTTGGTTGCTATAATTTTTATGTTTCAATGGCACAAAGAACTTACACTATTTGCTTTTTTAATTTTATTTTTGCAGTCTTTAATAGTTGTTAAATTTAGAAAACCTTTACTTCAATATTCCTACAGTATAAAAGAAAAACAACAACAAGTTTTAGGTTATACAACTGAACATTTTTCAAAAATTCAACTTATTCGTTCTTTAAATATGGAAAAAAGAGAGCAAAACAAATTTTTTGATAAACTTTTTGAGTTGTTTAAAACATCTTTACAAGGGTTTATGGTTAATAAATTTTCATCTACTCTTTCTATGGCTGTGAATAATTTATGGGCTTTTGGTATTTTATGGTATGGAGGGTTACAAGCTATAAAAGGTAATATCTCGCTCGGAACCCTTATGGCTTTTCTTATGTTTGTAAACCTTCTTTCCAATCCAATAATTATTTTAACAGAAGCAGTTTTATCTTTCCAAGATGTTAGAGCTAGTCTTAGAAGAGTTTTAGCATATTATGAAGAAATTAATCCTAAAGTTTGTGAATATGAAGAATATAAAAAAGAAAATATTGAAATATCTGATAATAAAATTGTAATAAAAAACTGCTCATTTAGCTATAATGAGAAATTAATTCTAAAAAAAATAAACCTTGTAATCCCATCAAATAGTATTTTTGCATTAGTAGGACCTAGTGGAGCAGGTAAGTCAACTCTATGTAAGTTATTAGTAAGATTTTATGAACCACAGGTTGGAGAGATATTTATCGGTGATAAAAAAATACAAGATATTCCTGTTTCATTATTAAGGAGGCAGGTTCTTTTAGTTCTTCAAAACCAATATGTATATAATGGTACTATCCTTGAAAATATAACTTGTGGGGCAGAGAATTTTAATGAAAAAGAAGTATTAATTGCGGCTAAAAAAGCAGCGATAGATTTTATTGATTAGTTACCATATAAACTTCATACTAAAGTAGGAATAGATGGGATAAACCTCTCAGTTGGTCAAGCTCAGAGAATTGCATTAGCTAGAGCTTTCTATTTATCTCCTAAAATTTTTATTTTGGATGAACCAACCGCTTTTATTGATTGTGAGACTGAAGAAAAAATTATATCATCTTTGTTGTTGTTAAAACAGCAAAGTACAGTTATTATTATAGCACATCGTTTATCAACTGTTAAAATAGCAGACAAAGTAGCTGTTATGTTTAACGGCGAAATTAAAGAAATAGGAGAACCTAACGAATTAATTAAAAATCCAGATAGTATGTTTAGCAGGATGTACAGGTTATTCCTTGGAAAATAGAAAAATAAGATGAATTATTACATAATTGGAATGTTTTCGACATTGATTTCTACTTTTATTTTTAAAGATTACTGGAGAAAAGTTTATTTGGACCACAAAAATAAAATAGTCATATTGCTTTATATAATACCAACTTTGTTGTTGAGTTGTATAGTAAACATTTTAATTAAAAAACCAATATATAATAAATTATATGCTTTATTTGATATAAAAAAAGAGGCAATATTTTGGCCATTATGGTTTTTACCAATTGTTTTAATTGTTGGATCTTTTGCAGAAGAATTTATTAAGGTAGTGCCAATTTTATTAAACAAAACTTTATTGAGACAGAAAATAGATATATATTTTTCAGCTCTTTTGGCTGGTTTTGGTTTTGGCATTGGTGAAATATGGTACTTAGCCTATAGGTTATCTAAAACCCAACCACAATATGCTTCGGGTTTTACTAATTTGATTTTATTGTGGGGTTTTGGAGGTGAAAGGATTTTAGCGGTTTTGCTTCATATAATACTTACTGGTATTGTTGGTTATGGTTTTGTTTTGAATCAGCCGTTAAAATACTTCTTTTTTGCTGTGTTATTACACTCTTTAGTAAATATTCCAGCAGGATTGTATCAAATGAAAAAAATTCATGTTTTAATGTGTGTGGTTTTAATTATAATTATTTTTGGTTTACTACTTTCTTATTTTGTTTCTATTGATGAAAATATGAAGAAGAAAAAAGGATACACAATGATAGATGAAGCAATAACAATTTATGAAAAATAAGATTTTAATAATAATGTTATGTCAATATTTTATGAATTGTGTTTCAACTTATGCTGAAAAAATAAAATCTTTTAAAGAACTTAAATATTTAGATATAAACAGACAAACTACTGAATTCACTTGTGGGATAGCTGTGTTGTCTACACTTTTTAATTATTACAGTATGCCAACAACAGAAGAAGAGATTACAACTGAGTTTTTTAAAAGAATGGTAGAAGAAAAAAGAGGTATCACTTTTTTAGATATGAAGAAATACGCTGTAAGTAAAGGATTTGAAGTATATGGGTATAAAATGAATTATAGCGGACTAATAAAAATTATAAATGAAACATCTTTGCCAATAATAGTTCATATGAAATATAACTTTGCTGGACAAGAAGTGAAACATTTTAGTTTGTTAATCGGTAATATAGATGAATGGCTTATATTGGATGACACTGAAGTAGGGAAAAAGATTATTTCAAAAGATAAGTTTTTATCACTATGGACTGGATATGCTATGGTTATTAAGCCGAATTCAGAAGACTTCTTAAGAAACGCACATAAAAAGATGGAAAAACGAAAGACAGAGGCACATTTGTATGTTTCAAAAATCTTCCTTTATCAAAACTATCCTGTTATTAAAAATTATTTTCCTTTTTGATGTTTATAGTTCAATAATATTTGCACAAGATGTATTGCCATATATTAGACCTGATATGAAAAAGAAATGGTTATCATCTGTAGATATTACTTATAAAGGATTAATATCAAAGGATACCCAAAGTAGATATGTGGGCTCATCCTTGACATTTGGTTATATTTTTAACAGAAGTCTCTCAATTTATTTTATTACACCTTTTAGTTTTCATTATACATACTATCCGAGTGAAGTTCCGGAAGAGAAAGAAAAAATAGAGACATTGTGGTCTGTAGGGAATATGTTAATTCTGCCCGAATATAAGTTTAAATTTATTGGTGATTATATATACTGTTTATTAGGGATCCAACTACCTGTGGATAAAAAAATCAGTGGGAATATGTCTTATGAAGAACATAGTGTATTTTCTTTACAACCAGGGCTCGGTATAGAGAAAATAGAAGATCCTGTTATAACAAGAATACAGTTAGTTATAAATAGACCTTTTTGGAAAAAATGTGATAAAGAGGAGTTGTCAGATTTATGGTGGGTACAATTAATCTCAAGTTTATACTTTATTATCAATGAGAAATTTTCGTTTTTTACAAACTTTGCTATTTTAATTCAAAAACAAAAAGAAAGTTATATTTTTGAGCCCGGGATAGCTTATTTAATTAAACCATTTAAAGAATTGAGATTTTATCTGTTGATTAATTCTGATAACATTGTATATCAAACAAGTATAGGGAGTTCATTTATTCTAATGTTTTAAGGATTAACGCAATGAATATCTTTAAACCTACATTTTCTATTAAGCCATATGTTGTAACATTAGGTTTTTGTATTCTTTTTATAATAGTGTATAGGCATCCATCTGTTTGTTCTTTCAGACCGTTGATTATATTCTTTTTCCTATGTTATTTATTTATTTTGATTATATATCCAACTATGCATTATAAATTGAAAGAAAAAGAGATGTTGTTTATATGTGGTCCATTTATTTCAAGAATAAAATATCATGAGATTAAAAAAATTAGTAATCTCAAGAATTTTAAATGTTTAGGAGTCGGTGTAGGCATACCAGGGTATTATCTTGGATATTGTTTCTCAAGAGAAGCACCAATTATAGTTTATGCAACAAGTTTAACAGATATTATTATGATTGAAACTGCTAAAAGAAGGTATGTTATTTCTCCTAAAAATAAAGATATTTTTTTAGAATTCTTGAAAGAAAAAATAACTTTAACAGAGCTAAAAATAGGATAAATATAACAGAAATAAGGATCTCTAAAACTTATGAACTACTATTTAGCAGCATTTTATGCAACGATTGTTGGTATCTTAAGTTTATTTTTTTGGAAGTATAGTTGGATAAAAGGAAAAGAATACTTAATTTTATGTCTTATATTTTCTTTGCCTTTAAG
>CAZLOB010000071.1:0-17650 GCA_964561135.1 uncultured Elusimicrobia bacterium | reverse complement strand
TCTTCCTTTGTAACAGTAGCAGTACCAACTTTACCAACAACAATACCTGCTGCAAAGTTTGATATCTCACAAGAAGAAACAAAATCTGCACCTGATGCTAAACATAAAGTTAGTATCGCAATAACAGTATCTCCTGCACCTGTAACATCGTACACTTCTTTTGCTCTTGTTGGGATGTGATAAATTTTTTCTTTTTCAAACAATGTCATACCATCGGGTCCACGGGTAATGACTAAAGCTTGTGGTTTCAGTTTAGCTAGTATTTTCCTTCCAAGATCGTATATTTCTTGTTGAGTTTGAGGTTTTTTATGTAATCTCATGCCAAGTGTTGCTTCGTTTAAATTTGGTGTTAAAATTGTAACTCTTTTATATTCTAAAAAATGTTCTATTTTAGGATCAACAGATATTGGTATTTCAAGTTTTTTTGCTAAGTTTATTAAAAAACTTAACAAACTTTTTGTTATCACACCTTTACCATAGTCAGAAATTAATATCGCATCAACAGAGTTTTTTATACTCAAAATATACGATTTTATTTTTTCAAACAAATGTGGATTTAATTGATGCCTACTTTCTTTATCCACACGGACAACTTGTTGGTTATGAGCAATAATTCTTGTTTTTACAGTTGTAGGTCGTGATTTATCAACAAAAACTCCGTCAATGTTAACCTTTTTTTCTTTCAACATCTGTTTCAAATCTTCAGCATAAATATCATTCCCAACTATTGTTACAATATAAACATTTCCACCAACGGATGTTATATTATTTGCAACATTACCACATCCACCAAGTGTCTGTGTTTCTTTTACAACCTCAACCACAGGTACAGGTGCTTCAGGCGAGATTCTTTCAACATTACCCCATACGTACCTATCAAGCATAATATCACCTACAACTAAAACATTTTTTTTATCAAATTTTTTAATTATGTCAAAAAGTTTTCGTTTATTCATTATCTTGTCCTCCAAAACAACTACTTCTTATATCTATAGTAAATTTTTAAGATATTAACATAAGATGCCATTTTTAAAATTTCATCAAACGATTCAGTAAATTTTGTCAAATACTGTATATCGTCTAAGTTACCATATTTACCAAAGCTCTCTATAGAATATAAAACAACATCTTTATCATTGCTTTGTAAACCTTTTCTTAATACTTCAACACCACTTCTATCATTTAATTTTAACAACGACCTTGCTGCTGCAATTCGTACTGAACCATTTATATCATTTAAATAGTTTTGTAAAACATTTTTTATTTTTATTAAAGATCCTGTATCCAAGGGCGATGAAATAGAAATATTGTATGCTAAATCTCCTAAAGATTCAGCTAAGGTCAGTCTAAAAGAATCCTCAGAATGGGATTTAAATTGCAACAAATCTTTTAAAACTTCTTTATTTCCTATCTTACCTAAAGCTTTTATTGTTTCTAACACAACTTCTTTGTTTGCATCTTTTAATCTTAATGTTAACGGAGGGATTGAATCTTCATAGTTAAGTTGAGCAAGATATTTTACTGCTTGAAGTCGTACTTTGGGATTTAGATCTTTTAGTCCATCATAAAAAAAGTTTTTAAGTTCAGGGATAGGTTTTATAATACCGCGTTGTGAAAGTAAAGCTAAGGCAAAGTAAGATGCGTCTTTCACAATGCCATCATCATCTTTTATAGTTTTAAATAATACATCAACAACATTTTTATCACCTAACTCTCCAAGCATTTTAACAGCTTCTGCTCTTAATTGATTTTTTAAATATGCTTTTGCTTTTGCAACAGCTGACATTTCCTTATCAATTTTTGGTCTATCCAATACAAAATTTATAATAAAATTTAACGCATAGGTATCTTTGTAGACTTTATATAACACATATGCTGATTTTATTTTTACATTATCATTTTTTGAATTAATTAAATTTTCAATTTCAGGTTTAAAAGAACTAAGAGGTATTTCTTCAACATTGTTCAAAATAAATAGTTTTATATCTTCTTTAGCAACAGAAATGTTTTTTAAAATAAAACTCTCAATCTCTGACTTAGATAATTCGCAAAAAAGGTTAACAGCAGAAATTAGAAAAAATATTATTTTTAATTTTGTTTTGAACATAACATTTTATATCTCACATGAACAAAATTTTTCTAAAAATTTCTTTTTTTCTTCAACAAATCTGTCATCTTTTATTGCATCTCTTATTTTGTTTATTAAAGAAATCATAAAATATACATTATGATATGACACTAAACGCAATGCTAATAGTTCCTGTGATTTAAAATAGTGATGTATCAATGCACGGCTGTAATTTTTACAAACATAACAATTACATAATTCATCTAAAGGTTTATCATCAGTTTTGAATTTAGAATTTTTTATATTTATTTTGCCAAAAGTAGTTAATGCTTGACCATTTCTTCCATTTCTTGTTGGTAAAACACAATCCATAATATCATAACCTAACCCAATAACCTCCCATACATCTTCAATTTCTCCTACACCCATTACATATTTTGGTACATCTTTAGGCAAAATCTCAATCATAAAGTTTAAAACTTCATACATTAGTTCTTTAGGTTCACCAACTGAAACACCACCAATTGCATAACCATCAAAACCTATTTCTAAAATTTCGTAAGCAGATTTTTTTCTTAAATCTTTATATACGGAACCCTGGATAATGCCAAAAAGAAGTTGGTTGTTATGTCCTTCTAAAAATTTTTCTTTAGATTGTTTAGCCCAAAATGTTGTAAGTTCAACAGAACTTTTTACTTTCTCATATTCAGCTGGATACTCAACACATTCATCTAATGGTAAAACAACATCAGAACCTATTATTTTTTGTAATTCAATAACTTTTTGTGGTGTAAAAAAATGTGTTGAACCATCAATATGAGATTTAAACTCAACACCTTCTTTTGAAACTTTCCTTAACTCTCTTAAACTATACACTTGAAACCCGCCAGAATCTGTAAATATAACTTTTTGCCAATTTATAAATTTATGCAACCCACCAAATTTTTTTAACACTTCTTCCCCAGGACGGAAATATAAATGGTATGTGTTAGCTATAAACGCTTCCACACCTATTTCCTCAAGCTCTTTATAACTTAATGTTTTCACAACACCTAATGTGCCTACAGGTAAAAATAACGGTGTCAATATATTAGCTGACTTTGTTTTCAACACTCCTATTCTTGCATTTGAAAAATTATCTTCTTTTATTACTTCAAAAATTTTCATAAAAACATCATAAATATCTAACTTCGTTTATATAAAACTCAAAAGTAAGCCCGAGTTTACTTACTGCTTTTTTACAAAACTCTATCCTTGACATAAAAAGTTCAAAATATTCTAACACACTACAAATGTTATCATCTATCTGTAGTTCTAAAACAGTTTTTCTTTCATTAGGAAAAACTTTTAAACTATTTTTAACTACAGCATAATGAACTCTATCGTGTTTGTCAAAAAGTTTAAAATCTGTTTTTATAACACGTTCTCTTCTAACATCTGTTTTATCTGCAACCATTACAACTGCTGCAATATCTGAAACAGGTAAAGAATCTATATCTTCATGCGAACCTATAATGTTTACAATTTTAAAAATATATGTCTGAGGAATAGAAATTTTTGATAAGACTCTGTTTGCTATAAGAGCTCCTATTTGAGCATGATCTTTATATGAAATACAACAACCAATGTCGTGTAAAAAACCTGCTGATTTACCTATATCTATATCTTCTTCAGGAAAATTTAATTCTGTCAAAATTTTTTCTACTGTGGATACGGTTTGTTTAGCATGTGTAAGACCTTGTTCTGTATATCCTAACGCTTTGAAATTTTCGTCTGCTTGTTGAAGATACACTAACAACTCTTTGTTTGTAGAAATCAGATTAAAATATTTCATAATATCAACATAGCGTCACCATAAGAATAAAATCTGTATTTCTTTTCAATAGCGATTTTGTAAAGTTCCAAAAGTTTTTCTCTACCAACAAATGCTGCCACTAAAAGTAAATTTGTAGATTTTGGTAAATGAAAGTTTGTTATAATGCCTGAAATTAAACTAAAACGATAACCAGGGTAAATATAAATATCAACTTCGCCATTATACGGGACAACCTTACCAAATTTTACAGATAAAAACTCTAAAGTTCTTGTAGTAGTTGTTCCGACAGCAACAATTTTTTTATTTTCTTTTATAAAACCATTTATTTTTTCAGCTACATCTAAAGTTACTTCTGCATATTCAGCTGGCAACTGGTGTTGCCTAATATCTTTTGACTTAACAGGCTTAAAAGAACTAATGCCAACATGTAGTGTAATATATAAAACTTCAACTTTTTTTTCTACAAGTTTATTAAGAATTTCTTCATCAAAATGTAACCCTGCAGTAGGTGCTGCAACAGAACCATTTTTTTGTGCATATATAGTTTGATATCTTTCAAAATCAATTTTAATTCTTTCATCATCTTTTTTTCTCTTAATATATGGTGGTAATGGTGGCAAACCATAATTTTTAATAACATCTTTAATATCTTGTTTAGAAAAATTACCTTTTGCTATAAACTCGCCCGTTACAAAATCTTTGTTTTCAATTTCTATTTCAGTTTTGTTTGGCAAAATTAATTTTTTAGATTTTAGCCGTTTATAAGGTATAAACTTAATTGTATTATCATCGTAATCTGTTATTAAAACAAAGATACTACCGCCTGTTGGTTTTTTGCATTCAATTTTTCTATTCTCAACTTTTGTATTATTTAAAACTAAACAAAATTGTTCGTCAAAAATATTAACGATATCTTTAAATTTTAAATGATAAATCCTATCTGTTTCTCTTTCATAATAAAGAAGGCGTGATTCAGAACGTTTCTGTGAAGGAAGTTGTGCTATTAGTTCTTTTGGCAGTTCAAAATTGTATAAATCTAAATTATATTCTTCTTCCATATCTAATACCACTTTTTTATTTTAGTGTTAGGATAATAATATTCAATAACTTCTTTAAAACTTCTTTTTTGTTTTGTTAGTTCGTTTGCACCCCATTGACATAAACCAACCCCGTGTCCCCATCCATTACCGTAAAAAATAATTTTGTTGTTTTTAAACTCAATCTTATAAATTTTTGTACTTTTTATTTTGTTATACCCAAAAATTTTTCTTAAAATTTCACCAGTTATTTCAAACTTATTTTTATCTCCTATAATTTGTAAATTTTTCACTCTATTATGTTGTGTTTTAGTAAGAATTATGAGATCTTTTATTTTATTTCCGACATTATAACCGTTCATTCTCAATTTTTTAACAAAAACATCTTTACTAAAAGCAGCTTCCCAGTTATAGTATGGCGAATTTTTACAAAAATTACATTTCACACTAGAAAGTGTTTTTACAAACTGTACCTGAGGCCATATCTCTGAGACATTCTCTGTACAACCACCACACGCAGCATGATAATATGTAGGTATTAGTTCCTCGCTGTCTTTATCTACTACAACCAGACCTTTTGTTGAATCGACCGCTCTTTTTATTCTTAATCTCATAGTTTTACTTATCCCTTTGTATACTTGGCAATGAACAGTTGAGCAAAAGTCAAACCCTTCTTTTTTATGACGGTTAAAATTTGTTAAAGCATAGGTTCTTGCTATAATTGATTGCACTTTTAACATCTCGTCTGTCCAGGATGGTTCTACTTCATACGGTACAACACCATATAAATATGTTTCTATATTCACAATATTTACAAGGCACACTGTTTTAGCATCTTTTGAAAAAACTTCTATTTCGCCTGGATAAATATTTTTGTCAATTTTTATCTTCCCTACTGAATACAACTTTATTGGCAAACTATAAGTTTTACCTAAGATTTGTATTCTATCTGGTGGAATGAAATTACAACTTATACTCTGTGTAATTTTTAACTGTTTAACTTTTTTAGAACTATATTGTAAAAATATCTCTGGTTTTTCATATGCAGATAAATAAAAACTTTTTACATTACATTTGATGCAAACTCTTACAAAATATGAAGAAAACAAAAACTGAAAGAGGAAAAAAGAAAAAGAAAATAAAACATTTTTTGGCAAGCTCATTTTTTCCTTAAGATAAGATTTAATATTATTGTAAGAAGTACACTTATTAATATCGAGGTAGCCAATGGAAAGTAAAAAACAAAGTTTCCTCTCTTAATAAAAATATCGCCGGGTAGCCTGCCTAAATTCCCTAAATATGGTATTTTCGGTACAACAAGAAGTAATATACCAAAAATAACTAAAATTAATCCAAACAAAATTAAAAGTTTTGCAAAATTTTCAAACATAATTTTTTAATCAGCCCCTTCAAACTTTTCTTTTATAGCTTGTTGATCACTAAATGGGACTTTAACAAGTTTTGTATATTTTTTAACAATATCTTTTGTATTTACTACATTAAGTTTATCAAACAAAAATTCAAATTTTTTCTGTAATTCTGTACATATCGCCTCTTTTATATCTTTTGGTAAACTCCACAGTTCTTTTTTAAATGGTCCCAAAGCTTTCTTTCTTGTTTTGTAAATAAACTGTTGTTCTGTATCCTCAGGTTTTCTCTCATCTTTACAATTTTCAAAAAGCCAGTTATAGATTTGTTTTCTTAACTCATCTGGGAACAAAGGATGATCATAAAGTATATTTTGAAATTCTGTTGCAAGATGTATTTCCAAAGTACCAACTTTTGGGAATTTGTCAAAAAGTTCTGCAGGTAAAGTTGATGCTCCATGTTGTACACAACCAGCAAGTTTATATTTTTGTCTTGCAACTTTTGTTAACCTTTCAATTGTATCAAAATCTAGTTTTACTTTTGCAATTGTACCATCAGGAAGTGGAACACCACCATGAGTAGTCCCTGTTTGGATAGCAAGTTTTGTTATTCCTTTAATATTTGAAGGTAATAGTTTAAGGTATCCTTCCATATATGCGACAAGTTCTTCTTCAGTAGAATTTTTAGAACCAATCTCGCCTATTTCACCACCAAGATTCACTTCAATACCTTTTGGCTGAATTTTTCTTATATATTTTGTTAACTCAGCAGCAACTGTATAATTATCTTTTTGTTGTTCATCTAAAGTTGGTTTTGATTCATCAACTAAAGTTGAAGTATCAAGATCGATATTGAAAAATCCAGCAGTAATAGAATTTTTTATAAGTTGTTTTATTGCATCAATTTCTTTTTGTGGATCTTGACGGAACTTTTTTGCATTAACTTGAAAATGATCTCCTTGGATAAAAATAGGTAAATCCCAACCTTCTTTTATTGCTGCTGCTAACATAACAGCAGTATATTCATCAGGTTGTTGGTTTGTATACCCCATCTCAGAACGAGCAATCTCTAAAATTAAAGCGCCAACATTTAATTTTTTTGCAGCACGAAATACAGCTTTTGCAGTATCATATGCCATACCACGAATGTTTATTGCTGGAACTGTAAACCCACCAACCTCACCTTGTCCTATCGCAACATATAAATCATAAATACTTGACGGAATTATACCCATCTCTTGTGCACTCAAATATATGAGTTTTTTACAAAACTTCTTTTCTTCTTCATCACCAAAAACTGCTTTCCATACAAGTTCATCTATAACTTTTTCTTTAAGAATATTTAGATCTTTAATTCTCACTTCCTCATTTTTATACTCTATAGCATCTGATATTTGTTCTATTATTTTCATAAAGTTACTCCTTTCTTTATGATTTATTATAAAATTAAAATTACATTTGCAAAAGTTGTAGGTAAATTTGTAATCGGTATTTAAACACCATCTACTTCTTTAATAGCACGGCTGAAGCCGTGCCCTTCACACAGCTCACTACCTGCTTACCTGCTGTCACCTTTTCACTTTTCTTTATTTTCTTCTTTGCTTTCACTAAACAACTCTTTTATTCCTGCAATTGAACCCAAAATACCAGTTGTTTCTAAAGGAAGAAAAATTTTTGTTGCTTTACCATCAGCAATTTTTTGTAATGTTTCAAGATATTTTATTGCAATTAAATCATTAGTTGGTTTCCCTTTATGAATTGCATCAAAGATAATTTCAATTTGGTATTTCTCAGCATCAGCAACTTTTTTTATTGCTTCTGCTTTACCTTCAGCAGTAAGTATTGCTGCTTGTTTCTCACCTTCAGCTTTAAGTATAGCGGATTGCCTTATACCTTCAGCTTCTAAAATCATAGCGCGTTTTTCTCGTTCAGCTTTCATTTGTTTACTCATTGCATCAGTAATATCTTTTGGTGGCTCAATTTTTTGTATTTCAACACGAGTTATTTTAACACCCCATTTGTCAGTTGCTTCATCTAATACTTGACGCAGTTGATAATTTATTTTTTCACGCGAAGTAAGAGTTTGATCAAGTTCAAGATCACCTATAACATTCCTTAAGTTTGTTTGAGCAAGTTTTAACGCAGCTAACGAAAAATTTGATACTTCATATACAACTTTAACAGGATCTGTAACTTGAAAATAAATCACCGCGTCTACTGTAACAACAACATTATCTTTTGTTATAACATCCTGTGGAGGGACATCAATAACTTGTTCTCTCATATCAACAATACGTATACGTTGTAGAGGTGGAAAAATTACTACAAGGCCAGGTTCAACAGTTCTCGTATACCTACCTAAAGTTTCAATAAGGCCGCGTTCATACTGACGAACAATCTTTACTGCACTAAGCAAATAAGTCACTGCTAATATAACTAACAATATTGTTATTCCAGCAGGCATAAATTTGTCCCCCTGTTAATCTTATTTTTCATAAACTACAATTACAGAACATTGTCCTCCGAAACCATCGTCTGCGAAATATTTTGCGTTTTTGTCTGCAACCCAAATGTTTGTATCAAGCAAAAATTTGTATCTATAAGTTCCAGGTTTTATTAACATTTTTTTATACCATTTATTCTCTTGGGGTAAATATTGCATTAGACCTTTTTTTCTATCCCAGTTATTAAAATCGCCGACTACTGCAACTTCTTTTGGTTTATACTTGTCTTCAGGAATGTAATAAAAAAATATTGTCCTAAACCTAAACACACGGTTACCACCAAACTCTTTTACTCTATACAAAAGTTCGTCTGCTTTTTCAATAAGTTCATCTAAATCTTTTGCATCGGCTTCTTCTGAATTATTATATTCGCACACACCTATGCTTACTGTTATACCAATAGATGAAAACTGTCTTTGTACTTCCTGACGAAATTCGTCAAGAAGGTTTTGTGCTTGCCGTTTATCAATATCAAACAAAACTACTATAAATTCATCCCCTCCATATCGACCAACCAAATATTTTTCTTCATCATTAAATTTTAATTTCAATGTTGCAGCAAATTCTTGTAATATAACATCTCCAGCTTGATGTCCTTCTTTATCATTATATTTTTTGAAACCGTCTAAATCAAGAATAGCAAACGAAAATTGTTGTTTTTGTTTTATTTTTTGTCTTACAATATTAAATAAATAAAATCTATTATAAACCCCAGTTAAAACATCTCTTGTAGCAAGTTTCACAGTCTTAATAAAATCGTTTTCTTCAACTATCTTTGGTGTTTTTATTAACTTTTTTATATTTTCAAGATAATCTAAAGTAGCAACTCTTATACCTACATTACGGCCCAACTGTTGCGAAATTTTCCATTTATGATCAATAATTTCAAACCATAACTTTTTCGCTTCTTCCTCTTCAAACTCTTCTGAAACAAGCCGGTAAAGCAAGTTTGAATAAAAACTTTTGTCCAATGAAAGAAGTGTATCAACTTTCTTTTTTATTTCATCAGGTACAACAACATCTCCTGAAACAATTTCTTCTAAACTATATCCTTCAGATTTTATTTCTTCGTACAAATTATTAACAATTTCTTGATCGTTTATAACTTCTTTATTCATTTTTCTTCTTACTATTTTTTTTCATATACTTTTTTTTTAATTTTCTTAGTTCAGTTAAAAATTTGTCTATACTATCATATTGGTAATACACAGAAGCAAATCTAACATATGCTACAGGGTCTATAGAAAACAATTTTTCAAGAACAAGTTTACCAATAAGCGAACTAGGTACTTCTAAAACAAATTTTTTAGAAAGGTCTTGTTGAACTTCTGATATTATCCGTTCAACATCTTCACTACTTATAGGACGTTTCTCAACAGCTCTTAAGATACCTTCACGAAGTTTATTAATATTAAATGGTTCTCTTCTACCATCTGACTTTATTACCATCAATGTTGGTTCTTCCACACGTTCGTATGTTGTAAACTTATGTTTACAATTTCTACAGAACCGCCTTCTTCTAATAATAGATGCATCTTTCACAACTCGTGTATCAACAACATTTGTGTCATGATATCCACAAAAAGGACATTTCATAAATTAGCTTTACATACTATATTTACAAGCTTATTAGGTAAAATTATCCATTTCTGTATCACAGTATTACCCAAAACTTTTTTTATTTTCTCATCTTGTAGAACTATTGTTTTAAGTTCATCATCAGATATATTTCTTCTAACAACAACTTTCGTTTTTAACTTTCCATTAACCTGTACTGGAATTTCAACAAATTCTTGTTGTATCAAACTTTCGTCATACTTTGGAAATTCACACAATCTCACTGATGTTCTATTTCCTAACTTAAACCATAATTCTTCAGCAATATGTGGTACAAATACGGACAAAACTATTATTAATTCTTTAACAATATTTTTTGAAATTTCATCACCTAAGAATTGGTAAGAATAAAGTAAATTTGTTATCTCCATTATTTTTGCTATTGCTGTGTTAAACTGATACTCTTTTTCTATATCCTCTGTTATACCTTTAAGCAACCTATGATACTCGGACAAAAGCTTCTTTTTTTCTTCTTCATAATCTTGTGTAAATTCAACTTTTTGTGTATTAAGTATTGTATCAACTAGTTTTTCAACACGAAGTAAAAATCTGAAACATCCTTCAACACCTTTATTAGACCATTCAAGTTGTTTCTGTGGTGGTGCTGCAAACAAAATAAACAATCTTGTAGTATCAGCACCGTATTTGGATACAATTTCATTAGGTTCAACAATATTTCCTTTTGATTTTGACATTGCAGAACCACCTAAAGTTACCATACCTTGTGTTAGAAGACGCATAAACGGTTCCTTTGTTTTTACTAATCCTAAATCATACATAAACTTATGCCAAAAACGTGAGTAAATAAGATGCATACAAGCATGCTCAATACCACCTATGTATTGGTCAACAGGTAGTAAATAGTCAGTAATACTTGTATCAAATGGTACTTTGTCATTCTTTGGATCACAATAACGTGCATAATACCATGACGAATCAACAAAGGTGTCCATTGTATCTGTTTCTCTTTTTGCAGAACCACCACATTTGTAACATTTTGTATTAACCCACTCTTCAACATATCTAAGCGGTGATTCACCTACACCAGTTATACTTACATTTTTTGGTAACAATACAGGAAGATCCTCCTCTTTTACAGGAAGAACACCACATTTTTCACAATATATAATCGGTATTGGTGTACCCCAATATCTTTGTCTTGAAATTAGCCAATCTTTGAGCCTATAATAAACTTTTGCTCTACCTTTATTAATAGACTGCAAATATTCAGTAATTTTTTTTCTTCCTTCACTAGAAGTAAGTCCTGAGAAACTTCCTGAATTAACCATTATACCATCTTCTTCAAATGCAGCGTTAGGTAGTGGAGATTCTTTTGAAAGTGGTTTTATAACTTCTTTTATTGGAAGATTATTTTCTTTTGCAAAATCAAAATCTCTTTGATCATGAGCTGGTACACACATTATAGCTCCTGTACCATACTCCATTAAGACATATTCAGCAATATATATTGGCAACTTTTCGTTATTTATCGGATTTATAGCATAGTATCCACTGAAAATCCCTGTTTTTTCTTTTGCAAGTTTTCTTACTGATAGTGGTTTTTTAAATACCATATTTAAATATTCAGCAACTTTAGGATTTTCTTGTGCAACAAATTTAGAAAATTCATGTTCAGCAGCTACAGCAACAAATGTTGCACCAAAAAGTGTATCAGCTCTTGTTGTAAAAACAATTAATTTATCATATTGGCAATCAACAACCTCAAAAATTATCTCTGTCCCTTCAGATTTACCAATCCAGTGTTTTTGCATCATTATAACTTCTTGTGGCCAACCATCTTTAATAAGTTCATGATCATCTAGAAGTCGTTGTGCATAATCAGTTATTTTTATAAACCACTGCTCTAACTCTTTTTGTTCAACAACACTTTCACAACGCCAACATACACCTTGCTGAACTTGCTCATTTGCTAAAACAGTTGCACATTTTGGACACCAGTTTACCAAAGCTTTTTTTCTGTATACTAACCCTCTTTCATACATTTTTATAAAAAACCATTGGTTCCATTTGTAATATTCTGGATCACATGTAGCAATTTCAACTTCCCAATTGTAACTTATTCCTAACCGTTTAAGCTGTTGTTTCATATTATTTATATTCTCTTTTGTCCATTTTTCAGGATGGACATTATGTTTTATCGCAGCGTTCTCTGCTGGGAGACCAAACGCATCCCACCCTATCGGATGAAAAACATTATACCCTTGCATTCTTTTATAGTTCGCAATAACATCACCAATCACATAGTTTCTTACATGACCCATATGAATCTTACCAGATGGATAAGGGAACATTACAAGACAATAAAATTTTTTTAAATTCTTATTTTTATTAAACTCAAATATTTTTTGTTCTTCCCAAAATTTTTGCCAATATAGCTCTTTTTTTTCAAACTCTTCTTTCCAGCTCATAGTTGAAACTATATTAGTTTTAAATTTTTAAGATCTGCTTCAACCATAATCTCAACTAATTTCTCAAATGTTGTTTTTGGATACCAACCTAAAACAGTCCTTGCTTTTGTTGCATCACCTACTAACAAATCAACTTCAGCAGGACGATACAAATTTTTATCAACTTCAACAACTATATCACCAACATTTAAATTTTTGTTTACATTATTTTTGTTAATTTTTTCAATAATACCTTTAGAATTTTCTTTTTCTCCTTCCCAACGAATCTTAATTCCAACAAATTCAAATGCTTTTTCAACGAACTCTCTTACACTGTGAGTTTCTCCTGTTGCAATAACATAATCATCTGGTTTATCTTGTTGTAACATAAGCCACATCGCCTCAACATAATCTTTTGCATAACCCCAATCACGAGACGCATCTAAATTACCAAGTTTAATTGTTTTTTGTTTCCCAGCTAAAATATTTGCTAAACCATATGTAATTTTTCTTGTCACAAATTCTAATCCACGACGAGGTGATTCATGATTAAAACATATACCACTACAAGCAAACAAACCATAACTTTCTCTATAATTAACTGTTATATAATGTCCGTAAACTTTTGCTACACCATATGGACTTCTTGGATGAAACGGTGTGGTTTCTTTTTGTGGTACTTCTTTGACTTTACCAAACATCTCTGATGATGACGCTTGATAAAACTTTGCTTGTGGATAAAACCTTCTTATTGATTCCAAAATTTTTAACACACCTAAAGCAGTAACCTCTGCTGTTAAAACTGGCTGTATAAACGATGTCGGTACAAACGACTGTGCTGCAAGGTTATAAACTTCATCTGGTTCTATACTTCTTATTATATCATCAAGCGAACTTTGATCAGTTAAATCACCACTAACAAAATGTATTCTATCCTTAATATGTTCGATACGAGAAAAATCTTCAATACTTTTCCTTCTTATCATACCATAAACTTCATATCCTTTTTCTAACAAAAATTCTGCCAAATATGAACCATCTTGTCCTGTGACACCTGTAATCAACGCTTTTTTCATACAAAACTTTCCCCTATTTGAATCTTATTTAAACCAAAAAGTTTGTCTACAGTTTTTGCAACATCAGCAAAAGTTTTTCTTACACCTAAATTTTTGTTTGGTACAAAATCTTTGTTTTTTGAATAAACTAACAATGGTACATGCTCACGAGTATGATCAGTATGAACTAAATAAGTTGGATCATTGCCATGGTCAGAAGTAATTATCAACATATCCTCTTCAGAAAGTAAACCCATAATCTCTTTAAGTTTTGTATCAAAATATTTGAGTCCTTCGTAATAATCTTTAACTAATCTTCTATGTCCCCAAAGTGTGTCAAAATCTACAAGATTTGTAAAAATTAATGTTTTTGTATCAACACAATTTTTAATTGTTTCAATTGTTGCTTCAATACTTTCAACATTATTTTTTGAATGTATGATATCTGTTAATCCTTGTTTTGCAAAAATATCTTCAATTTTTCCTATACCAACAACTTTACCGCCTGCTTCCTTCACATAATCAAGTAATGTTTTTGAAAATGGTTTTATACTAAAATCACGCCTGTTTTCTGTACGTTTAAAATTTTCTTTACTACTTCCAACAAACGGTCTTGCAATAACGCGTGCAACATTATGTTGTTCAAACGGGGGATTACCTAACATTTGGCGTGCTATCTCACAGAATCTATAAAGTTCTTGTAATGGAATAACTTCTTCATGAGCTGCAATCTGAAAAACGCTATCTGCTGAAGTGTACACTATTGGATATCCTGTCTTAATATGTTCTTCACCTAAGATTTTTAATACTTCTGTCCCTGAACATGGGAAATTACCAATTGTTTTTCTTCCAATTCTTCTCTCAAATTCTTCAATAATTTCTTTTGGGAACCCGTTGGGATATGTTGGAAACGGTTTTTCAACAACAAGACCTGTTATTTCCCAATGTCCAGTGGTAGTATCTTTCCCTTTTGAAAGCTCAGCCATCTTACCCCACCAGCCAATAACAACATCATGTCTTTCACCATTATAATCTTCTATTAAATTATAAAGTCCTAATTTTGCTAAGTTTGGTAAATCAAAATTGGGGATAGATTGATACAAATGTGTCAAAGTATTTGCATTTTCATCATTATAATCTTTTGCATCTGGCAACGCTCCAACACCAAATCCGTCTAAAACGATTATTACTACACGAGAAATTTTATCTTCCATAAATATTTTGATTTATCAACACTACTGACGATGTGAATTTTTACATCACAATGAATAACGTATAATTAGCGTAAATTAAAAACAGCAACTATGATTATGCTACAAATTTAAAAAAACAATGTAAGGCAAACCTTTAGGTTTGTATAAATGTTGCACGGCTACTACCAGAAGTAGTCCGCCTCTGTACACTACAAATATAAAACAATATTAGGACAAACCTTTAGGTTCGCAATTATTTATGCAGGGCTATATGCCAAAGCCAGTTTGCCTCCGGCGAAAAAGCCCTGCTCTACAGTGTAATGATTATAAAAATTATGTAATATACATAAATTGTAGGGCAAACCTTTAGGTTTGCAATATACTACAAAAGAATAAAGCCTTGCTCTTAAGGTTTCATACACCTTCACACTTTTTATCTTAATACACCACAATCCCTGCATAACCTACAACAGCATCGTATTCACCTGTAACATCACCACTTGTTTGGTACTTTACTAATTTAGCATTTTTTGCACCTAATAAATTTGATGCTATCAAAACACTTACAGTAGGATACACACCACACATGCTTATACCATAAGATAAAACAGTATCAAACAATTTTTTTGGTGCTAAACTCAAAATTTGTTCTATTGCTAACATATCAAGCTTGTTCGCATAACTTTGTGATTCATAATGTGTCATATCAGTTGAAGCAATCAACACAACTTTTTTTTGAGGATACTTTTTTGTATATTCTTTCACAGCAAAAGTAATTGCTGAACCTAAATCTTGACACATACGGTAATCTTCAACACGAATTGTTATAGCAACAATACTAAACTCTTTTTTTGTAATCAGTTGTATAAACGGAAGTTGTATCTCTAAAGAATGTTCATTAAGATGAGCTTTTGTATCTTTTATTACAAACTCAGAATTTTTTGTTATAAGTTCAACGAGTTCTGAATTAATTTTCACTTCACCAAAAGGTGTCTCCCAACTACCATCAGGATATATTGCAACATTTTCACCAAGCCCAGTATGATTAGGTCCTACAAGTATGTAAACATCAGCAGGTTTTATTAAAGAATAAACTTCGCCTGCAACTTTGCCTGAATAAACCCAGCCTGCATGAGGACAAATACAACTTATCACATCAAGTTTTTTATCATTAGGTATGTCAAACAAATACTTTTTTGCTTCTTTAACATCGTCAGGATACCAAGAACCTGCAAATCTTGCTTTCCTTTTCATGTTTTATACAATTACAATAAATATAAATTAAAATCAATGTTTACTTTGAAAAGAACAATATTGTATTTAAGTTGAAAATATTGTATTTAAGTTGAGAAATTATGAAACTTTTGTTTTACATAAAACTTGCTATAAGAAATGTATTAAAATACAAACGTAAATCAATACAACTTATAATAATCACAGCGTTAGGTGCATTAGTATTAAGTTTTCTTGCAGGTTTCGTTGTTGGCTTTTTTGAAAAATACACAAATGATATTTTAAAAGAAACAGATCATGCAAAAATTTATTGTAAAGGATATTACAAAAAACAAGAAGTTTCTTCATTTGAACTTTTAATAAAAGATTACAAACAAATAATAAAAGAAATAAAATCTGTTGAGCCAACAATAAAAATCTCGCCTGTTATAAAATCAGCTGTTTCTGTAGTAAAAGATGAAGAATCTGTTAATTTATATTGTTTAGGTATTCAACCTTATGATGAAGAAACACAACAAGAGTTCACTTCTTTTAAAGTGTACAGCAAAAAAATTGTTTCTGGAAAATTCTTCTCATCAAACAAAGACAAAGGTATATTAATAAGTTCTTTCACAGCAGGACAACTTAATTGTACAATAGGAGATACACTTGTTTTATTTTCTTCAGACAAATATGGTTCGTTTAACGCAATTGAACTTCAAATAATAGGTATATTTAAAACAGGATACAAAGACAAAGATGAACTCATTTGTTTAGCAGATATAGAAAGTATAAAACAACTGCTTGGATTTGAAGAAAACGAAGTTACTGAACTTACTTTAATTTTTGACGATTTCAATAAAGCAGTTGGTTTTAAAGAAAAAATCACAAGTATTTTAGAAAAATACAATCTTGAATATTTAAGTTGGAAAGATCTTTTAGGCGCGCTTGTTTTAGCAGTAGAATATGGCAAAATTTTTTATCTGATTTTATATTTAATATTTTTACTTATCGCAATGATAGGAATAATGAATACAGTTTTAATCTCTTTGTTGGATAGAATCCGTGATATAGGCAGTTTTTTATCCTTAGGTTTTTCAAGAAAAGAGGTTAATATTATGATATTAACAGAAATGTTTGTTATAGGTATAATTGGCGCAACAATAGGTATTTTATTAGGTGTAGGAATACTCTATTATTACTCTGTACACGGCTTCCCTATATCAGAATCTGCAAAAGAAATGGTTACATTTATTGCTGAAAACAAAATTTATACTTCATTAAAAATTGATTATTTGGTCTTACCATTTTTGTTTTCCTCATTGGTTCCTGTATTTTCAGCAATATATCCTTTGTTTGTTATAAGAAAAATT
>CAZLOB010000070.1:0-70240 GCA_964561135.1 uncultured Elusimicrobia bacterium | reverse complement strand
GTAACTACAATATGCTACGAACTATTAACTATTGACTATTAACTAATTCCGGCGTAATAAACCATTCAATACTAAAAATTTTATCTTCTTTTTTAATACACACAACAGAAGCCATTTTAAAACTTACTATCTTCTTTGTTTTATCACCACATAAAATAAGTGAGGCAAGTTTTTCAAGATGTGGTAAATGTCCTACAATCATTATATTCTCCTGAACAGACAAGATTTTTTCATACCAAAATTTAACATCGTCAAGCGGATTTAATTGGTCAGAAACTTCAAGCCCATCTTTTGACTGTAAATATTTATTTAAAATTTCTGCGGTTTGTAATGCCCTTTTTTTAGGACTATGAAATATCTTATTTATAGTTATTTTCAACGAAGATAAAAACCTAGCAATTTTCTCAATATCACTAATTCCTTTCTCAGTTAACCCTCGCTCAGGATCTTCCTCTTCTTTTTTTGCTTGTGCATGTTGAACAAGATAAATGTATACACTCATTGCATACTTATTTTTTATACAATGGCGAAATTTTCCTTATTTTTTCTATAACCTTTGGCAAAACTTTTAAAACATAATCAATATCTTCTTCTTTTGCAAATCTCCCTAAAGTAAACCTTAATGAACCACGTGCTAACACGGCATCTCTTCCAATTGCAAGCAATACATGTGATGGTTCTAAACTACCAGATGAACATGCACTACCTGAAGAAACATAAATTCCTTTTCTATCTAAAGCAATAAGTACTGACTCACTTTCAACACCTGCTACACTTATGTTTAAGTTGTTAACTAACCTTTTTTCTAAATCTCCGTTTATAACAACATCAGGTATAGTTTTTAATATACCGTCTAACAATTTATCTCTTAAAACTTTTATTTTTTTATTTTCTTCTTCCATCTCATTTTTTGCGATTTCTGCTGCTTTGTATAACCCCATTATACCTGTAATATTAACGGTTGACGAACGAAGACCAAACTCATGTCCACCACCGTGAAGCAACGGTTCTATCTTAGTTCCCTTCTTTATATAAAGTACGCCAACACCTTTCGGCGCATAAAACTTATGCCCACTTATTGATAGTAAATCCACATTGAGTTTTTTAACATCAACTTCAATATGGCCAAAAGTTTGTACTGCGTCTGTATGAAAATAAATTTGTGGTTTGTTTCCTTTTTTCCTTTGTTCATTAATATCTTTTAATCTTTTACCAATTTCTTCAATAGGTTGTATTGTTCCGATTTCGTTGTTTGCATGCATTATACTTATAAGAATTGTATTATCTTTTATAAACGAAAAAAGTTTATTAACATCTAAAATACCATTGTTTTCAACAGGAGCATAACTTACTTCAACTTCTTCAGCAAAATTTTCTTTCAAAAACTTCACAGGTTCTAACACAGCGTGATGTTCAATAGTTGAAGTTATAATATGAACTTTTTTATAAATTTTTCTTAATGCAAAAAAGACACCTTTTATTGCGGTATTGTTTGATTCTGTCCCACCTGAAGTAAAAATTATTTCTTCTGGTTGGCAATTTAACATCGAAGAAATAAACATTCTTGCTTTTTCCACTTCACGATGAGCTTGTTGTCCAGACGAGTGTATACTATGAGTATTACCAAAAATGTTAGTAAAATACTTTTGAATAAACTTTTTTACTCTTGGGTCAACAGGTGCTGTTGCAGCATAGTCAAGATATACTTTTTTCATTTCTTTCTTTACCACAATGTGGACATTTTTCAAATTTTTCGTTAAATAGTTGTCCACATTCTGAACATTTAATTAAAACTATCTTGCAATGTTCACAAAACATAGGTTCAAAACAAGCAAGTTTTAATTCTTCCTCACAAAAAGGACATATACATTTTTCTTGTTGTTTTTGTTTCATTTATTCTCCTTTTGTTTTTTCTTTTCCAGATAATCCTGTATTGCTTTATGTAGTGCATCAGTACCTAAGTTTGAACAATGCATTTTGTTTGGTGGAAGACCACCTAACTCTTGTGCAACTTGTTCTTTGGTAATCTTTAGTGCTTCTTCAATAGTTTTACCTTTTGCCATCTCAGAAACAATAGATGACACAGCAATCGCAGCACCACAACCAAATGTTTTAAATTTTACATCTACAATCACATCATTTTCAACTTTTATATAAAAAGTCATCATATCACCACATACAGGATTACCAACCTCACCTACACCATCAGCATCTTTTATCTCACCAACATTTCTGGGATTCATAAAATGTTCCATTACTTTTTCTGAGTAAAAAGGCATAGTACCCTCCAGTTATCTTAGTTTACATAATTTTTTTAATGTAGAGCAAGGATTTCTACCAGAGGTGGACTGCCTTTGGCAGTATCCTTGCAAATAAATCGAATAAATTATGCAAACTTAAAAGTTTGCCCTACAAAGTTTGTCACATAATTTCAATATAACCCAATACTCAAATAACTATTTTATTCATACTCAGTACCGGGACCTGCTGGTTTTCTTTGTCCTGTTTGTAAAAAATAACTATATAGAGGTGAAATTGCCCTAAGCTTTTCAACTAACTCAGGTAAAACTTCTAAAACATAGTTAATTTCTTCTTCAGTGTTATACTTTGACAAAGTCATAGTAATTGTTCCTTGTCCAACTGCTGGGTCAACACCTATCGCTGTTAATACATGAGACATCTTTAAATTTTTTGATGCACAAGATGAACCACTTGTAACATAGATCCCTTTACTGTTAAGAAGTAAAGTCAATCCTTCACCTTCTATAAATTCAAATGAAAAATTTACATTATTTGGCAACCTTTTTTCAATAGAACCGTTTAAATAAACATAATTTATTCTTGCTGATATTTCTTTAATAAGTTTATCTCTTAATTTTACCATTTTTTTATAGTTTTGTTCAAGTTCTTGTTTAGCAATTTCTGCTGCAACTCCCATACCAACAATACCTGCAACATTTTCAGTCCCTGCACGAATATTATTTTCTTGGACACCACCATCGATTAAAGGAACTACTTTTACACCTTTTTTTATATACAACGCAGCTATACCTTTAGGTCCGTGAAACTGGTTTGCTGATAAAGAAAGTAAATCCACACCAAGTTCTTTCACATCAATTGGTACAACACCACAACTGCTTACTGCATCTGTATGTACTAAAACACCCCTTTTATGGCATATTTCAACAACTTTTTTTATATCTTGTATTGTTCCAATTTCAGGATTTGAATGTTGAATTGAAACCAAAATAGTATCCTCTTTAATTGATTTCTCAAGTTCGTCTAATAAAATAAAGCCCTCTTTGTCAACAGGAAGATATGAAACTTCAAAACCTAAATTTTGCAACCGTCTCGCTGAATTTAAAACAGAAAAATGTTCAATTTGTGACACTATTATATGCTTTTTTTTATCCTTGTATGCTAAAGCTACTCCCTTTATCGCAAGATTATTTGATTCAGAACCACAAGAAGTAAAATAAATCTCGTTTGCATTTACATTTATTAAACTTGCAACTTGTTCTCTTGCAAGATCGATTGCTTGTTTTGTCTGTGAACCCAAATCATGCATACTTTGTGGATTACCATAATAGTCTTTTAAGTATGGTAACATTGCTTCAAACACACGTTCATCAAGTTTTGTTGCTGAATGGTTATCTAAATATACTTTCATTTTATTTTTACTGAATTCCCATCAAAGTATACATTCTTTCTATACAGTTATAAGCTTTTTTTAATATTTCTTCATCTACAACAACTTGTGGTTGTTCTTCTTCTAAACTAAACAAAATCTTTTCCAAAGTATTTTTTTTCATATTAGGGCACACTGCGAGTTCTGACGCCGGAATAAATTCTTGTTCTGGAAACAATTTTTTTAACCTATAACACATACCAACTTCTGTACCAATTATAAATGTTTTAACTTGTGGGTTATTTTTAACATACTTTATCATCCCAGAAGTACCACATACTTCGTCTGCAAGTTCTTGTACTGCTAAATTACATTCAGGATGAACAACAACTTTTGCTAAAGGATATTTTTTCTTTAATTTTTTTATATCCTCATCTAAAATTTTTAAATGTGTAGGGCAATATCCATCCCACAAAATTATTTCTTTATCTTTAACTTTTCTTTTCACAAAACTTCCTAAGTATTTGTCAGGAACAAATATAACTTTATCTGAAGGTATTTTTGATACAATCTCAACTGCGTTTGCTGATGTACAACAATAATCTATCTCTGACTTAACTTCTGCTGATGTATTAATATATCCGACAATAGGGACACCTGGATATTTTTTCTTAAGTTCTAAAACATCATTTTTTGTTATCATATCAGCTAAGGGGCATCCTGAAGTTATATCAGGTAAAAGCACAGTTTTTTTTGACAATATATATGCAGTTTCAGCCATAAAATGTACACCACAAAAAACTATTATATCAGCATCAGTATTTTTTGCCCTCATTGACAAATCTAAAGAATCGCCTAAATAGTCAGCAATATCCTGTACTTCTGGAAGTTGGTAGTTATGAGCAAGAATAACAGCGTTCTTTTGTTTCTTAAGCTGATTTATTTTTTCTACCGTTTCGTTCATAGTATTAATGTGTTTTTTGTCGCAAGGCTAAAGCCTTGCCCTACATATATAATAACAAAATAATATAACCTACATATAAAAACAAATCAATGTATAACCCTATATATAACAACAAAAAATGTAGGGCAAACCTTTAGGTTTGCATATTTATAAATTTTTTAACACATCAAATATATACCCGCTTATTAAAGAAAAAATGATAATTGTTGTCAAATAAAAAATTAAAATTTTATATCCAAACTCTTTTCTTACAACAAGCAATGTTGCATAACTTGTAAGCGGTCCTAAAATTAACAAAACTAAAGATGGCCCTATTGATAATCCTTGGTGATGCAATGCGTAAACCAATGGCACTGATGCTGTTGAACATATATACATTAAAACACCAAAAATTACTGAAAATAAATATCCATAGATACCAACTAAAAAATTCTCAACAAAAATTTTTACTATGTTTAAACTACTGATAAAACTTGCAAGTAGCAACCCTATTAAAATTTCTAAACCAATTTCTTTTGGTAAATAAACAAACGCATAATTTAATGCTGATTTTATTTTTTCTAAAAAAGTTTTTTTAGGTAAAAACTGTGAAAAAAAATCTATTGCATGAAAAACATTTTCTGTCTTATCAAAAGATAATTTTTTATCAAGAATATTACCTAAAATACCTATAACAAACCCTAAAATTAAAACACTTATACAAAGATATATTGTAAACGATGGTCCAAAAAATTTTAATGTTAACAAAACCGATGTTACAGAAGTAGCAGGTGTTGCAACTAAAAATGCTAAGACATTTCCAAGTTTTACACCTTTTTGTCTGAACCCGATCGCCATTGGTAAACTACCTATACAACATATCGGCAAAATCATACCTATAAGAATTATAGTTAACAATGTAAAAAAATTTTTTTTAACAAGATATTTTTTAACTATACTTTGTGGTACAAATTCATAAAATATACCACTTAATAAAAATCCTATAAGTAATACAACACTAATATCTAATACATAATGTTTCAAATGATGAACAAAATTTAACAAAAAGTTCATTTTTTGTCCCCCTTTTAAAGCAATCTTGTTAACTTTATACACTTTAACCACCAATTTGACACATTGTTAATTCTTTATAAATATAATTGTTACAAAGAATCTGAGATTCTTTAGGTTTAATTTTTACAGCATGGATTATACTCTGTTTTAATGCATTATAAACAACTTGATTGTTTACATTATTATTCCGAAGAATTTTTTTAAGATCAACCTTTTGTGAGGAAAACAAACATGATCTTAAATTACCGTCAGAAGTTAGTCGTAGTCTACTACATCTTTCACAAAAAGGTTTACTTACAGGACTAATAAAAGATATCGTCCCTTTAGCATTTTCAAATTGGTAACTTGTTATAGCAGTATTATTATCAAAAATTTTTATCTCTTTCAAGACACCTAAACTTTGGCAGTAATTTTTTATTTTGTTATACGGAACAAACTTTTCTTTCCATTCATCTTTAGTACATCCTATCGGCATATATTCTATAAATCTTATATGTAGTGGTTCTTTTAATGTCAATTTTGCAAACTCTATAATTTCATCTTCGTTTATATTCTTCATCACAACTACATTAATTTTTATAGGATAAAAACCAATTTCTAAAGATTTATTTATACCATTTAAAACTTTGTGTAATCCGTCAAATTTTGTTATAAATTTGTATTTTTCTCTATCAAGTGTATCCAGACTAATATTTATTCTTTTCAACCCTGCTTTTTTTAAGTCTTTAGCATATGCTTCCAAAAAAACTCCGTTCGTGGTCAAAGAAAGATCTTCAATACCTTTTATTTTCGATAATAAACTAACAAAATAAACTACATCTTTTCTTACCAAAGGTTCGCCGCCGGTAAGTCGTATTTTGGTTATACCTAAATCAACACATACTTTAACAATTTTTAAAATTTCTTCATATGTAAGTATCTGCTGTTGATTTTTATATATAATATTTGCTTCAGGATTACAATAAATACATCTTAGGTTGCATCTATCAGTAATTGATACACGTAAATAATTTATGTTGCGGCCAAATCTATCTATTAGTATTCCTTTCATTATAAAACATTTTCTTTATCTACAAAAATCCTAAACCACAATTCTAAATTTACCAAAGCAAAAATTCTGTATCCATGATCTTCTTTACCAGAAAAATGTTTTTCAAGCAAAACTTTTATGTTTTTATAATTAAACAAACCACGAAAGATAAACTTTTCAGAACAAAGTATTTCTTTAACAAAATCTTTAAGTTCATATCTCAACCATTTCCCAATTGGTAAACCGAAACCTTGTTTATGTCTTTTTATTATATCTTTAGGTAAAAAATCTTTAAAAGTTTCTTTCAAAATATACTTTGTTATAAATCCATATCCTAACTTCCAACTTGAAGGAATTGTTGCTGTAAATTCTAAAAGCTTATGATCTAAAAACGGTGAACGTACTTCAAGCGAGTTTGCCATTGATGCAATATCCATCTTGACAAGCAAACATTCTGGCAAGTAAGTATTTATATCTGTGTAAGATATTTTATCAATTATATCATAAGCTTTTGCTGTATGATAAGTATCTATCAAATAATGGTATACATTTTGATTTACAACTGACTTCATAAAATCAGAATAAATAAAATCTTTTTGTTCATTAGTAAAAAAACAATGCCAAAGAACTTGTCTTACCGGTGTTGGATTACCTAAAGCAGTGAAAAATCGTTTAAAATATTTAAGTTTATTTTTCGCAGATGTTGTTTCAATTAAAGGTATAACTTTACCAACTTCAGTATAAAAATTGTTCCCTAAAAGTTCAAACGGAAACAACGAAGCAAGTTTTATTGCAGGATATCTTAAATATCCACAAAAATTTTCGTCTCCACCATCACCATTTAAAGCTACTTTAACATAATTTCTTGTAACATTAGCCACATAGTATGATGGTACCATAGATGTATCAGCAAAAGGTTGGTCATAAAACCAAACAAGTTTTGGTAAAACTTCGGCCATTTTTGGCTCAACTATAATTTCAGTATGTTCTGTACCAAAATGTTTAGCGACAATTTTTGCATATTTTAATTCTGAAAAATCTTGTTCTTTAAATCCAACAGAAAAAGTTTTTACTTTTTGTGTAGAATTTTGGGTCATAAGTCCAACAATAATACTTGAATCGTGCCCGCCTGACAAAAACGCACCTATCGGAACATCACTTATAAGACGCAACTTTGTTGCTTCAGTTAAAATTTCTTTTATTTTTTGTTTTGCTTCATTAAAAGTGATATTTTGTTTTTTTCTAAAATCTAACTTCCAATATCTTTCTATTTTTATATTACCATTTTTATCACATAGCATATACGATGCCGGTGGCAATTTAAAAATACCTTTAAATATTGTTATTGGTTGAGGGATATACTGATAAGTTAAAAAATAATTTATCGCTTCAAAATTTATCTCTGGCGTAAAATTTAGATATTGAAGGATGGCTTTTATTTCTGATGCAAAAATTAAACTTCCGTTATGTATTGTATAATAAAGTGGTTTTTTACCAACTCTGTCTCTTGTTAAAAATAATCTTTGTTTTTTCTGATCCCATAAAGCAAAGGCATACATTCCACGAAGATGTTTCAAACAATCAATATCAAAATCTTCATAAAGATGAACAACTGTTTCAACATCTGTTTTTGTATAAAATTTATGTCCTTTTTTAAGTAAGTCTTCTTTTAACTCTAAAAAATTATAAATCTCACCGTTGCAAACTATCCATAATGTATTATCTTCATTATGTATAGGCTGGCTACCTGTCTGTAAATCAATAATTGCCAATCTTCTTATGCCTAACCCAATATCACCAACAGTTTCATTTTCTAACTTTAAACTTTGAACTTTAAACTTTGAAGCAACATAATATCCTTCTTCATCAGGGCCACGATGAATAATAACATCACACATTTTTTTAAGTATGTCTTTACTTACTTCTTTTTTACTACCAAAGTTATAAACACCAACTATCCCACACATATTTAACTCCAAAATTTAATTTTTAATATTGTTAACACTCCAATTATAGCATCTTTAAACTTAATTTTTTTACCTTGTTGTATTGAACGCGGATTATATGAAATTGGCAACTCTAAAATTTTAAATCCGTTTTTTAAAATTTTACAAGTAATTTCTGCTTCAAACTCAAACCTTTGGCTTTCTATATCTATTCTTTCAAAAACTTTTTTATGAAACAATTTATAACATGTATATGAATCAGTAATTTTTTGACCAAACAAAAACGAAACCAAAAAACTTAAAAATTTATTACCTAAGTAATAACTTTTGTAAATACAAGGATTCTTTTTTAAAAACCGTGAACCGTAAACAACAAAAGTTTTTTTATCAATTATTGGTTGCATAAGAGTTTTTAACTCATGTGGATCATACTCCAAGTCCGCATCTTGAATTGCTATTATATCACCTGTTGAATTTTGTATACCAGTTTTTATTGCTGCACCTTTACCTTGATTCATTCTATGAGAAATAATTTTTAAACTATCATTTTTAAATTTTTCAACAACAAACCGTGTAGTGTCTGTTGAACCATCATCTACAACTATTATTTCTTTTTCTAAACCAAAGTCAAGCGAATTTAATTTTTCTAACACATTACCAATTGTTTTTTCTTCATTATATGCAGGAACTATAATAGAAACTTTTTTTGTTTTATACTCTTCTATTAATTTATCAAAAATCTCAAAAAACTTTTTTGCTTGTTTTTCCCAAGTATAATTTTCTTCGACAAGTTTTCTTGCATTATTTGAAATTGTTTTGTATAGTTCTTTATTATTTAACAAACTTATAACTTTTTTAGCAAACTCTTGTGGATCATCAGCAATTAAAATATTTTCATTATCTTTGAGTTCAGGAATACCCTCAGCTGCAATTGATGTTGCAACAGTTGGTATACCTAACGCTGACGCTTCTAAAATCTTGTTTTTTATCCCTGAACCAGAAACTAATGAAGAAATATTGACATCACATCCAACTATATATTCTCTTATATCTTCTACATATCCTGTAATTATAACATCATTATTATTTTTATATTTTAAAACTTCTTTTGGTGGATTAGGACCCACAATAAAAAATTTTAAATTTTTTATTTCTGTTTTTAACAAAGGGAAAACATTTTTTAAAAACCATAAACATCCATCAATATTAGGTTTAAAACTCATTATCCCTCTAAAAATAATTGATGGTCCTTTAATATTAAGTTTCTTTTTAATCTCAAATTTTTCTTCTTCAGTATAAAACTTGAAATGTTTTAAATCAACACCATTGGGTACAACTTCAATTTTATCTTCATCTATCTTTGCATTTTTAATAAGCCAATCTTTATCTTTTTTTGCAACAACAGTTATTTTGTCAAACCATAAAGGCAATCTCATCTCAAAATTTAAAACTTTCTTAGATTGTTTGCCCCAATAAACTCGCCTTAAAAAATTTTTTTCAACTAAAAAATTTCTATAAAAATTCATACTCATAGAATCATGATAATGAAAAACCTTAGGTATAGGTGAAACAACAAATTTGCTATAATAACCCATTGGGAAAAAATCAAAAAATAAAATATCAAATTTTTCTTTTTCAACAAGCTCTAATATTTTGTTTTTCATATTAATAGAAAAAAATTGTTTCACATTGTACGGCTGTTTTGAAAAAAAAGTATAAAAAACTCTTTTTATAAAACTCTTTGAAGGGACAAATTCTATCAAAAACACTTCAGCACAATATTCTTTAATTTTGTTAAGAAATTTTTTTTCTGGAGGGGAACAAAAACTCAAAAGATGCAACTGATATCGTTTAGAAAATTCTTTTATAAGATAAAATGTTGGAAGTTTAATACCTTCGTTTGGTGGATAAGGAAAAGTTGATGAGATAAATAATAACTTCATATTTGTTTTTTTGAACACAAACTCGTTACAACCAGTATTTGCAGCTAGCTCTTAAGATGTTAAATATATTTTTTGTAAATCTTTTATCGCCTAATCAAAACTTATAACTTTTTAGCTAAAGAAAAACTATCGCTACCACAGCTTACATCTATAAATATTTTGTTCTCAAACCTCTCTTGAGGCAGGTATTTTAACAAACTTTTCTTTGCTTGTTCTATTACATACTCGTTTACAACATTCTTAACATAATTTCTCCAATTTATACCGAAAGAAAAAAAATCTTGTATTGTCATAAGACAAGATGTTCTACATTTATTTTTTTATTGGTAAGCACAAATTATTTTTTTGATTGTTTTTCTTCCTGTCCCTTTTGTTCCTCTTGAGCAAAATATTTTTTTCTTATTGTTGTCTCAATTTCTTTTACAACTTCAGGATTGTTTATAAGAAAATTTTTAACTTGTTCTCTTCCCTGCCCTAATTTTTCGTTTTTATATGTATACCAAGAACCAGCTTTCTCTATTAATCCTTCTTCAACAGCAGCGTCTAATACAGCACCTATTCTATCAATACCTTTCTGGAAATAAAATTCATAAGTTGTTTCTTTAAACGGTGGCGCAACTTTATTTTTTGCAACCTTCACTTTTACCCAATAACCTATTGTCTCATCACCAGATTTTATAGAATCGCCTCTTCTCACTTCAAGTCGTAACGAAGCATAAAATTTTAATGCTAGGCCACCTGTTGTTGTTTCAGGTGAACCGTATACAACACCTATTTTTTGTCTTATTTGATTTATAAAAATTATGATTGACTTTGATTTATTTACAGCAGCGGCAAGTTTTCTTAACGCTTGCGACATAAGACGTGCTTGTAGCCCAATTTGTGTTTCACCCATTTCTCCCTCAAGTTCAGCTTTTGGCACTAAGGCTGCTACCGAATCTACAATCACTACATCAACACTGTTACTTCGGACAAGCGTTTCAGCAATTTCAAGTGCTTGCTCGCCATAATCTGGTTGTGAAACATAAAGATTTTCAACATCTACCCCAAGAATTTTTGCGAACCTTGGATCAAAAGCATGTTCAGCATCAATCATTGCAGCAATACCACCTTGTTTTTGAGCCTCAGCTGCTATTGTTAATGCCAATGTTGTTTTACCAGATGCCTCTGGACCAAAGATTTCTATTACTCTTCCTCTTGGTACACCTCCGACACCTATCGCTAAATCTAAAGTTAGCACACCTGTTGGTATAACTTCAACAGCAAGAGTTTTTTTCTCACCTAATTTTATTATAGCTTCTTTACCAAATTCTTTCTCAATTTGTGAAATTGCAAGATTAAGTGCCTTTAATTTTTCTTCTCTTGACATAAAATTTTTGCCCTCCTCTTTGTAATTTTTCAACTTTGCTAATTATCGCTTCAACACAATAGCTAAAAAAAGTGTTATCCAGGAAGAAAATATAAGTCCAATAACCCAGTTGAATTTCTTATCAATTAATTCGAATCGCCTATCTATTGATTCAAACCTTCTATCAATTCCTTCTTCTAACACATCAAACCTGTTATCAATTGTTACTTCAAGATGGTCAATACATTCTGAAAGTATCAAAATATCTGTACTAATCTTCTTAATAGGCCCCTCCCCACCCTCAACTTTACCCTATAAATACAAAACTCTTTCTTCTAATATCTGGGGCATACTTTTTTTCTTTAAGAGATAAAATTTTATACCGCTTTATTTTACTCTTAGCAAAATAGCTATAAATAATGTAAGCCAAGAGAAAACATAATACCTATTACCCAATTAAACTTTTTATCAATCATCTCAAGACCTCTATCAATCGCTTCAAAACGTCCTTCAACACCTACTATTCTTGCTTCTAAAAGTTCAAATCATCTTTCCATTGTTTCTTCTAAACGATCAATATGTTGAGAAAGACTATATACTATACTCAATTCTTTTAACCGCATCTTCTATTCATACAACACATCCTTCTAAATATGAAACCCTTTCTTCTAATGTAAGTGACGTAGACTTTTGCTTCTTGTTTTAAACTTCGTAATTTAAAAATACAATAAATACTAAGAAGAAGTCAACACTTTTAAAAATTTCTCAACTGATTGTTCCCAAGAAAATTTTTTAACCTGTTCAAACCCTTTTTGTATTAATTTTTGTCGCAAATTTTCATCAGATAAAACTTTAATTATACCATCAGCAATACTTTGTGGATCATACGGGTCAACATATATAGCAGCATCACCACACACTTCAGGTAACGAACCTTTATCCGAAACAACTACAGAACAACCACAAGCCATCGCTTCAAGCGGTGGTAAACCAAATCCTTCATGTAAAGTAGCAAAGACAAAACATTTTGCTGCTGAGTAAAGAATATAAAGCTGTGAATTTTGTACATGACCAATGTAAATTATGTTATCGTTTATTGTGAATTTCTTTTCAAATAACCCTGCAACAACTAATTTTACTTTATGTTTCTTTAATACTATTTTTAACGCTTCAATAACACCAGTAAAATTTTTTACTGGATGACTGTGCCCTACAATCAAAATGAAATCAGTTTTAATTCCATACTGTTTTTTAATCGATAAAATTTCATCTTCTTCTGCAGGATGAAAAATTCTTGTGTCAACACCTTCATAAACAACAAAAATTTTTTGTGCTTCAAGTGAAAACATTTTAATTAATTCATCTTTTAAGGTATTAGAAACAGCAATTATTTTTTGACATCTTTTCAGAATTTTTGGTAACAGTTTATAAGTATAAAACTTATATTTAGCAGGAAACATTGGAAACAAAAACGGTACTGTATTATGTATAATAACAATTTGTTTGTTTAAAAACAAACAAGCATCATATTCTGTCAATGCAACTGTTAAATCGTATTTTCTCGCATAAAATGGAAAAACAAACTGTGTCCAAAACATACGGAAATAGTCAGCAAGGAAGTGTTTGAGTAAACGAGGAAGAAAGTGAGAAAGTGAGAAAGTGAAAAGGTGAGAAAGATTTTTATGTTTTGTTTGATTTGGTTTATATACTTTTTTATCTTGTTTTATAAATGGTATTTTTACTTGTTTTATATTTTCTTTTTTTACTTCAGGAAAATGTTTTGGATATAAAGTATAAACATCAAAATCAATATCTAACTTATTCGAATATACATATTTTGCGAATTCGTTAACAAAGTTTATAATAAAAGTATCAAACCCTGAGCCTGCTTTATTTGAAACACGTATTGCATTAAACGCTATTTTCATTTATTCATTAACACTTCTTTATATAATTTTTCATATTCATCTATAATTTTATCCCAATGATACCCTTTAGCAGTAATTTTTGCATTTTCTCCCATCCTCTTTCTTAATTCTTCATTTGTAAGCAAAACTAACATACGATCAGCTAAAGCTTCTATATCACCATAGTTTATTAAAAACCCATTTATCCCGTCTTTAACAAAATCGGGTATTCCACCCACGTTTGTAGCAATTACAGGTTTACCTTGTGTCATTGCTTCTAACAACACTATCCCTTGTAATTCATATTTGCTTGGTAAAACCATAAACTCACATCCTGCAACAATTTCATATTTCTCTTCATTTGGAACAAAACCAATAAACTTTACTCTATTTCCTAAATTAAAATCGTTTACTAACTTTTTAGCATCGTTTAAATAACCTCCGTCAGGACCAACAATAACTAACTCAACATCATTAAACTTTCTAGCAACCAATTCATACGCTTTCAAAAGATCAGCAATTCCCTTTTGTATATGTATCCTACCTAAGTATAAAATATATTTTTTGAGATTATATTTTTTTCTTATTTTCTCTGAATTATAAGCAATAAAACTTTCCTCAGGTATTCCCACGGGAATTTTTTTTATTTTTTCTTCACTTATTCCTCTTTTTATACACCATTCTTTTTCTTCGTCTGCCAAAACTATTATTTTTTTGCATATTTTAAGTTGTTTTACTCCTATAAATTTATCGTATTGTCTTCTTAACCATTTCGATTTAGGACCTTCAATAAGAGCTGAAACACCTATTGGAGTGTTAATGATTGGGAATTTTTTATGGTATTTATAAATTGTCAAACTAAAACACATATGTCCGTATCCCATAACATGAAGTATGTCAGTATCTATTATTTTTGGCATCCAAAACCAAAAATAATAATACTTTCTAAAAAATGGTCTATACCTAAATATCTTTATCCCTTCAACTTCATCGTACTCGGTAAATTTATCATTTGACAAACTAAAAATAGAGGTATGAGCTTTAATATGATATCCTCTTTTAACCAGTCTTTTAGATAATTCAAAAGCATACATTTCTGCTCCACCTATTATTGGATAAAAAAATGGAATAACTATATCTATTTTCATTTCTTAAAATTTTCTTTATTTAAGTTTCAATTTAAAAACAAACTGTCCTGCAAATAATGTTGGCCATAAAGAGTAAAAAAATTTCAGAATTTTCCACCCAGTAGGTATTCGTAAAAAAAAACCATGAAGTTTAGGAATACCTTTATCAGGATCAAAAGAAATAAATTCAATTTTGAAACCAGTTTCTAAAAACATTTTCTTCATCGTCTTTAAAGTGAAAAATCGCAAATGCGTCTTATCTAATAAAGCTATACCATGATCACTCCCAAACAGTCCTTTTTCATAATCAAAGTTGCCAAATAAAAGTTTAAGTCGTATTGACCAATGAGCAACATTAGGAATACAAGCGATCAAACAACCATCATCTTTAAGAAATTTTTTTAAATTTACCAAAACCTTTTGTGGCCATTTTAGATGTTCTAAAACGTTCATACATAATATGTAATCAAAAAATTTTGTTGGCAGTTGTTTTAAAATTTCTTCGTCTTCAACATCACCAACAATAATTTCTTCATAATATGGTCTTGCAAGTTCTGCTGCTTCTTTATCAATTTCTACAGCATACATTTTACAATTCCTTTTTTCCTTTAAAAACTTTCCAATATATCCTGTTGCACAACCTATTTCTAAAATTGTTGAACCAGGTGTAATCAATTGTACTACTTGATAATCTGCCCAAAGCGGACAAATTTTGTCTATATCATAATTTTGGCGATGGTATTTCATAACTATTATAAACCATTTTTAACATTTGTTTAGCACGCAAGTCATATGTATGTTTTTGTAAAACTTCGTTGTAACCATTAAAAGCAATCTCTTCGCGTTCTGATACATGTCTTAAATAGTAATCAATTTTTTCTAACAAGTCTTTTTCGTTTTCATATAATACAAGGTGTTTTTTATCTTCAAAAAGTTCTTCAAGTCCTACCTCAGGTTTTAATCTATCAGTTAAAAGAAAACTTCCTGTTGCAAGAGCTTCAAATACACGCATGTTTAACTTACCAGCTAAAGATTTATTAAAAACAATTTTTGCTTGAGAATAAATTTTTGCCACATCTTCACCATAAATATTAGTAAAAACTTTTAAGTTAAACCTTTCACCAATTAGTTTTAATAATCTTACTCTCTCAGAATATACTGATGGATTAATATTCCCCACAAAAACAATGTCATAAACTTTTGGTAAATTAAACTTTTTATAAATTTCAGGATCAGCTGCATATGGTAACCAAAAGACCTTTTTTGGCTTAAATATTTCTAAAAAATTTTTTTGTGAAGAAAAAATGTAGTCAAAATCATCTTTCATCCATAACATGAACTTTCTTTGATCAAATCGATAAACATCAGTAGCCCATAAAATCTTAGGAATATCTACTTTCTTATATCCAACCAGATGATATTGTCCTGCTGAGGTCACCTCTATTATTAAATCAAATTTCTTATTGAATTTTTTCAAAACATTTTTTACAGATACTGGTATTCCTTTAGGTATATAAAATGGCAGTTTAAACCTAAAATCACCCCAATACGGCGTGTTAGCAAAATCAAAAACTTCAACATCAGCGATCTTCCTTAATGCTTTCTCAAAATATTCAACAACAGACCATTTACGTCTAAGATAAACTAAAAGAATGTTCATTTTCTTTATAATTTCAACCAAAGTCTACATTTTTATTGCCACTGTAATAAAAGCACTTCCGTACATAAAAGAAATTATTCTTTTATCTATAAGAGCTAAAAGTTTTTTAAAACTATCCTTTAAAAAATTACCTGAAATAGGAATTTTAGCTACAAGTTTACAATATTTTATATCAAATCCAACTGTATGTAATATATTGAACATTACCTCTTCATTAAAAACTCTCATATGTTGTGATGCTACAAAAACAGCCCCACAATCAGGACACACTACTTTCTGCAATTTTTCTTTATATGGAACAGTAATTATAAATTTTCCTTGCGGTTTTAAAACTCTTTTTACTTCTTTTAATCCCAAAATTAAATCTTTGTCTAACAAATGTTCCAAAACTTCAGTTGCAAAAATGTAATCAAAAAAGTCATTTTTAAAAGGTAACTCAGTGATGTCAGCTACATAAAAATTAATTTTTTTATTTGAAAACTTTTGTTTTAACATATTTAAACTTTCTTCGTTTAAAGTTGTTGCATAACAATCGTATCCTCTATTATAGAGCATATTAATTAATGTCCCTACACCACAACCAATGTCTAATACTTTTCCTTTTTGTCTAACAAATTTTTTCACATAGTTTAAAAGATTAATGTAAAAGTTTTCATCCAAAAATCTATCTTGTTCTAATTCAAAAACATTCTCATAAATTTGCCACAAATCTTTGATTTTTTGTTTTGTCCAAATAACTTCATGTAATTTCATATCTATCTTTTAAAAACCCTATAAACTTTCCAACTTCAAAAAATTTAATTATTTTGAATAAAAATATTAAAACAAAATAAATAATTGGCATTAAATAAATTAAAAAATTTTTACTCAAAAAATATGAAATTAAAATTACTAAAACGATAGAAACAAAATTTTTAAAAAATTTAAAGTCTTTAACAATAAACAAAACCACAATAGTGTAAACTAACAAGCTAAAAATATAACTTATAGCAGGTGCTTGTGATTTATATTTTGGTATTAACAAAAAACTAAACAAACTAATCAAAACAAAGTGAAGTATTCCTAGGACCAAAAGAATTTGAGGTTTATTAATTGAATAAAAATATGAAGAAAACAAAATAAGAAATGCTAAAATAAACAAGGTAAAACAAAATATTTGAAGAACAAAGACACTATTAGCATATTGTTGACCAAAAAGGATTAAAATTATCTCTCTTGAGAAAGAAAATAAAACTGTTGAAACAAAACCAAAAATTACAGCAAGAAATCTACTTCCAAACTCTAAAATTTTTCCTTTCAAATGTTTGGTTTCTTGTGATGTAAAATAATAAAGAAATGGTGTTGGCAAAACACCTATAAACATTGTTTCAATCATCTTTGGTATTCTTATACCTGCGCTATAAATGCCAACTTCAGTAGAATCTTTCAACATAGCACGAAGTAAAACCAAATCTATAGTTGAAATAAAAAGATAACTTATCTGACCAACAAACATAAAAAAAGCAAATTTTATAACTTCTTTTTCTATTTGAAAAAATTTAGTATCCAAATAAAAATAATTCTTTAACCAAAAAATTATTAAAACTGCAAAAAATAATGCAAATACAAAACTACTATACAATATCGTTTGATAATATTTAGAACCCAAAATTAATAAAAGTACTGCTAAAACATAAGACAAGTTTGAACGGATACCATCAATAATTGTCCAATCGTTAAACTTTCCTAATCCACGCCAAAAACCTTCAAAAACATTAAAAAATGCTACCAAGATTATAAATGTTAAAAAAATAAATTTTAAATTTTTAATTTCTATAGGTATAATTTTTGGAAAAAATTGAATAATAAAAAATCCAAAAAGAAAAAATATAAAAGACACTACTAAAACACTTAAAAAACTCTGTGTGAACAAAACTTTTTTTTCTACATCATTTTTTTCAGGTATAAATCTTGCAAGTGTTGATTGCCATCCTAAAGAAAGAATTGGTCCTATTGTAGCAATAAGTTGCCATACTAACGAATATTTTCCATACTCAGAAGGACCAAGTAAACGGACAATAAAAATGTTGAGAAGCCCAGTAATACACATAAAAAAGTTTCTTAAAAAAACATATTTTGTTGTTGTAAAAAAAATTTTTCTGTATAAATTTTGCATGTTATTAAACAAACTTAAAAGTTTACCCTACATTTGTATATCATTTTTTTACTTGTAGGGCAAGGCTTTAGCCTTGCGTAATATATTGCAAACCAGAAGGTTTGCCCTACATTTATTGGTTTAAACCAAATACAGCAAAATATTCAATATTACCTTCTTTACCTTTTATCTTTGATTCTTCAGTAACAATTTTTTTATATCCCAAGCTTTCTGCAAAAGAAACAATTTTTTGTACTGCTTCTAACCTATATTTTTCTTCTCTTACAACACCTTTTTTTACACACTTTGGTTCACACTCAAACTGAGGTTTAATCAAAGCTATAACGACATGTGGCGTCTTTTCTATTTTTTTTACTACAGGAAGTATTTTTGTTAAAGATATAAATGAAACATCTATTGTAAAAACATCTATTTTGTCTTCTATTTTTTCTTTATATCCTAACTCAACAAAATATCTAAAATTTACACCTTCAAACAAAACCACCCTTTTGTCAGAACGAAGCTTTGGATGTAGAAGACCTTTACCAACATCACAACAATAAACCTTCTTTGCACCAAATCTTAAAAGACATTCTACAAAACCTCCTGTTGATGACCCTACATCGAAACATACTTTATCTTTTACATCGACAAACCCTGTTTTTAACAAGCCCTCAAGTTTATATCCACCAGCACTAACATATTCATACTGCTGGATTATTTCTATTTTGCTACTTTTATCCACCATTTTTGAAGAATCTTTAACAATTTGTTCATCAACTTTTACTCCAAATTCAGAAATAATTTTTTGTGCTTTTGTGCGAGATTCAACAAATCCTCTTTCTACCAAAAGTTTATCAATTCTTTCTTTCATTGAATAGCAAGTTTCAAAAGTTCAAAAAATTTTTTACCAAAAGCTGGGGTTTCATTTTTGTAACTCAAAGGATGATGAATGGGAAGCACAAACCTTTCAGGATGAGGCATAAGACCAATGATTCTACCTGTTTTATCTGTAATTCCAGCTATATTTAAAACAGAACCATTTGGATTTAATGGATAATCTACATTTGTATTTCCGTCTTTATCACAATATTGAAACAAAATCTGATTGTTGTTTTTTATATCTTCAATAACATCTTTGTCAGCAAAAAATTTTCCTTCAGCATGAGCAACTGGAAGTTGTATAATTTCTGGAAGTTCTTTTAATGGTGAAGGATTGTTTTTGTTAACTTTCAAATAAACCCATCTACATTCAAACTTGCCAGAATCATTATAAGTTAGTGTTGCTTTTTGTAAAAAATCTCTATATGGTAAAAGGCCGAGTTTTACTAAAACTTGAAAACCATTACAAATACCAACAACAAAATTGTTTTTATTACTTATAAACCTTTCAATCTGAGGACACAATCTATAATACATTTCTATTGCAAAAATTTTCCCTGCAGAGATATAATCGCCGAAAGAAAATCCCCCAGGGATAACAAGTAAATTATAATCAAGCAAACTTTTTTCATTTCTTATAAGCTCGTTTATATGCACCAAATCAGTATCAAAACCTACTAAATTCAAAACATTTACTGTCTCCAAATCACAATTTGTCCCACCTACACGTATAACAATTGCTTTTGGTTTTACAAACTTATTTTTTTTGACCATAACTTATATGCTTGTTCAACTGAAATTTTTAAAACTTCTTTATCTTTTTGTTTAACAACTACATATGGTTCATTTTTAGTTTTACCTAAATAGATATAAGGTATATGTTTTTGCTGCATAAGATTGACCAACTCATTAAATTTATTCTCTTCAACTTCTGCAATTATACATGATGTTGGCTCTGAAAATAAAAATTCAACAATATTTTTATTTTTTATTTCTAACTCAGCTCCACACCTATTTGCAAAACAACTTTCTACAACAGTAGTTATCAACCCACCATCAGAAACATCATGTAAAGCTAAAAAATAATCATTGTAGTCGTTAACAAAACTATATATTCTTTTTGCTGTTTCAACATCTAAAGCATAACAAGAATACGACTTTTTAATACATTCGCAAAAAACACTCCCTGCTAAATAAACTTTAAATTTCCCAATAAGTAAAATATGATTCCCTGAAGATTTAAAATACGAAGTTTTAATACCATCTATATCTTCTATAACTCCTAAACCTGAAATTAACAAAGTTGATGGTATTGAAACTTTTTTTTCTCCAAGCAGATAATAGTTGTTTAAACTATCTTTTCCTGAAATAAAAGGTATCTTAAACTTATATGCAACATTTTTTGCTACCTCACATGTTACAAAAAGTTCAGCTAAATTTTTTTTGTTAAGTTCACCCCAGCAAAAATTATCTAACAAAAAAATCTTATTTAATTTTGCCCCAACACAAATTAAATTTCTTATCGCTTCATCAATAACATACTCTGTCATCCTTTCTATGCTTATTTTACCTAAAGAAGGTTTTATTCCACAGCTTATAGCAACAGCTTTTTTAGTATGTTGCAATCCTTTGATATTAAACGGATATATTACTGAAGCATCTTGTGGTGAGTAAAAATCTGACTGTTGGTCTCCACACAGAGGTTTCAGTACTGTATTTGCTTGTACTTCGTGATCATACTGTCTTATAACCCATTCTTTTGAAGCTACGTTCGGATGAGAAATAATCTTATAAAATATTTCTTCTAAGGGTTGTTTTATCACAACTGACTGTTTTTCTAAATTCTTAGGTGTTAGATTATAAGTCAAACTAAACTTTCTTTTTGGCAAACCGTTGTGTAAAAAATCCATGTCTAACTCACAAACTTTTTCATTGTTATAAAACACCTCAAGTTTTTTTGTGTCGGTCACTTCTCCGATAATTGTTGCTTCCACATCTTCATTTTGACAAAGCTTTAAAAATCTTTCTGCTTTATCTTTATCAGCTATAAGGACCATACGTTCCTGTGACTCAGAAAGCCATATTTCCCATGGTAACAAACCTTTATACTTCAAAGGTACTTTTTCAAGATATACCCTACAACCACATTCTTTTGTAAGTTCACCACAAGCAGAAGATAACCCTCCAGCACCACAATCTGTTATCGCTGTAAACAAATCTAAATCCCTTGCTTTCAAAATCACATCCAACATCATTTTTTCTACTATAGGATCACCGATTTGTACAACAGAAGTTGGCAGCTTATCATGTAACGCATCTGATGAAAAAGTTGCCCCATGGATACCATCACGTCCTGTCCTTCCACCAACAAGAATTATAACTTGTCCTGGGTAAACTCTTTTGTTTATCTTTTCAATAGGAATTATTCCCACACAACCACAATATACTAACGGATTATATACGAAACCATCATCAAAAATTATTGCGCCGTTCACTGTAGGTATACCCATACGATTCCCATAATCCCTTACCCCAGATACAACACCTCTAAAAATTCTTTTTGGATGAAACACACCTTTAGGAAGTTCTTTATCATAATCAAGATTACCGAAACAGAATACATCAGTATTAGCAACAGGTTTCGCTGAAAGACCACAGCCAATTATATCTCTTATCACCCCTCCGATACCAGTTGCTGCACCGCCATACGGTTCTAAAGCAGACGGATGATTGTGTGTTTCAACCTTAAAAGCAACGCCATAATTTCTGTCAAACTTTACAATACCAGCATTGTCTACAAAAACAGATAAACAATCAGGATGGTTTATATTTTTTGTTACCTCAAAAATAGTTTCTTTTAAAACATTTTTATATTTTTTTACTTTTACGACTTTCCCATTTTTTTTAAACTTAAGCTCAACTTCAGCAGTTAATGTTTTATGTTTACAATGTTCCGACCAAGTTTGAGCAATAGTTTCAAGTTCACAATCGGTTGGGTTTCTTTTTTTTGACGAAAAATATTTTTTAATAGCACGCATTTCTTCCAAAGATAAAGCTAACAACCCTTTTTTACTTATCTCAATTAGTTCCTTATCAGTTGCATCTAAAATATTGATGATATTATATAACTTCATAATATTGAATTAATGGATTCATAAAGATTTTTTCAATAATATACTCTACACTTTTTTTGTCAATTTGCGGACTAAAACATACTTGTTTTCCAGAATGCACCACAACTTTTTTTTCAAACCCAAGATATTTTATAGCTTTTTCGACATATATCGCTTCAACATCTAAAACTTGGGGTCTGTACCAAATGTTTACTACAACAACATTTGGTATTTTTTTAAAGAAAAGATACACTTTAAACGAGTCTGATATAGGATCGGCAAGTAACGATTTTGTGATAAAAACTGCTTCTTTTTTATTTATATCTCCTTCCAAAGAATATATCTTTTTTATCTCAACATTATCAATTTTATCAAACCCTAAAGAATGGATTTCTTGCAGTAAAGATGTATATGAAGAAACAACTTTAGGTATAATTTCTACAATACATTTATTTTTCTTACTCATCAAATGTATTTATCCAACAAGTTCATCAAATTTTTCAACATCAATTGCTGGAAGTGACATAAAAGATATACCTGTCAATTTTGCAAGTTCTATAGAAAGTTTTACAATATCTTCAATAGAGTTCAATTCAACTAGGAATGCTAAATCATACTCACCTACTAAAGCATACATAGCATAAATTTTACCATTCAGTTTTTCAACTAATTTGACAACTTTTTTTGTCCGTTCTTTTGATATACTTTTTATTGCATCTGTTGAATATTTACCTAACATTAGAACCTTCATCGATGTCCCTCCCTTTATTTAAACTTTTAACAAATGCTAAAAAATTTTTAATTGAAAGACCAACCTCTTCTTCCAAAATTTCTTTTTTACCAAAAGTAATAAATCTGTCAGGGAAAGCAAAAGGATAAATTTTTACTTGATAATGATTCCTAGCTACAAACTCACTAACTGCAGAAAATAACCCCCCAACAATAGTATTTTCTTCAACAGTAATTAATATATTATGAGAATTACAAACTTTTTTCAATATTTCTTCATCCATAGGTTTTAAAAAACGCATGTTAACAACAGAAAATCTATAATCTGTTGTCTCAAGTATTTCTTTAAGGATATAAATTTTTGGTCCAAGTACTAAAAAACACATTTTGCTTTCTTTATCATCATATATTATTTGTGCCTTTGGTACATCTATTTTTCCAAATTTATCAACATCAATGTTTTTTTCAACAACAAAATCTTTAGGATATCTTATAGCAACTGGTCCATCAATATGGTATATTGCGGTATACAACATATCTTTAAGTTCATTACCATCTTTTGGTACCATTATTGTCATATTAGGAATTAACCTCAAATAAGAAAGGTCAAAACAGCCATGGTGTGTTGGCCCATCTTCACCCACAATACCAGCACGGTCTAAAACAAAAACAACATGTAAGTTTTGTAAAGAAACATCGTGTATAATTTGGTCAAACGCACGTTGTAAAAAAGTTGAATATATAGCACATATTGGAATATAATTCTTTGTTGCCAACCCTGCAGCAAAAGTTACTGCATGTTCTTCTGCAATACCTACATCAAAAAATCTTTCTGGAAAAAGTTTTGAAAATTCTTCAAGGCCACAACCTTCAGTCATCGCTGCTGTAATCCCAACAATACGTCTATCTTTTTCCGCTAAAGAAACTATTGTTTTACTAAAAACCTCAGTAAATGTTAACCTATCGTTTTTCTTCTCAATTTCTCCAGTTAACACATTAAATTTAGCTACACTGTGAAACTTTTCAGGTTTTTCTTCAGCAGGCTTGTACCCTTTGCCTTTTTTTGTCAAGACATGGACCACAACCGGTCCTTTAAAATTTTTTATACTTCTAAACACTTCGCAAAGCGACTTTAAATCATGTCCATCTACAGGACCTACATACGCAAAACCCATTTCTTCAAATAACATACCCGGAAAAAGTAAAAGTTTAAACCGTTTTGCTACACGAAGAATAACATTACCTATATATTTTAACCTTCGTAAGAACTTATCTATTTTTTGTTCAATTTTTTTAAGCAACCCCAAAGTCAACAATCTTACCAACATTTTTGCAACAGCACCAACACTTTTTGAAATAAACATTGTATTATCATTTAGTACAACAATAAAATCATAACCAAGATGTCCCGCATGGTTAAGCCCTTCATAAGCAAGACCACCACTTAAAGAACCATCCCCTATTACTGCAATAACTTTATAATCTTCTTTATTTAACTCACGAGCAACTACTATACCTAACGCTGCTGATACTGCGGTTGATGCATGACCTACATTAAACACATCATACTCAGACTCTTCTCTTCTTGGGAAACCACTTATACCACCATATTGTCTTAACTTGTGAAAAAATTCTTTTCTACCAGTTAAAATTTTATGTGCATAAGTCTGATGACCAACATCCCATACAATTTTGTCTAATGGAGTATTAAAAACATAATGTAATGCAATAGTAAGTTCAACAGTACCAAGACTTGCTGCTAAATGGCCGCCTGTTTTTGAAATAGTTTCAATTATAAAACTTCTTATTTCTTCTGCAAGTTGTTCTAATTCTTCTAAACTAAGTTTTCTTAAATCCTGTGGTGAATTTATTTTGTTAAGGAGTTCCATGTTACTCTGTTAACAATTCTTTCTAACAAAAATTTTAGGTAAAAAGATTGTGGGCCAAAGTGTTTATCTAAAAAAAACAAAGTTTCATTTTCTATATCTTTGACAATTTTTTTTAAATTTTCAACATCATACAATTTTGGAAATGTAAGATTTTGTTTATCTTCTCCAGCAGAATAATCAATTATATCATCAGTAATTTGAAACAATAAACCAAAGTTTAAACCTATCTTTGACAATTTATTAATTTTGCCTTTATTTAACCTACAAACAATTGCTGGAATAATAAAACATACCTGGATTAATTTTGAAGTCTTGTTTATTACAAGTTCTTCTAAAAATCTCTTCAAATTTAAAGAAGACTTAGCTGGCATATCCCAACTTTCAATATCCATCAATTGTCCTTTAACTAACCCGCCAAACCCACTTATTTTTGACAACAAATTTATCACTTTAACTTTAATCTCAGGTTCTTCATCCCAGTTAGATAAAACTTCAAATGCTAATGTTAGCAAAGCATCACCTACAAGAACTGCAGATGCTTCACCAAATTTTCTATGAACAGTTAACTTGTTTCTTCGGTAATCAGAATTGTCCATACAAGGAAGGTCATCATGTATAAGAGAGTAGTTATGGATAAGCTCAACAGCAGCTGCTGGATAAAAAAGACAAGTTTTTTTTACTCCTAACATTTTCCCACAAGCAAACATTAACAAAGGTCGAATTCGTTTCCCACCGGGGAATAATGAATAAAAAACAATTTTTTTATATCTTTGTTGTAACTCTTGTAGATAGTTTTCTACCAAAATTTTAAACTTGTCTGAAAACCATTTTGTATCTTTTTCTAACAATTCAGAACAATCCTTCATCTTCTTCCTCGTCTTTTTCAATCTCTTCAATTTCTTCTTTTCCCTCTAACTGATTTTTATACCCTGTTTTTACATCAAAAGGTTGTAAAGTAAAACCTTCTTTTGTCCTTATCACGATTTCAACTTTATGTTTCACTTCTTCAAGTTTTTGGTTACAAAAATTTATCAACTCCATCCCTTCTTGGAACAAACTAATTGTTTCTTCAAGTGGAACATTACCTAATTCAAGTTTGTTAACAATTTCTTCAAGTCGTTGTAAAGCTTGTTCAAAAGTATATTTTTGTTTTTCTTGTTTCTGCATAGTTTTTTTACCTCTTAAATTAAATTTTTTACTTCAGCAATTAATTCTTTATCTGATTTGTACGAAAGAATTTGGTCTACTTTATTTATATCATACCAAAAAACTTCATCAACTTCAACATTTTTTGATTCGCCAATCTTAACAGGTTTCATCAAAAACCAAAAAACTTTTTTATGAACTTTTTGCCCTTGATGAACAAACCAATATTCAACATCTTTAATTTTTTTTATTACAAATGCTTCAACACCTGTTTCTTCTTTTACTTCCCGTATAGCCGCTTCTAAAGCAGATTCATTTTTTTCAATATGTCCTTTTGGGAAAGTGATAACTGTTTCATTCTTTAAATTTTTTGTTTTTATCAACAAAACTTCTTTATTATCGTTAACAACAATACCGCCTGCTGAATATTCAAATTTTACATTGTTTTTCATAAAACTATTTTTTTACAATCATAACTTCTTTTAAACTTTTCTTTTTTACTTTTTGTACATTTTTTAATTCTGTTTCATCAGGATAACCTAAAGAAATTAGACTTACTAATTTATATTCTTTTTTAACACCTAACAGATCTTTAATTTTTTCAGCATAAAACTTTTTATCTCCGGCAACCCAACAGCTACCTATACCAAAATACCATGCGGCAAGCAAAATGTTTTCAGTAGCAGCACAACCGTCCTCAAGATAATATTTTGTATCTTCACAAAAAACTGCTACACAACAATCAGCATCTTTTATAAACTTACCGTAATCTGTAATTTCAGCAATCTGTTTTTTCAACTCTTCATTTTTTATAACCACAAATAACCATGGTTGTTTATTATTTGCCGTTGGAGCTAACCTTGCACAATCAATTATCTCAGTGATAATTTCGTCTGGTATTTCTTTTTTTATGTATTGTCTGATACTTCTTCTTGTTTTAATCATTTTAAGTCCCTCCATTGTTTCACCTCCACCTAATTTTTAATTACTATATTTAAACCTTTTAATTTTGTAATCCTTTCCATCAATAATAACCTCTATTGGCCCGTCTATATCAGTACGAAAAATTTTTACACCATAATCTTCGTAACGTCTTAGTATTCTATAATGAGGATGTCCGAACCTGTTATTTCTCCCACAAGAAATTATTGCTACTTCTGGTTTTACAAGTTTTATAAACTCGTATGTTGAAGAAGTTGCGGATCCATGATGTGGCACTTTAAGTATGTTTGAACTTATTTCTTTTCGCCTGTTTTTATATTTTTTAACAATAACTTTCTCTGCATTTGCTTCTATATCCCCAGTAAACAAAACAGATATTTTTTTATACCTAATCCTTAAAACAACAGAATTATCGTTTGGTGTGTCAAAAACAAAATTTTTCGGTGGATAAAGAATTTTTATCTCTACTTGTGGATCAAGATTTATATAAGTTTCACCTCGTGCTAAATAATACTTTATCTTTTTTTTGTTAACAATTTCAAGAAGTTCAAAATATACTAATGAAGGATAAGGAAAACCAGGATCATAAAATTTTTCTACTTTCATATTTGACAAAATGTATATCATCCCACCGATATGGTCTTTATGTGGATGCGATATTAATGCAACATTTATTTTATTAATTTTTAGTTGATCTTTAATAAAAGAACATACATCTTTACCATAATCATGAAACTCATCTCGGTCGCCTGCGTCAACAAGCATTGTATAGTTATTCGGTGTTATTATAAAAGCAGCATCACCTTGACCAACATCAATAAAATATACCTTTAATAGAGAAGAAAAACAAAAGGTAAGAAAAAAGAGAAGAATAAATAAGACAAACTTTATAATTTTTGACATTTCATTTCTTTCTTTTTAATAGTTTTTCTTGCAACTTTTTTATTTTTAACTTCATCTTATTTGTTTCCTCTTCATCAGGATTAATTTCTATTATTAACCATAACCCTTCATATATTTTAAAATTAAACATTTCTTTTGGTAAATACATAATACCGTCTCTATCAACTAAATTTACAACTACAATTTTTCCATCTTCGATTCTGTCAATTACTCCGTAAACCTTCATTTTTTATTACCTTCTTCACCAAACAATAACAACTGATCTTTTTCTTTTATTCTCTCAATTACATCTAAAAGTTGTATTATATCTGTGATTTCAAAATCAGCACCTGAGTTTTGTGTGTTAAACTCATCTCCGTATCGTGCAAAAACTGTCCAAATACCTAACTGTTTTGCACCAACAATATCGCGTTCAGCCCAATCACCAATCATAAGTGTTTCCTTAGGCTGTGTTCCTAACCGTTCAAGCGCCATCATAAATGGTTTAGGAGAAGGTTTTCGTTCACCTGTATCTTCAAATGTGAGGACAAATTCAAAATAATGTTGTAAATTTAATGAAACTATCCTCATCCATACTGGGAGTTTTGGTGCATCAGAAACAATACACATTTTTATACCACGTTTCATAAGTTCTGTCAATGTAAGATGAACATGTGGATAAGTACATAAATTTGCTTCTTTTGCTCTGCGATAGCCAATAATCCCAGCAGCAAGTATACGATAATCAATATAACCAAACTCTTGTAACAAAACTTTATCAAAAATTTGTTGGTCTTCAATCCCCTCTTTCCAATAGGTGCTATAAATTTTATCAATCAACTCTTGTTTAGGCATCTGTAAACCAGCATCAATCATTGCGTCAGCTGCAGCGTCAACTGCAGCGCGTTTCATCTTCATAAAATCCATAAGTGTGTTATCTAAATCAAATATCACCGCTTTTATCATAATACAACCTCCTAGTAGAAAAGTTTATGAACTGACTTCTTTAGAGATTTCTTTTGCACGAGATACTGCTTTTTTTATTGCATTATAAAATATTTTTTCTAGGTTGTAAAATTTAAAAGTTTTTATTGCTTGTTCAGTAGTACCTTTTTTTGAAGTAACAGCAACTCTTAACTCTTCAGCAGAAAGTTTTTCTTCAGTTAACATTTTTGCTGCACCTAATATTGTAAAGTTAACTAATTCAGGTACAATTTTTTTATTCAATCCTAATTTTAAAGCAATTTTTTGTATTATCTCTGAAATATAGAAAATATATGCTGGCCCTGACCCTGAAAGAGCCGTAATTAAATCCATAAATTCTTCTTTAACTTCAACAACAACTCCTTTTTTAGAAAAAATTTTTTTCACAAATTCATATTTTTCTTTACTACAGAACTTGTTTTTACATATCGCAGAAACACCACAGGAAACTTTTATTGGCAAATTTGGCATAACTCTTATAACAGCAACATTTTTTAAATTTTTGTTAAAAAACTCAAGTTTCACGCCAGCAGCAATAGATACTACAATTTTTGTATTATCTATAAAATCTTTTATTTCTTCAACAACTTGTTTCATCTGTTGTGGTTTCACTGCAAAAATTATTATGTCAGAATTTAAAACAACATCTTTGTTAGAAGAACATATGTTTACCTTATACAACTTTTTAATCTCAGCCAACTTTTTTAAATCAATATCAAAACAAAAAACATTTTCTTTACAAACTGTTGATACAACTGCGTCAACCAAAATTTTACCCATGTTCCCACATCCTATTATTCCAACTTTATATTTCATCTTGGCTACCCCATTTAACTAAATAACAAACTCCCAATTCTTAACATATTTGATCCTTCCTCCAACGCTATTTTATAATCATTACTCATACCCATTGACAAAATGTTAAAACCAGTAATTTTTTGTTGCAAAAATTTAAACACTTCATACGCCTGTTTAAAATAAGGTCTTGTTTTAGCTGGATCATCAAAATATGGAGCCATTGTCATTAATCCTACAAGTTTAATATTTGTCAAATTTAAAGAATTCAGTTCTTCTACAAACTTAAATATCTCTTCTTTTGGTATACCAAACTTTGTCTCTTCTTCAGAAACTTTAAGCTCAATTAAACAATTTTGAGATTTATTTATTTTTTTTGCTTCAAAATCAATCTTCTTAGCAAGTTCTATAGAATCAACAGATTGTATTAACTCACATATAGGGACAACTTTTTTAACTTTATTTTTTTGTAGATGACCTATAAAATGCCAGTTAAAATTTTTGTTAACCCCATCTTTCTCTAAATAGTGATATTTATAAACCAAATCTTGTGCATAGTTTTCAGCGATATCTGTGACACCAATCTCAGCTAGCTTTTTTATAACTTCAATATCTTTAATATATTTCGTAACAACTACAATTTTAACATCTTTTGAAAATTTTTCAACCTCTTGTTTAAGTTTCTCAAAATTTTTTTGTATTCGATTAACATCAAGTGTCATAATTCTTTTATGAATATAAATTTTTAAGGCTAAATTCAATAAACGCACTTGACAATAAAGAATAATTTTTGTATTATTAAAAACTTAAAGCCGAAGTGGTGGAATTGGCAGACACGCTGGTCTCAAAAACCAGTGGCCTTTGACGGCCGTGAGGGTTCGACTCCCTCCTTCGGCACTTCTTTCTGCTCTTCCTTTTCCTTACCAAACCCAATTTTAAAAAGTCATAATTTTTATCTCATTTCTTTTAAAAACCAACTTTTCTCAAAAGATAAGATAAAATACTTATATTGATAGGTTTTTTAAAAAGTTTTATTTTGCGCCCGGCGCGACTCGAACGCGCAACCTGCTGGTTCGTAGCCAGACGCTCTATCCAATTGAGCTACGGGCGCATCTCTTTCATTAGAAGCTTAATTTTTTTGTTTATTCCTTGTGAATACCCACCTATTTCACCTGAAGATTTTATAACTCTATGGCAAGGTATTAAGACAGGCAAAGGATTCTCTTTTAATGCTTTACCAACAGCACGGTATGCTTTTGGATAACCAATTTTTTCTGCAACCCATTTATATGTTCTTACTTCTCCTTTTGGTATTTTTAAAACTTCTAACCACACTTTTTTATAAAATAAAGGATAATTTTTAACTTTTAAAAAATTTTGTTTCCCTAAAAAAAACAAAAGTTTTTTATCTATATGAGTCATTTTTATTTTACTATTTTTGTCCCTTCTTTTCTAATATTGTTTGTGATAAAAACTTCTTTTACTTTTGCTGATAAAAAAAGTGTCTTGATTGACTGTAATTTTGGTATCATACCCTCTGAAACAGTTTTTTGTTCTATTAATTTATCAATTTCTTTAACACTAAGATATTTTATAACTTTATTTTTACAATCAAAAACACCCTCTACATCTGACAAAAATACAATTTTGTCAGGTTTAAACTTAACCGCTATTAAAGAAACAACATCGTCAGCATTTATGTTTACAACAACTAATTTTTTTTTATCCTTTGCTAAACCAATTGAAGATAACAAAACAATATATCCATTTTTTAACAACAAATCTAACACTGCGAAATTTATCTGTTTTGCTTCTCTTCCAACAAAACCCAAATTTTTGTCAATTTGTGTAACAAGTAATTTATTATCAACACAAGACAATCCAACTGTTTTTATAATACCCTGCTCAATAAACTTCCAAACCAGAAACTTGTTTATTAAACCACAAAGAACACTTACAACAATTTCTAAAGTTTGTTCATCAGTATATCTTAAACCATTAACAAAAGTTGGCTGTATTGAAAGTTTCTGCATCCACAAAGAAATCTGTTTACCACCACCATGAACAATTAAAATCTTATCTTTATTATATCTTTCTTTTATAAATTTAACGAAATCATCAAGTTGTTTTTCATTGTCAATAACTTTACCACTAAGTTTTATTAATAATTTCATAATTTTAGATACAAAAAAACAAGACAAAAATCTATAGTTGTAAATTACAATTTACATATAGATAACAGTTCCGTGCAAAGTTTTCTTTATATTTTTCAACTTCAAGTTTCTAACAATTATCGATACATTTCCATGTTCAACAGTTGTATATACAGGAATTCCAATTTTTTTTATCTCAGTAAGGTATTTATCAGTAGAGACAACCAAAAATTTTGGTTTAAAAGATAGTCCCTCCTTTACTTCTAACAGATCTTCTTTATACTTTCCATGTCTTGGAAATTGAAAAAATAGTGTGTTTTTACACATTTTTCTTACTAAGTATTTTAAAGGAATATCATTGGTAAGAAATATTACGGAATCTTTATATTTTATTTTCACAAAAACTGAATTATCATCATAAAAAGTTTCTTCATCATAGGAAAAATCTACTATGTTTGGTTCAAAAACAATTTCTGTGTCAGAAAACTTCAATGTTTTTACTTTATCTATGAAACATAATTTGATATTCTTTTGTCTAATTTTATCAACCAATTTCTGATATTCAAGATTGTGAGGATGGATAATTTCGTTTAAAAAAATATTTTCAATTTTAAAATTATTAATTAAAAATTCCGTCCCTCCATAATGTGGATAATGTGGATGTGTAATTAATAAGTAATGTATTGTAAAAATACCCTTTTCTCTCAAATAAGGTGATATTTTATACATTGCAGTTTTAGTTGAATCACCTGTATCAATCAAAATGTTTTTATTTGCTGTTTGAACCAAAACACAATCACCTAAACCAACATCTAAAAATGTTATTTTTAATCTTTTTTTAAAACGAAAATTAATAAAAAGAACACATATAGCCACTATCACAATAAATACAAAACTTTTATATTTACCTTTCTTCAGTAAAATAGGAACAAAGATAGTAATTACAAAGAAATAAATAACTATACTCAACATAAAAGGTTTAGCGACATTTATTACACAATACGGTATTTGTGAAAAAAATTTCACTAAACTTATATAAATAAAAGTTATCAATTCTATCGTTTCCCATAAAATAATATTCAACTTTGTTAAAAAACTCGTTATATAACCAAACATGCACAACCATAATAAAATAGTCGTTATAGGTATAACAAAAATGTTGCTTAAAAAACTAATTATTGAAAATTTATTAAAATAATACGCAACAACTGGAAGTGTTACAATTTGTGCCGAAGTTGTAACTAAAAAAAGTTTAACTATAAAACTCAAAATAGGATGAGTTTTTTCAATGAAATTTTTTAAAGAAGAATAAAATGAAGGATAAAAATATATAATACCAAAGCATGCAATAAACGACAATTGAAATGAAACACTAAATAAATTTGTTGGATTTACCAACAAAATTACAAATGCAGCAATAATTAATGACCGGATAGGCTGTTGTTTTCTATGCAGTAGTTCTGCTATACAAAATGATAAAATAATCATTGTTGACCTTACAACTGGCGGTGAACATCCTGTAAGAAACATAAAAAATAAAATTAACAAAGAAACAAAAATTATTCTTATCCTTTTGTCAAAAATAAAAAATTTTAAAATAAAATACCAAAAAGTATAAATAAGACCTACATGAAGACCACTTACTACCAAAACATGAGCAACTCCAGCATCTTGAAAGTATTTAAGAATTTCATCTAATTCAACATCTTTATACCCTAAAGTCAACCTTAAAATAATACCACTATAAGGTTGATTCAAATTTGTATTTACTAATTCAACAAGTTTTTCTTTCAAACTATTTATTGTAAATAACAGCCAATTAATAAGTTTGTATACAAAACTTTTGTTCTTATCTATTCTCAAAACTTCTTCTACATATCCGTACTTGCTAACGTTAAAGGAACTATATAAATAAAACTCTTGTTTGTTTCTAAACGATATGTCTTTTAGAACTGTCTTCAGAAGGACAAAATCTCCAATTTTTAATTCCTCATAAATATCGTTGGGAATAAAAAAGAAAAATTTGTCTTTACCAGATGTAAGAATTATATAACTGTTAGCTTTAGTTTGTTGTTTCCAGAATATTTTTCCGTATATTTCTTTTATTTTATCTTGCGATGTGTATCTACAAAATGAAAAAAATATGATATGGTAAATTATTATGAAGCAAAAATAGATAAGAAAAATGAAGTAAACCAAATAATATAATAGAAAAGAAAAAATTTTATTCCAACTGGTAACAATTTTCACCAATCAGATGTTTTAATTCTGACAAAACCTTGCTTGAAGGAAGAATTTTATATTCCGTTTCAATCGTCACTTCGTCAAAATTTTGTGTTATGACTCTAAAATAAACTTTCGTATTACCAGGATATTTTTCTATAATTTTTTTCAACTTGTTAATATACTCATCATCTACACCAACATTTGAAATTGTTATATAAATTTTTGACTTGTTTTTATATATCTGTTCTTTTATTTTTTCAAACAGGTCTATCTTTTCAGCAATTATATATTTTCTTTCTTCTTCTTGGATATCAAGTTTTCCTTCAACATATACTACACTCCCTTTATGTATTACTGATTTAACTTCTTCGTATAACTTACTAAATACAATAACTTCTATTTCTCCGGTTAAGTCTTCTAAAACAAACCTTACAAACGGTTGTTTGTTATGACTTAAAAACTTTTTTATTGAAGAAATCATACCCACAACTTTTACTTTTTCCAACTGGTTAGGCAGCTCAATTATTGTACCGGTAGCAATACCTTTTATTTCGTTTAAATGTTTTTCTAAAGGATGCCCTGACCAATATATCTCAGTAAGTTGGTGCTCATAAAAAAGTATCTCTTGTTCAGTAAATTTATCTGAAAACCCTTGTTCTTCAGAAGTTGAAAACAACATTTGTTGATGTACTCCCTTAGTTTTTTTCTGTTCTATCATATTTAAAAACATTTTTCTTACTTTACATTTTTCTTCAAGTGTCAATCTATCTTTATATAAAGAATCCATCGCACCTGATAAAATAAGTGCTTCTAAGACACGTTTGTTAACTTCTTTGTTGTCAATAAAACGAATAAAATCTTCAAAAGATTTTATTGTTCCTATTCTTTTTCTCAACCCAACGATAAACTCAGCTGCTGCTTCACCAATATTTTTTATTCCTAACAACCCATAACGTATACTTTTATCAGTTTCTTTTGTAAAATATACATCTGAATAATTTACATCTGGTGGCAAAAGTTTAAAATTCATCTTTTCTACTTCCAATAAAAATCTTCTAAAATCTGTTTCATCTTTACTTTGTGATTTGATTCTTGCTCCTGAACGTATCTCTGCGTTTAACAAAGAAACCATATATTCAGCTGGATAATGTGCTTTTAGGTATGCACATCTGTATGAAGTTACAGCGTAAGCAGCAGCATGTGATTTGTTAAACCCATATTCACCAAAATTCAGTATTTGTTTAAAAATTTTCTTTGCAACAGACGAACTCACACCGTTTTTCTTAGCACCGGACATAAACTTTTCTTCCATTTTCTCAATTTTTTCAACAACTTTTTTTGCAACTGCCGAACGTAGTTCATCTGCTTCTTCAGGTGTAAAACCAGCAAGAACCTGCGCTATTTTCATCACTTGTTCTTGGTATACAATTACCCCATATGTTTCTTTCAAAATATCCTCTAATAGTGGATGATCATAAACAATTTCTTTCTTTTTATGTTTTCGTTCTACAAACTCGTTTACCATACCGCTACGTATAGGCCCTGGCCTGTATAACGCTATACATGCTATAATATCTTCAAAAACCGTTGGCTTTAGTTTTCTTAACAAATCTTGCATCCCTAAGGATTCTAACTGAAAAACACCTGTTGTTTCTCCTTCTTGTAAAAGTTTAAATGTTTTTTTATCATCTAAAGGAATTTCGTTTATATTAATTTTAACACCATGATATTGTTCAATTAACTTAACTGTTTCTTCAATAACAGAAAGTGTTTTCAACCCTAAAAAATCAACTTTAAGCAAACCTAATTCCAAAAGTATCTCATCATAATATTGAGTTGTAACGGGATCTTCTTTTGATCTTCTAAACAATGCAGTATGTTCAGTAATATCTCCACTTGAAATTATCACACCAGATGCATGTATACCGGTATGTCTTGGCCTACCAACAATATCTTTTGCATAATCTAAAATTTTTTTTACATTCTCATCCTTTTCATAAAGTTCTTTGATTTCTTCAACTTGTGATATAGCTTCTTCTACACTCATATCAGGCGAGGGAATAAGCTTTGATATCTTATCAGCTAAACTCACAGGTAAACCTAATACACGTGCTACATCACGTACAGTATTTTTTATCTTCATTGTACTAAAAGTAATAATTTGTACAACATTTTTTTCTCCATATTTATTTTTTGCATATTCTATTATTTTGTCTCTACCATAATCTACAAAATCAATATCTAAATCAGGCAATTCTTTTCTTGCAAGGTTTAAGAAACGTTCAAATAATAGCCCGTATTTAACAGGATCAACATCTGTTATATTTAAACAATAACTTACAAGAGACCCCACTCCTGACCCACGACCCGGCCCCACCATAATATTATTTTGTCGTGCATAGTTAACAAAATCTTGTACTATCAAAAAATATGCAGAGAAACCTTTTTGTTTAATTATTTCAAGTTCATGCTGTAAACGTTGTGTATACTCTATACTAATATGTTCAAACCTTCTTTTAAGTCCTTCATAACAAAGTTTTTCTAACATACTGTCAGCTGTTTCTCCTTCAGGTAAATCAAATTTTGGTAAATACAATTTATTAAATTCCAACAACACATTACATTGATGAGCAATTTCAACAGTGTTCTTTATTGCTTCAGGACAATCTTTAAAAATTTGTATCATTTGTTGTGGAGATTTAAAATAAAACTCTTCTGTTTCAAATCTTAACCTGTTAGGATCGTTTAAAGTTGTCCTTGTACCTATACATAATAAAATCTCATGTAGTTTCGCATCTTCTTTTCTTACATAATGAACATCGTTTGTAGCAACAACTTTTAAATCAAACTTTTTTGCTATTTCATAAAGTTTGGGCAAAACTTTCTTTTGTTCCTCTAAATTGTTATCCATAAGTTCGATATAAAAATTTTCTCTTCCAAAAACATCAATATAAAAACCTACAACTTTTTTAATTTCTTCTTCAGGTCTATTGTTTAACAAAAGATAAGGTATTTCTCCTTCTAAACACCCAGAAAGAATAATTAATCCTTCTTTGTATTCTTCAAACCACTCTTTTTTTATTTTACCTTTTGACGCAACTAAATTTTCAACATATCCTTTGCTTAACAACTTCAGTAAGTTTTTATACCCATCATTATTCTTCACAAGTACGGTAAGATGAAAACTTTTCCTTTGGTCAGCAACAATATCTTGTGGATCAATATATATCTCACATCCTATAATAGGCTTTATTCCGGAAGATGTTGCTGCTTTATAAAACTCTATTACTCCGAAAATGTTTCCATGATCAGTTATTGCTAAAGAAGACATACCATATTTTTGTGCAAGAAGAAAAATATCTGCAGGCTGTTCTTTATTATCAAATATTCTACATGCACCGTCTAATAAAGAATATTCTGTATGCAGATGTAAATGGACAAACTCGTTCATACGAAAACTTCAGGTATTTTATATTTACAATCTTTTAAAATTTTAAACAACATTTTCCTTTTTTCTTCATATTCTAACTCAAAAAGTGGTTTACATAATAATATACTTTTTTCTTCAGACAAAACTTTACATGCAAAAGCTATACAAGTTTGTTCACCACATTCCTTACAATTCTTTTGTGGAAGAAACTTGTAGATTTCAACTGGTGAAATTTGTCCTCTACGTTCATACAATGGTTCTATTTTATCTTTGTTCTCATACACAAAATTTATCTGTTGTTTTATCCAATCACAAATTTTATATGCCGTTTGTACATCCTTAACTTGTCCTGCAACAATTTCTTTCGGATACAAAGTAACAAGGCCTTCTTTTTTTATTGTTAAAGTATGTGCTTGATGGTTATAAATTGCCCCGTTAATAACTCTATTTAAATATGGCATAAAGTCTGAAATATCTGTATCAAGTTCTGCATGGAACCTAATTCTGTTTTCGTTTACTAAACAGGGCAAAATTTTTGTTATTTTTATCTCTTTAACACACATGTTTTAATGGAGAGAAAAGATTTGGACCTATAATTTTAATATTGCACACCTGTGGTACGAGTTAATTCGTGAAATTCTCTAATAATTTGTTTAGTAATCTCTCCAGGCTTGCCATCTTTTATTATTCTATTATCCACTTTTACCACAGGAATAACTTCAGCAGCAGTACCTGTAAGAAAACATTCATCTGCAACATATACATGGTATATAGTAAATGGTTCTTCTTTAACTAAGAGTTTAAGTTTTGTTTTTGCGATATCCATGACAGTTTCTCGTGTAATACCAGGTAGTGCGCCAACATATATCGGTGGAGTAATAAGTACATTATTTTTTACAATAAAAATATTATCTCCGGTACATTCTGCAACATATCCTTCAAAATTAAGCATTATAGCTTCTTCGCAACCAGCACGTATCGCTTCTATTTTTGCAAAAATATTGTTTAGATAATTCAACGATTTTATAGCAGGATTTAATGCAGTCGGAATATTTCTTCTTGTAGAGACGGTAATTATTTCTAAACCTTTTTCATACAACTCTTGTGGATATAGAACAATTTTGTCTGTTATAATAATTATTGACGGTGAAGAACATTTCCTAGGATCAAGACCTAAATCGCCAATACCACGAGTAACAATCACTCTTATATACGCATCTGAAAGATTGTTAATTTTTAAAGTTTCAATAATTGCTTTTTCCATTTCTTCTTTACTAATCGGTATCTCCAACATAATAGCTTTTGCAGAATTATAAAGACGCTCAACATGTTCTCTTAATTTAAAAACACGACGATTATAACTTCTAATACCTTCGAATACACCATCACCATATAATAATCCATGATCAAACACAGAAATTTTTGCTTCTTCTTTTTCATAAAATTTCCCATTAATATATACCTTCATGCTTTTTTTCATTCCTCCATTGTTTACAAAATTTTACTTATTATCTTTACAATTCTTTTAGCAGACTTTCCATCACCATAAGGATTTTTCTTCTTTGCCATTCCTTCATACAAATTCTTATTTGTTAAAAGTTCAACAGTATTTTCTACAATACTATCTTTTTTTACACCAACAAGTTTCGCTGTACCTGCTTTTATTCCTTCAATTCTTTCAGTCACCTCCCGCATAACTAACACAGGTTTTCCTAACGAAGGCGCTTCTTCTTGTATCCCACCAGAATCAGTAAGTACTAAATAAGATTTTTCTAATAACCAAACAAAATGTGGATAAGATAGTGGTTCTATCAAATGAACATTTTTTAATCCAGCCAATATCTCAAAAACAGGTTTCCTAACATTTGGATTAAGATGAACAGGATATACAATTTCTACATCTTTAAACTTTTGTGCTATCTCTTTTATCGCTAAACATATTTGTCTAAATGGTTCACCAAAACTTTCTCTTCTATGACCGGTCACAAGAATTATCTTTTTGTTAAAATCTAAAAATTTAAAATAATTTTTATATTTGTCATCAGAATTTTTAACAATCTTTAATGCTAACAATAATGCATCTATAACAGTATTACCTACTACCCAAACATTTTTTCTAATTCCTTCTTTTTCCAAATTTTTTTTTGCTAAAACAGTGGGTGCAAAATGGTAATCTGCTATACGCGAAATTAAAACACGATTTATTTCTTCAGGAAAAGGAGCGTATTTGTTATAAGATCTCAACCCAGCCTCAACATGTGCAATTTTTATTTTTTTATAAAACCCAGCTAATGCACTTAAAAAAGCTGAAGAAGCATCACCTTGAATAAAAATTATATCAGGTTTAAAATCGTCAAGGACTGACTCTATTCTTTGAATAATCTTCGATGTAATTTGGAACAAAGTTTGATTATGTTCCATGATTGAAAGATCATAATCTGTAGATATATCAAAAAACTTGATTACTTGTTGTAACATCTCTTTATGCTGAGAAGTGACACAAACTTTTGTTATAAAATTTTTATATTTTTTAAACTCTATGATCAACGGAGCAAGTTTTATTGCTTCTGGTCGAGTGCCAAAAATAAACAAAACTTTCATTATTTTAAATTTTATAGTAATCTTTATACCATTCAACAAATCTTTTAATTCCAACTTCAACTGGTGTTTGCGGTTTATATCCTATATCTTTTACCAACTCATCAATATCTGCATATGTTTCCACAACATCGCCAGGCTGTAATGGAAGAAAATTTTTTTTAGCTTTTTTCCCTAAACATTCTTCTATAATTTCTATAAATCTTATCAATTCAACTGGCTGGTTGTTCCCAACATTGTAAATTTTATATGGTGCAAACGATGTTGCAGGATCAGGATTTGTCGCATCCCAGTTAGGATCCGGCTGCGGTATCTTTTTCATAATACGAACCACACTCTCCACAACATCATCAATGTATGTAAAATCTCTTTTCATTTTGCCATAATTATATACATCAATTGGTTTATCTTCAATAATATTTTTTGTGAAAACAAACAAGGCCATATCAGGTCTTCCCCATGGTCCATATACTGTAAAAAATCTTAACACAGTAGTTGGGATATTGAACAAAGCAGAGTAAGTATGAGCTATAAGTTCAGCAGATTTTTTTGTTGCTGCATATAGCGATATTGGATGATTAACATTATGGTGTACAGAAAAAGGTATACTTTTGTTTGCTCCATATACAGAACTTGTTGATGCTAAAACAAAATGTTTTGTTGGATAAAGTTTTGTCGCTTCAAAAAGATTTACAGTTGAAAGAATGTTGCTATCTATATATTGATAAGGATTTTTTAATGAATATCTTACACCTGCTTGAGCTGCCATATGTAAAATATAATCAAAACCTGTCTCTTTAAACAAATTAAACACTTCTTCTTTGTCTTTCAAATCTGATTTTATAAATTTAAAATTTTTATAGTTTTCTATTTGTTTTATTCTATCAATTTTTAATTTAACATCATAGTATGGACACAAGTTGTCTACACCTATAACATCATAATTTTCTTCTAACAACCTTTTAGCCAAATGAAATCCTATAAACCCTGCTGCGCCAGTAACTAAAACCTTCATATTTTTGTCCTTTTTGTTTTAAAATAATCTTCTAAAATTTTTTTGTGGTCAAAAACGAGATTGTATTTACCTGACAAAATTTCTTTTTTTGTTGCAACAACAACATTTTTTGCATCTGAAGCTGCTTTAGGTAAAGAATTTGCTTCTGCTATAAACACAGTTGATATTGTATGAAATCTTGGGTCACGACCTGGTTCTGAATAAGTATGGAACTGTCTTAAATTTTTTATCTTGAGTCCTGTTTCTTCTTTTGCTTCTCTTATTGCAGCAAATTCTAACGATTCGTTATATTCAACAAAACCGCCTGGTATCGCCCATCCATACGGCGGATTTTTTCTCTCTATTAAAACAACACCTTTTTTATTTTTGGTCTTTACTTCAATTATTATATCAACGGTAGGTATTGGATAAAGACCTATTTTCCTATTAATATATCCGATATGGTCAGAAGCAATTTTAGAAAAAATTTTATAAATTTTTTTATCGTTTAAAATTATTGATATTTTCTTTATAAAAAAATCTCTGTTTTCAAGAACGAACTTTGTTATTTCTTCGACAATAACTTTTGTAGCCGAAACTAAAACAGTTTTATCTATCTTATTTTTAGTGCTAACAAATATTGTGACAGAGTTTACATGTCTATTTAATTTTTTAAAAAAATTTTTAAGAACTTCTTTTATGTTTTCTAATTTTAAATCATCAATTTTACAAACATTATCCGCTACGGTTTTTTTATAAACATTTAAAAATAAAATCTCTATTTCAGTATCTTTAATCTTTAGAACATTCTTATTATTCATTACTAGAGATATACTATTTCTGACTTATAAGTCCTCATACATCTTGTACAAATATATCCTTTATAAACTTTTCCTTTAAACCTAAAAACTTTTTTTTGGACATTAGGCAGGAACCTTCTTGGGGTTGTCTTTTTAGAATGGGCAACATTTTTGCCTGCTTTTGGACCTTTATTACATAATAAACATCTTCTTGCCATAATTTCCTCCTAAAAAATAAAATCATTCAATCACTTTTTCTACTTTGAAATAATTTTGAACTCTTTGTGGAGCATTTTGTAGTATTTCTTTTTTACAGTTACTTTCTTTTGGCACATCTTCTCTATAATAAGGTTTTTTTTCTATGTTTTTATATAACATAACGATACTTGAGACAGGTTCAACATTTGTTGTATCAATATTATTTAGTTTGTCCATGTATTCTAATATAACTTCTAGCTGTTTTGAATATAGTTCAAGTTCTTCATCAGTTAATGCTAGCCGTGATAGATATGCAATATGTTGTACTTCTTCTTTAGAGATTTTTTTCATTGATTAATGTTATACCCTTTAAGTTTTCTAAGTTTTGTATGTTTTAAACTTAATTTTTTCTTTTGCCCGTTTTGGAACACCACAACAACTTTATCATATGGTGGTTCTTTTAAAATATCTACTATTTTTCCTATACCAAACCTATCATGTACAACATATTCTCCGGTTGTTAAAAAATCAACTTTTTCTATTTCTTCAGTTTCAGGAACAACATTAAATTGTGTAAACTTAAATTTCCCAGATTCTTTTAAAATCTCTTCTAAAAATCTTGACGGAACAGAAGGTTGTTCTTCAGCCCACAATGAACGTTTTAAATAATATGTTAAATACAACATTTTTTTTGCTCGTGTAATACCAACATAACATAACCTTCGTTCTTCTTCTATACCTAAAAGATCTGTATTTTTATTAAACAGATAAATTGGACTTTTATATCCAATATTTTCTTCTTTAACCCACCAAATAGGTAAAATACCTTCAACTAAACCTACTATAAAAACCACATCAAACTCAAGCCCTTTTGCTACATGCAATGTCATCAAAACAACTTCTTTCAAATTAAAACTTTGGTTTTTAAACTCAATTTTTTCTTCTGTATCTGCTAATGTAAAAAGTGAGATATTATTTAAAAAATCTTCTACTGTAGAAATATTATTTTGTACTTCTAATCTTTTTGCAATATCTACCAATTGTTCAATATTTGCAATACGTTCATTTTTATCTCCTATCATATCAATGTATTTAGTTTTCTCAATTAAAAATTTTATAAATTCAGACGGATACATCGTATCTTTGTATTTTTTCAACATATCATACAAAGATAAAAACTTCCATACAGCATTTTTTACTTTTAACGAAAGTTCCGTATCATCAATCTTAACAATTTGTTCCCATAAAGAAGTTTTATTTTCCTTAGCCAAAGTTTCAAGATAAAGAATAGTTGTCTCACCTATACCTCTATGTGGAGTATTTATAATACGTTTTAAAGAAATACTATCTTCAGGGTTAACTAATACACGTAAGTATGCTATTATATCTTTTATTTCTTTCCTTTCAAAAAATGCAACCGAACCAACAATTTTGTATGGTATCTTATATTCACTAAACACTTCTTCAAAAATACGAGATTGTGAGTTTGTCCTGTACAAAACAGCAACTGATGCGTTTTTAAACTCTGGTATTTGTTGCAGTTTAAGTATTTCTTTTGCTACAAATTCTGCTTCATCATATTCGTTTTGACATTGTTTTATTTTTATATCATTTTTAAAATCTCCTTCAATATTACTAAAAAGTTCTTTTTTTACTCTAAATTTATTATGACTTATAAGTTTGTTTGAAACTTCTAAAATAGTTTTTTTTGATCTATAATTTTGAGTAATTTTAAATTCTTTAACCTGAAGATCTTGTGTAGAAAATTCTTTTTTAAAGTTTAACAAATATTTCACATCGCTACCACGCCAAGAATATATGTTTTGATCATCATCACCTACTACACATATGTTATGATGGACAGAAGACAAAATTTTTAGCAATACAACCTGTGCATGGTTAACATCTTGAAATTCATCAACATGTATATATTTAAACCTCTCTGCATATTTATTTCTTATCTCAGTAAATTTTTCATCTTTTAAAAACTGAACTGTCTTCATTATAAGATCACTAAAGTCTAACGCATTATTTTGTTGTAGCTTTGTTTGATACCTTAAGTATATTTCAGCGATTATTTCTCTTGGATATTGTTGAAAAACAATGGTGTTAATTCTATATGAATCAGGATCAATTAAATTATCCTTTGCTCTACAAATTGTGTCGTATATATCATATACTGAAAGTCCAATATGCTGTATTGACATTTCTTTAATACATTCTTTAATAAGCTTTACAGAATCCTCTTCGTCATAGATTACAAAATTCCTTTTTATACCAAAATTTTCTGCTTCAGTATACAGTATTTTTGCACATAAAGAATGAAAAGTTGAGATCCACACTTTTTCGGCTTTATATGGGAAAAGAGAGGATAATCTTTCTTTCATTTCACAAGCAGCTTTATTCGTAAAAGTAACAGCTAATATGTTATACGGATCAACACCTAAACTTAACAAATATGCAATACGATATGTAATCACTCGTGTTTTACCTGTCCCTACACCAGCAAATACTACCATAGGACCATAAATATATTCTACTGCGGCACGTTGTTGTTCATTAAGTTGTAACAATAATTCTTTCATTTTTCAACCTTCAACTTTCAACTTTTAACTTTCTTACTTTTTCACATTTTTTCTACTATCTGTGTTCTAATACACAAATTAATTCCACATGTGGTGTATGAGGGAACATATCAATAGGTACTAATCTTTTTATTTTATAAAATTTAAGAAGAATTTTCAAATCTTCATAAAGTGTATTAGGATTACAAGAAACATAAATTATTTTGTTCACAGACAAATCTAAAAGTATTGATTTTACTCTTTTACTCAAACCTGGTCTTGGCGGGTCTACAATAACAGTTGAAAGGTTTGTCAAAAATTTTGACTTCCACAATTTTTGTATAAATTCTTCTGCAGTTGAACATACAAACTCTATATTGTCAGTACAGTTATTTATTTTGCAGTTTTCATTTGCAGTATCAATGTTTTCTTTAGAGGAATCTACTCCTATTATTTTATCTACATATGATTTATGTTTAACAATTTGTAAAGCAAGCCCCCCACTCCCACAATAAATGTCTAAAACATTACCTTCTTCAACTTCGTCTAAAACAACTTTGTATAACAACTCACAACATTTCGTATTTGTTTGTAAAAAAGTTTGTGGATATACTTTATATAAAACTCCATTTATCTCTTCAACTATGTATTTTTCACCGTATAAATGTAAAATTTCTTCAGCAACGGCATTGTCAGACAACTTGTTGTTTATTGACAAATATATTGAAGCAACATTTGGTATTTTTTTAAATTCTTCAACAAAAGATGTATAAAAGTTGTATTCATTATGTTCAATTTGATATTTTGTTCCTGTAACTATAAGATTTAACAAAATTTTGTTATTTGTTTTTGCTTCTTTTACAACAAGGTACCTTACTTTACCTTTGTGAGTTATAAGATTATATGGTTCAAATGAACACTCTTTGACCCAATTTTTAAAAATGTTAAGTATCTGTGATGTTTTTTCAAAACTTATTTTACATTCAGCAAGGTCAACAATTTTATAGAACTTTCCTTTCTCTCGTAATCCGCAAACAATCTTACCTGTTTTTTCTTTACCAACAACAAATTCCATTTTGTTTCTATAATACCATATTTGTGGTGAAGGAATTATTTGACAAAGTTCAACAATTTCAAAATCTTTAAATTTTTCTTCTATAAATTTTTGTTTTTGGAAAACCTGTAGATTATAATCTATATCTTGTGATTGACATCCTCCACAGATACCAAAATGTTGACATAAACTTTCTTGTTTCATATGCAAATTTTGGTTATATTTAATACATTCAAAATTGTTATTCTCTCATTTTCTTAAGATAAACTATAGCTTTTTCATTATTTGGATCAAGCTCTAAAACCTTTTTAAACTGTTCAGCAGCAAGATTTAATTCTCCTTCATAATAATATAGAATTCCTAAGTTTAACCTTGAATCAATTTGGTTTGGGTTAATTTCAATAGATTTTTTATAAAACTCAACTGCTTTTTGTCTATTTCCTGTAAGGAACATTATGTTACCAAGGTTGTTATATGCTGAATACGAATTAGGATTAAGTTTTATTGCTATTAAGTAATTCTCTACTGCTTTTTGAAAATTTCTTTCTTTAGCATAAACCCAAGCTAACTTTTCATAAATTATGGATTTATTAGGATATTTTTGTTTAAGTTCTTCAAGTTCTTTTATAGTGTTTAAAGCATCTAATATTTTTTCATCAAAAAAATCTTTTTCTTGTTTCAACTTATAATAAGCAAGATATGGTCGTAAAATTTGTTGTAACAATCCTCCTCCTGTATCATCAATTCTAAATTTGATTCCGTTTTTGGTAAAATGTAACAAACTTAAAAAACTTAATGTCTTCTGTTTTAACGAAAACGAAATAATGCCTAAAACAAAAAGAGATATTATTAAACTAAAAGTTTTCAACACTAAAGAATTAAATATTAATTCTTTCTGTTTAACTTCAGAAGTATAACCAAAAATAAATCCCAATGTTATAAACAGATATACATTAGAAATAATAAAGCGTAAATCAACACTAAAAAAGTTTTGTACCAAAACAGCTACTGCTCCACATAACAAAGAACAAGTTATTATCTTAAGTTCAAAATTAGTTGTTTCTTTAACAAATTTAACCACAAATTTAAAAAAATAAAATAAAAACAACAAAAAAATTATAAATCCAAAAACACCATTCTCAACAAGTAGTTGGATATATTCATTATGTGCATCGTTAATGATACATTGTCTCTGAGGCCATATTTTTCTTAATTCTTCTGACGCAAAATTAACAAATTCTATATGAAACTTACCAAGACCTACACCAAAAAATGGTTCTGACAACCACATCTTTATACTATCACGCCAGATTAAAATGTGTGCTTGTTGTCTTAACCAAATATTTTTTGTTACAAAAACAAATATAAAAAATAAAAAAAACAAAGAAAGTAAATACTTAACTTTCTGTTTTCGTGTTAACATTAAGTAAATAAACATCGCGATAGAAACAAACAAACCAATAAACGCAGCACGTGTTTTTGTATAATAAAGAGTTATTAGTGAAATAACAAAAATTATAAAGTATGTCGTTTTGATAAAAAAATTTTTTTCTACCAATATTCTACCAAAAACTATTGGTAAAAAATTTATTATATGTACTGCAAAAAATATTGGATTGCCAAACATGCTCATCACACGGTCAAACTTTGGTACTTGTATCCTATATACTCCGCCTGTATGTTGCAACAAACCATATAACACTGATAAAAAACTTCCAATAATATAAAAAGTTATCAAAATTTTGTAATTTCTTTCCCCAATAACGCTTATCAAATATAACAACCAAAAGCTTAATACCCACCTTTTTATTTCGTTATATGCAACAGTTCTATCTGAAAAAAAGAAATATCTTAACAAAATATATACCAAAAATACAAAAGCTAAAACAAAAACCTTGTTTTTAGGATATAAAACCTTATTCTCAAATATCACAAAAATAAAGTACATACACAATGAAAGAAAACTTATCAATTCTATACACAACAACTTTGGACGAGAAATTTGTACATCTGGCAATAAAGGAACTAAAACAAAAAAAATACAAAGTAAACATACAAAAATCTTTTGATACGTTTCACTCACCATAGTTGAACTTAATAATAAAATTTTGTATCTAAAAACAACTGTTAAAGACAAAATTATATTTATCAAAAATGAAAAAACTAATAATTATTTTTTTAAGCTTACCTTGTGTTTTTCTTTCAAACTGTAAACAAAAACAAAAAAATATCTTCCCAACAATTTATGTCTCAAAAGAAAACAGATTTATTATATTTGATGCAATGCCAAACTTTTCGTTGAAAGAAAAATATTTTCTATTTTATTTTAATGGTTACCCATGGCTAAAAGATTTTTGTGTGTTCACAACTTCATCTTCGCTTAGAGAACTACAGACAGCATTTGCAATGATAGATTGGCAATTATGGGATAAAATTTATACAAAGAAATTTTCTCCAAAATTAAAAATAGAAATTTATACTGGGACTGAATGGGTAAGTTTAGATAAAGTTTTAAAAATAAAAAATTTTAATTCTTATCAAACAATTTTTTGGGGGTCACCAATATATGACAACTTTGTTTTAGAAAGAAGTTATACTACAAACAAATGTGTTGGTTGTGACCTTTTACCATTGGAAGAAAGTTTGTTTCTAGACGGTCTTACTCCTCTACATTACAAATTTTTAAAACCTTTAAAACAAAAATTTAAAGTAAGAATACATATATTAGACAACCAATAGAAATAAACGGTGCAAACTGGATGTACTCGCCAAAAAGTTTTCTTTTCTTTACAATGCTTAAAATAAACACATAAATTGTCCCTACTAACGATGAAAAAAATATAATTTTCAACAACGATTGAACACCTAAATATGTACCAATACCACTTAAAAGTTTTACATCGCCACCACCTAAAATAGGTCTCTTAAAAATTTTGTCTCCTAAAAGTTGTATTGAGAAAAAAATTACAAATCCAAAGATTCCACCTATCAACGAGTTTACTAATCTTATATACATAGTATCTCCTATCAAAACTTTTTTACCTAAGGCTGGATTAAAAATTGAAAAAAATATTCCAGAAATTATTAGATAAAAAGATAATACATTAGGTATCTCTGTAGTTTGAATATCAATAACACTTATAACCAAAAGAATAAAAAATAAATTAAAAAAAATCCACATTTTATCAATACCAAATTTCAAATATGCAAACACAGATAAAATTGCACATAAAAGTTCAACAATGGGATATTGTAAAGAAATTTTTTTATTACAAATCCTACATCTACCAGAAAGAAAAATATAGCTTAATAGTGGTATATTATCATACCAAACTATAGATGAGCCACAATGTGGACAAAACGAATTTGGATAAAGGATAGAAATTTTGCGCGGTATCCTATAAATTAAAACATTTGCAAAACTACCAAAGATAAGACCTAATATAAATACTAAGAATAAAAACATTTATTTTTTTTATTAATAAAAACGAGAATAGGGAGCCTGGCTAACCACCAAGCTGCCTATCTTAAATGATCAATATTCATACCAATATTTCTCACTAGTATCTGTATGTATACAGTTAACAATTATATTTCCATATGTCTCAGTCCCATATACGGAACCATATCCCCAACCATAGCCCAAATCTTCATCTGTAAGAGTTGAAGGAAGATTTTTGTATACAATTACTCTATCAGAATCGTCCTTATGAGCAGTAGGTAATTTAACCATAGGTATTGCTTTTATATATTTTGGCACTAAAGATTCGTGAAGAACATTACTAACATCTTTATATCCATCCGCAGCATCATCCTTACTCCAATGAGTTGCTGGATAAAATCCTTCAGTATCACTATAATATATGTTCAAAGTAGACCTGAGTGTAGAGAGAGAACCTTTTGTAGCACCTTCTTTTGCTTTTTTGACAAGGTCAGGGATTCTCGGCGCAACAACTACCGCAAGTATACCAAGTATAACAACTACTACCATTAATTCTATCAAAGTAAAACCTTTAGATTTTTTTATCATTTTTATTCACCTCCTTTCAGGGCATAGTTTTGGGGAATGTATAAATAACCACCCCTGCCCTAATAATATATATAGAACAAAATTTTGTGTTTTGTCAACAAAATTTTTAAAAAATTTTTAAAAAATTTTTATTCTGACATTTTACAAACAATTTTCCGAATATAAAATAAAGTATAAGTGTTTAAACACAACTTATTATTACTATATTGGGCACACCCCCTCCGCAGCTTTAAAAAAACAAGAAAATCAAAACCCATAATCTATTTGTATTCTAAATTCAGTATCTGTCGGATCAACAACTTTTGTTGTATAAAACTTATATCTATACCTGAGCCACAAAATTTTATTTTTTGAAATTTTGTATGAAAAAGTAAAATAAAATTTATCTCCCCCAGCATTTTCTTCAGTTTCTAACATATACAAGTTATACCATTTTGGCTCAAGATAACTTAAATATACTTGTTCATCAGAATTAAAAATACAGAATCTGCTGTTTATTGTAAAACCCCAAAATTTATATTTTAGTTCAGCACAAAGTTGTTCACCATAATATGATTTTCCGTAATCTATAAACTTTTGCCATTGATGGTCATATCTTATCTTTAATATTGTGTCTTTTAATATACTTGTTGACACTTGATACCTATTTTTTATCCTTAACTGTTGTGTTTGAACAAGTTGCTGTTCTAATGAAAGACCATAAGTTTTTAAGTCTATGTATCTTTCTCTTAAATCATCTATTGTTCTGAAATAAAGTTCAATATCTTTAAAAACTTTATATTTTGTTTCAAAAAAAATTTCGTTATATCTTGATGGGAACCGTGGTTGTTCAGAACTCCAATGTCCACTCCAGATACCTTTAAATAATTCAGCTGTACCATATGAAAAGTTTATCTCACCATTTTTGAATTTATAACTATTACCAATTTTTATACCTCGTTGACTGTTAGGATAATCATAAATTTTTATTGGTATACCTAATGGTGAATAAAAAGTTGGTTCAAGATATGTGTATAACAAATAAAACTTTGTTCGACTTAAAAATAAAAGAATACCCAGGTTTACTCCACTACCAAGTTGTGAAGAAAATGTAGAAGTTGACTGTTGTGAAAAATATGCTTTACTTTGTGCTAATTCACTAAAAAATATAAGTTTATCTAAAGGAAACTCAAAATATAAACTTCCTACTACTAAGTTATCCCCGCGATAAACATACCTCCATCGTTCTGAATACTTGTCTACAAGATCATAGCCAGAAACTTTTGTTTTATCAGGATCAAAAGGGTTGTCATATCTTGCATAATACCCACAAAAACCTATTTTAAATACATCTATTGGGAACAAAAAATTTATTCCTACAAGTTGTTCTTGAACTTTTCTTTTTGGCAGTTTGTTAATTGTTGATGTTTCTATGTTTACATCATAATCTAACAAATATTTATCATATTCAACATAGTCGTTACGAATGTCAATTAAATCGTCAATTGTATAGGAAGAAACAATTGTTTGCTCTTCTTCATCTGTTTGAACAACTTCTGTAAACACAGTTGTTTTTGTGATCAAATCTTTCTGCGAATAAAAAATGGAATATTCAAGATTACCTATATTACTTTCAAAACCCAAACCATAAAGATATGCATTATCCGCAGTACTTTTATCTTCTCTTAACCCACGCATCTTCGGTTTAACAGAACCTACTAAATTTGATACAGCAGCGTTCTCGTGAAACACCATACCATAACCAAACCCTGCTTTGTAATTACCAAAAATTATTTTATCGAACAGACCTATTGAGTTTAACCTTACCCACCATTTACGAAGTAGATAACTGAAACTTTCTAAAGAAGGGACGTTTTCATTAGGTTTATGTAAAAAAACATATCCTAACGAAAGTTTATCACCATAAGAAAGTTGTGTCCTATTGTAAAAATAATATGGTTGTTCAAACTTTTCTTTAGGTTGATAATATGTTTTAATTTCTGTCTTTTCTTCAGGATAAAATCTTATTCTTACTTGTCCGTTAAGTTGTGCTGCTTTTTTTACTTTATCTACAATAACAAAAGGTGATATTTTATTATAAACCTCTGCATCAACAATTTTTTTAAGTTCAGATTTTGATTTAAACGGATTTAACCTTCTATAACGGACAATTTTCCGTGCTAACTCATCAGTTATACCAGGAAGAGATTTAAGTTGAAGATAAGTTGCAGTGTTCAAATCCAACGGGTTTTGCTGTAATGATTCTAAAAAACCTTCATCTTCTTGATATAAATGTATCTCTTCTTGAAAATAAACACTAACTGTTTCTTCTTCTATTTTATCAATTTCTTCATATAATTCTTCTAATGTTTGTTCTTCTTCAGACAAAAATTTTTCTGTTGTATGTGTTGAAGAATTAAGTTTGAATTCTACACAGAATAAGTTTTGAAAACAAAAAATTGAAATTAAGAATAATATTACAACCATTATTTATTCAACATAAAACTTTTCTTTAAGTTTATCAACCAACGATTTCTCAACAAATGGTATTTTATATAGTTCATCAACTGATTTAAATTTACCAACTTTTATTCTATATCTTATAACATTTTTTGCAGCAGTTGAAGAGAAACCTAAATTAATTAACTCTTCCTCTGTTATAGTATTCAAATTAAACTTTTGTTTTTCTTCTTTTACTTCTATTTTTTCTTGTGATGGTAGATCAAGTGGTGGAATAAACAACTGTTCTTCTTTTTGTTTCTTTTCAACTTCTGGTTTTACTTCTTGTATTTGTTTTTCTTCTACTTCAACAGTTATATATGGTTTTATTCTTTGTAGCGTAAGAGTACCGATACGAGGTACCTCAAGCAGCTGTTCAACAGAAATAAATTTTCCTATCTTTTGTCTATATTCAACAATTTTTTGTGCAGTTGATGGACCAATACCAGGCAGTTCTGCAAGTTCTTCTATAGTTGCAGTATTAATATTTATAGATTTTGGTTGAAGTTCTATTTTTTTGACCGCTGCTTTTCTTTTTTGTCCTGTAGGTTTTATTTCTTCAAAAAACTCTTTTTCTTTTTTACCAAAACTTATGCTTAAAGAAACAAGATATTGGCTACCTAAAATTGTGTGTAACAAATAAGAATAATCAATTATAATTTCTGAAGAACCTATTTTATATCCTAACCCGAAACCAACCGCATATTTTGCAGGTTTGACCTTTGTTGCTATTTCAACACCACAACGAAATATTGTTATCAAACTATCTATTATATTAAGTTTTATTTCTTCGCCAATTCTTGCAAAAACATCTTGTTCTGTTTTTTTTACAACATCAATATATGTTGACACATCTTTTAAAGGAGCAATTTTCGCTCCTGTAACAAGTGTATGTGTAACAATTTCATCTTCAGCAACTTTTGGTATATCAAAATTTTTTATATAAAATCCTAAAAGAAAACTTCTTGTAACTTCTGCTAAAACACCTAAATCAATACTTAGGAAACTTTTAGAACCATAGTTTTTTATATTCACAGATAAAGAATTAATTCCTATACCAAACGAAATCTTTCTTAAAATACTGTTCGCATAAACAAATTTTAATAAGTTTTCTTTATACAAATCAAAACCAAAAATATTATACAAAAAACCAACTTTGCCAAAATGTTTAACATCTAAAGAAACAGATATTGTATTTGATGCAAGTTCGTCAATACTATAAAATTTTGTATTTGAAAAATAGAAACCACCTTTTGGTATATTGAAAATACCTGCTGGGTTATAATATACACAAACAACATTGTCATCAGCAGCTGTATACGCATTACATAACGCTGCAGTGTTTGCAAAAAGATCTTTTTCTTCAAATAAAGGATAAAGATAAGTAGTAAATGTGTGAATAAGTAAATGTATAAATATGTAGATATAAATTAGTTTAAAGTTCATTTTTTCTTCTAAAAATGTAGGACAAACTTTTAAGTTTGCATAAAGGACCAGAGCAAAGTTTTTTGTAACTGACGATTCAATCCATACTAATTACGACACAAAAACTTAAATTATTGCAAGGATAAATCCTTGTCTTACATTTTCTATTGTTAAAACTTTCAACTTTTTCACTTTTAACATCACTATCACCACTTCCTCCCTACAATAACAACATCTTTACTAATGTATCTTTTACCATTTGTAGGATTATACGCTTCAAAATATACAATATATACACCAGTTGGAACACGTTTAGAGGATGAATCTCTACCATCCCAAGTTATACTTCCTGCCCTCACTGAAGAATATGTTGAAAGGTCGCCATTGGGTAATCTATCTTTATCTAATAGTTTTATAATTTCTTTGCCTGTGATATCGTAAATAACTATAGTTTTTTTTGCATCAAAATCTTCTATATTAAAATTTATTTTCACAAAACTATTGTTTATATCCTCAGGACAAAACGGATTTGTGTTTTTATCAACTTCAACTATTTTTTGTGTTTCTGAAACAACTTCTTTATATCCGTATCCAAAAGTTGCTATTTTTGAATAATACCAATCATAGATTGAGTCAGCATCCATTGGTAAGCCAAAAAAATCTTTCCGTCTTTGTATAGACGCAGCATCTGTTTTTGCACCTAATGACCAGTCAACCAAAGAGTTCTGTACTTCAACATCGTTATTCCCGTCAGCGACTTGAGGACCTTCTTTCCACATATTGTTTTGTTTCATTTCGTTATAAGCGTCTATTGCATCTTTTGCTATAGAACCATCCCTGTTTGACCAACCAACTGCATCGATCCAGTTGTCATAAGGAGTAGTAATATACACAAAACCCTCAGAATCATAAAGCCCTGTTGTATCAGTAGAATAAAATATCCAATAATTTTGTTTTGTTTGCGCATCTTCTAAAGAAGTGTTCATCATGATTACTATGATATCACCTCTTTTATATTCTCTTGAAGGTAAGATTTTTATTACTCTTTTTGGATAACCACTGTAGATTTTATATCCGTTATAATTACCTGAAGAAGAAACAAAAATTTCAATCCAATCTTTTGTTGATGCTTCACCTGGTGCAACTTCTGTTATTATTAATGGTGGTAAAGAGTGAACGATAAATGGGAAAATTAAAAAAAATAAAATAAAAAAGAATTTTTTATTCATAATGAATAACTTATTGATAAACTTAGTGTAGGATATAAATTTATATTATATCTTGTTGATAAAATGAACTCAAAATTTTTTATCTTAAATTCCCCACCTAAAGAATAGCTGACATTTAATTGTCGGCTAAAAGCTTCATATCCAATAATTAACAAGAAATTTTTTATCAAGTCCATTTCAAATGTTATAGTTAAAAATTCATAAACATTTTTGTTATAAGCTAAAGATAAAAAACTTTTGTATTCAGGAAGATAATATTTTATACCAAATGCATAAAAAAATAGATTCTCATTTTTAGCAAAATATGAACCAAAAATTGATCCAAGATGAAGTTCTATCGAACCAAAATTTATCATATATCTTGTTCCACACAAAGTACCAAATGTTTGTATTGTTTCATCAAGTTTCATATTACCAAAATTTAAATCAATCCCTAAAAACAGTCCTGGTATAAACATTTCTTTACCTAAAGATGTATTTAAAATTAAAGAATACAATCTATCTTTTTTTACATCAAAATTTTCTGAAACAAACTCTGTCTCACCAAAGTTTGCATGTTTCAAAGATATCACTAAATTAGCAATCTTTTTGGGCAAAAACAATTTTATACTTGATAAATTATCTTTTAAATTCAAACTTGTGAATCCAAAAGAAACAGATTTTTTATTTTCAAGAGCGCAACCTGCAGGGTTGTTCCCAGCTGATTCTTTTCCTTCAGACAAAACTTTTAATGCTTGCATATAAACTGTCTCTTCTGCTGAATATGCAAGGAAGTATGGCTCAAAGAGAAAACCATAAGCAGGTGAAAAGAAAACAAGAAAGTATATAGTAAGTAGCATGTAGGAAAAAAGTACAAAATGAAAACAGTGTGTAATAAATAACAAAAAGTTTCTACAATACTTAAATAGAATAACGAAAATATTTTTTTGTTTTTTTATTTTCACAACCTGCTGTCCACTGTTGTTTTTATACCTACTCACTTCACAACTATCTTCTTAACATAATCTTTTTGAACATTAAAACCTTTAACACGAAGAATGATATTGTATAATCCATAAGAAATATCTTTTGGTAACTCAACTTCAATTTTGTTTTCTATCCCAGAAACAAAATCTAAATTTTTTTCATAAATTTTTACACCGTATAACGAAACTATTAAAAGTTTTATTTCTTTAACACTGAAGTTTGGTTTAAACTTTATATTAAGTTTTTCTTTTACAGGATTTGGATAAAAAATTATATTTTCAATCATCTCATCGGATAAAGAAGTAGAAACTTGTTGTGAAACAGTCTTGTTGTATAACCTTAAAAATTCTTTATAAAACACTTCTGCAATTTTTTGTGATTCTATCACAAGAAGGTTTTCATAATTTTTATTACTTTCTGAAGTTAATGCTGCATCAGACCAGTTTGCAGAACCACAGATAACTTTTGCATTTTTTGTAAACGGATCTACAACACAGTACTTGTGATGCATAAGCCCTTCACCATAAAAAGTTCTTCTTGCATCAAAATATATTGATATACCATAATTTCTTAATTTTTGATACATACTAAAATTTTGGCTATCATCATCAATGATACCAAAAATATCTACATTTTTATCTCTTAACATTTTAATGATATCACTAACATCTTCCAAAGTAAACCATGCAACTGTAAAATATAAATTTTTTATTTTTGGTTTTTCTTCAAAAACATCGTACCAGTTGTCTATTAAAACATTTTTTAACTGTGGATTTTGTGAATACGGATTAAAATAAACAGTAATTTTTGTCCCGTCAATAAAATCAACAGATTTATTATTAAACTCAGCAATCCTTGTGGATATGGTTATATCATTACCATGATCCCACATATACAGAAATGCTTTTTCATAAATTTCTGCAAGTTCTTTAGAAAAAATTTCTAATGCAAAATTATCTTGGTCATATGTAGCTGAAACTGTGAAGTTATAAGAACCAGTCCATACCTTTGAACTTTTTACTACAACAAATTTATTATGCATAATTTGTGATGAAAAACCAATCTTTTTATATTCAAAACTACTTTTGAATACAGATGTTGAAACATCTTTGCCAAAAATAGCATAAATTTTTACCCTGCGGTTCACTGCGGTATCTATCGCAGTAGTTATTGTAGTATTATTCACTTCATAAATGCAAACATACATTGTTGTTTGTGGTGATACAGAATCAATAAAATCTTTTAATGCAAAATCAATAGGTTTTTTCGCCGTTGAAAGAAAACTTATTGATGGGACATCGTTATACGGGTCAGTAAAATAAACATTTATCTGTGAATATAATAGTAAAGATGAAAAAAAAGAAGGTATTAAAAATACAATAAATACGATTGTATACATCACATAATACAACCTTTCTTTATTATTTTTTATTTTCTGCCTTTACAATTTATTTTTGAGCAGCCGTTTAATAACAACACTCCAAAAGCCAACATTCAAATATCGACTTCTGTTAGAGTTGTATCTCAAAAGAGATCCTATGTGTACCAGCAGAATTGTCAAAAACAACTGTTGACAAACCGAATCCGTATTGAATATTCATAAGAATTTTTTGCGAAAGTTTTATACCATTATATCCAAAACCAAAATTTATAGATTCTTTATTTATTCCTGCACGAATTGCTATTGTATGAAAATTAAAATAAGTTTGAAATCCTATCCCATAAAAAAGTTTTGATTGTGTAGTTCCCCATGTTTGGTTTCTATATCTTAGTTCACACCCTACAGTAAAATCTTCAAAATATAGTATTGTTTTTATATCGCCAATATTATATGTTCCACCAAAACTTACTGTCAAAGGAACAATATCTTCAGATGAGACTACAGCCACATTAGGTTGGTTAACATCTTTTATTGCTATTCCTAACGAAAGTTTATCTTTTAGCATTTTTGTAATTAATCCGATATCTGTTGAGAAAACAGTTGTTGAATTTTTATTTTTTAGTTCTGGTTGATAGTTTAAAATTCCTTCATCAAATTTATATCTTTTTGTTAAAAATTTTAAATTTGTCCCAATTGATATATATGGTAAGTTATCAAAAAATTTTTTCAATATTGTACTAAATGAAAAAATAGTTGTAGTTTCATAATACAAATTGTTCACATTATACATCCCAACTGCTGCTGATAAAGACACATATTTTTTAGGTAACACAAAAGCAATGGTGTTTAAATTTATATCAATATTTTCTAAAGCAAGATATGGTTTTAAATAAGCAATTTGTAAACTTTTAGTTTCAACATTTACAATATTTACTGGATTATAAAAAACGCCAAACGGTTCATTGCTGTAAGCAACAGCAACACCACCCATACTCTCTGCAGAAACAGACCATGCTGTATTTTGAAAAGCTGCCTCTGTTAGTTGAAAGTTAAAAGTTAAAAGTTTAAAGAAGATTAAAAAACACAAATTTTTTATTCTAGTTTTATCTAATGAGATAATTAACTTTTTTAACATTTTACAAATAATCAAACATTCCTCCCTTAAACCTGAATATATTTTATTAGTTATCAAATTTTGTTTTAGAGTAATTTCTAAACCAGGGAAATATTCTCTTGCAGAGTTTAAAACGTAATTGTAAAACAATTCTTTTCTTTTATCGTGTGTTGCCACATCCTTTTGCAATGTTATTACAAATTGACAACGATGCTCTTCTTAATTGGTCTGCTAAAGAAAATTGTATTTGTTTAGGAAAATTTTTAGTAATTTTGATACACTTCTAAATTCTCAAAATTTAATTCTTTATTATTTATTTTGTTCATTTTTCTTCTTTTCTCTTACTTAAACTTTAAACTTTTAATTTTAACTTTGAACTTTAAACTTTGAACTAAAAACCTGTTCACTTCACTACAATCACTACACCATACTTACGTTTCCCATCTTTTGTTTTAATTTGATATATATACGTACCTGATTCTACATTTTTATCATTTTTATCTTTCCCTTTCCATACTATCAGTTGATTTTCAAACTGTTTAGTTTTCCCCCAAACTTTATTACCAAATTGGTCATAAATTATAACTTCTTCAACGTTGCTACCAAAAACAACCTCTGGGTTTTGGTCAGTTATAAACTTTTGTTGAGGTAGGTCTTTAGGCAGTTCAACTTTATACCAACTTCCATCTATTGGAAAAGATGATATATTAACTTCATCTTTTGCAATAAATTGATATTCTATACCTTTATCACCAATTGTTATCAAAGTGAAGTCAAATTCTGCTTGACCAGTATATTCTTTTAAACCTGCGATAAAATCTGGATCAAATTTTACACTATATTTTTCTTGAGAACCAATAACTTTATATTTTCCTTCTAAAGAAACTAATTTACCTTGTCTATCTCCTTCTTCAAACCTGTCATCTACAACTTTAATGTCAATTTTTGCAATATCTTTAGCTAAATCACGAGAAGTTAGTTTTGAAATATGTACAAATTTTGGCGAAATAAGATCAGGTACAGCTACTGCAATGTTTGAAAGTTCGCTTTCAATGTAATCATTATCTACACATACAATATAATAGTAATAACAACTGCCTTTTTGAATATTGTTATCTTTATAAAAATTATTAGTAGTAGTTGATATACTTACATAAGAACCGTGTTGAGAACTACTACGATATATTTTATACATTAAGAAATTATCAGCAGTATAATCTACTGAATGTTGCCATTCAAGATTTACATACCAACCATAATGTTCGGCAGAAAGTTTTGTCGGAGGTGACATTTTTGGTATTGTGTAACCAAAAGTTGGTAAACTTTTGTTTTGTTTAATATCTACTGCATAAAGTTCATAATAGTAGGTTAGCCCATTTTTTAATCCTTTGTGTTCAAACCAAGTATTTGTAGTAGCACTAACAAAGAATAATCCCACCCCTGAATCACAGTATATCTCATAACGGTCAAAATCAAGTTCTTTATTTTTATCCCAGCTAAATTCTATAGTTTTGTTTTTTACAAAGAAATTAAGATTTTGAACTTTTGCAGGTATTGTATCAAACGCTACTGCAAAAACAGGCTCGTTGTTTGATAAATACAAATCTAACTCAGAAACATTTCCTATATCATCGTATGTCCTTATTCCAAAGTAGTAAGTTAACCCTGGGAACAATCTTGTAATTGTATAACTTACAGTTTCATATGGTTGCGTTGTTGAAATATCAACACCTATTTTAACTTCAACAACCCCACTGTATTCACTTCTTTTAGAAATCTGTTGCCACCATACTGTTGATGAAGTTTCAACTGTAAATGTAGCATATTTTATCTCATACTTGCCATAATTTACCCCAATGAACTCATCATCACCAGGTACTATCCATGTAAGTTTAATCGAACCTTCTGTTTCACCATAAGTTGCAACAATATAAGTAATAGCAGCAGGTGGGATATCATCATTTTGATATCCTTTTGTTGGAACACGAAATAATTTCCAATCATCTCTTGCATTATGGAGAATATTGTCATTATCAGTTGAAAACCTATCCCGACCTAAAGAGAAACCTGTTTGCCCTGAAGACCAATCTACTGCGTAGTTTACACCTTCAGCATCAGTATTTATATATGGTGACCATTGATTACAATCACATGCTGTATTCCATATATCCTTCCACGAGGAAACACCACCAGATGTATATGCTACAAAATCTACTATATTATCATAATCACTACTAAAACCTTCATCAGTTAAAAATAAAACACCGTCAAACCCTTTTATATCATAATTTGTGTACACATCCCAATATCCATTTTCACCTTTTGAAGTTGTTTCATCCGTCCCCAAGACACAGTTTACCACAAGATAATCTTTTGGAGCTAAGGTAATATCAGGAAACTTTTTTATCTTAGACGGAGTTGTTTCTGCTACTTTTATACCCCACAGTGTCCACCCTTTAATGTTAACAGGATCTTCTGACGCGTTATACAACTCAACCCAATCACCACCTGTATGTGTTGATTCTAATACTGCGAATTCGTTTATTCTTATATTAGACCCAACAACATTCGGTGGGACAAAAGACACTACATTAGATATTGCTGAAAAGTTAACACGTTCATCTAATACTTTTAATGCAAAATAATAAGTTTGTCCAACAGGTAATACACCGACAGTTGTTTCAATTTTTCCAGCTATTTTTGGTTTCATATAGATAGTATCTGTTTTTTTATCTTTTGAGATTCTGTCAGCATTTGTTGATGAATGAAAGAAGTTTTCTTCTGTAATAGGAAATGTATTAAATCTTAACATATATCCTGCTGCTGTGCCTGTATAATCATCATTACCAACTGATATCCAGGAAAGTTTCACTTGTCCACGGTTAGGGCCAGCAGTTGCTTGTAGTGTTGTAACAGCGGCTGGTGGTATTTTGTCTATACCTGAATTAGGTGCACCACATGTCAGTGTTAGAGTTAAATACCATTCGTTAACAGACGGGTTTGTTCCGTCGGTTGAAGATTCATCCCGTGCTAAAGACCTGTCTGATGACATAAACAATGTTGATGCACAACAGTATTCTATTTCATCATCGTTTGTCTCATCTGCATAGGGTCCATACCATTCATTTATAGAAACAGCATAGTTGTATGCTTGTCGGAACCGAGTAGCATTTGATATACTTCCACTTCTATCTGTATAACAAACAACATCTATCCAATTGTCATTTTTATCAGCTAAAACTATAATGTTATCAGTTGCGGCAAGGCCCGGTTTATCTGTATAAAGTTCGTAACAATTTGGCGATATTTGTTGTGGCACTGTCATATTTCTTTGTTGTTGACCAAATCTTAACACAAGATAACTGTTTGCTGGGAAGAACCAATTTGCTTCTATTATTTCAATTGGTTCTGTTGAACTCGTATACACTTCATATATCTTCCATCCGAAAACATTTATTGCTTGTGTCGACGCGTTATAGAATTCAATCCAATCATATCCTGCAGTAGAAGTTTGGTCAGGTGCAACTTCATTTATCCGTATTAAAGAACCAATGGAACCAACTTGTGCATAAGCTTTTGCTTGTGTTGAAAGATCTTGTGCATTGATATCAATATCTGATACATTCCTACTATCATCAACTGTTTTTATAGCAAAATAATAAGTTGTTCCTGGGATGAACCCTTGTAAAACTTTTTGTTCTTTCAGCCCCTGTGATGCAACATTCCATTGTTGAACATATTCTACTGCTTGTTGCCACCATATGGTTGTAGACTCTTTTACAGGGTAAGTAGCATATTTTACAATATAATATGCTTCTTTAGTGTTGTTATACAATAAACCATCATCACCAGGTGCTGTCCAACTAAGAATAATCTCACCTGGATTTTGTCCTGTTTCTGCAGCAAGGTCAGTAATTGAAGCAGGAGGTATCTTGTCAGGACCTGATGAATTTGTAGGTGTAGGGTTTGATAACATTATAAAGTCGTTGTAGTTATTATTAGTATCTTTTCCATCAGGAGATCTTGACAAACTTTGTCCTACAGAAGCACCAACCGTTGCTTTATCAGCTTCTGCTAAATTGTCTGACCTTGCACCACCATACGCTACCCTGTCGATCTCTTTACCTGAAGGTGTAACCAATCGTATTGCAGACGGAGCGGAATTGTTCATTGTTGCTGAGTCAGAATATGTAAAATCTGCTTGATATTTTACTGCAGCGGTTGATTGTGCACATAAAAAGTATCCATTAGGAGAAATACTGCCAGAAGTTATTACAAACAAATCTGTCCATACAGCAACATCTAATGTAGGACCTGTAGATTTTTGTATCTTCCAACCAGCAAGATTTACACTCATTGTTGAAAGATTGTTATATAACTCAATCCATTCATTACCATTATCTGTGGAAACAGCATCATATAAAAATTCGTTTATAACAACATCTGAGGGGTTTATATCTTCTTGAGACGGTAGTAACGGTGGTGGACCGCTTCCTGATACACTGTTTAAAAATCCAGGTGTGCAATAAGAATTATTATCTGACTGATGTGTTGACACAGCCCAGTTGCATGAATCAGACCTGTCAATTGCTGGACCCAAATAATCTATCTTTTCCCAAGATTTACCATTACCTGCATCTGAAACCCAAGTAAACGAAGTTAAAACAACAGTTCCTGAAACTATCCATACTGACTCAAAAGTGTTGGCTAATCTACTACTACCTAAAGTACTATCTTGGTGTATTGTTAACATTATCAGTTTATTTAAATCGGCATGCTGTTGGATACAATCATTATACCATCCGTCATAGTCAGGGTCTACAATAAGAGCGTACCATCCCGGATAAAGTATAGTCCCAGGCTGACCTAAATCATTATGGCCTGTGTAATCAACAATATTATCGTTAGTATCACCTTCGCCACATAAAAACATACCTGCTAAATCTACTTCTACCAAGCCACGGTTGTAAACTTCTACAAACTCGCCAGGACCTTCAGTAGAATGAGAATCGTTTGCTAAAACTTCTGTGATACAAATATCTGGTGGTGGTAGAGATAGTGTTGTCGTGTTTATAACTATAGAAAAACTTGTAGGCACATCATCATTATTAAACGCTCTAACTCTAAAATAATAAGTAGTTGAAGGAACAAGGTCACTTATAGTCACAACGGTTTCATAGGTGTAAGGAATAGGAGTAGAAAAATTAGTTTGGAAATTATCAATTGATTGTGACACTTCATATCTTGTTCCTAAAGGATTACCATTAGCAGACCAACTAAAAGTTACACTTGTATAGTGTACAGCAATAAACGAAAGGTTTACAGGTGTCGCTGCTAATGTATAAACAGTAGTTTTAGCTGATAATTCACTGAAACCACTACTGTTAAACGCACGAATATACCTACCATACGCAGTGTTTGTTGAAAGACCTGTTTCTTCGTAAGTATTAATACCAAACGGAATTTTTACTACTTCTGTATTTGGTGATGTTGCTTGATAGATTATAAACCCATCAGCATAACCAATAGGTTCCCATATCCAAACAATTGAGGTTGCTGAGATTGTTTGTGTAGTAAAATTTATTGGTGCTGCAGGATAAGTTATTGTTTTTACTATATTGCTTGGCTGATACCAATTCACAATACCTGCAGAATTAATACCAAACATTCTATACCAATAAGTACAACTCGGAACTAAATTATCATCTATATACTCACCTGCTTTTGCTACTACAGTTGACCTAAAAACCCAACTTTCAGAATTAGATACTGATGAATGTTCAATTCTGTACCATACAGCATTTGAAGGTGTCCATTTAAGCCTTATTGTTGATGAAGATATTGAAAAAACATCTAAATTACTTGGTGGTTGTGGTGTAATTTGAGCCTGTGTTGTTGCACTGTCAGAAATCTCGGACCAGTTACCAGAATTATCTATTACCCAAATTCTAAAATAATAAGTTACACCTTCTTGAAGACCAGCTATTGTGTAGTAACAATTTGTTCCATAAACCACAGGACCTGTTGGTATCCATATATGATACACACCTGGTGGTGGGTTAGGAAGAGTCAATGTTGAAAAGTTCACCCCTGTCCAACTTGCGTATTGTATATAAAAAGAACATCCTGGCGGTAAATCATCTTCATATCCAATAGTAGCAGTTGCACAGACCCATGATAAATTTATCTCTCCACCAACTCTTCCTGTCTCAGCAACAAAATTTGTGACTTTTCCTGGTGGCGAACTTATGAATACAAAAGAAATATCGTCAAAATATCCAGTAGCCCATGTTGATAGCGCACCTGAAGTACGAAGATATACATTAATACCATAAGTTGACACACCAAAAGGGACTTTTGTACTTAGTGTTAAATATACCCATCTATCTTGAGTAGTTGCTGATGTTGAATTTGAAACATCTGGAAACCAGCTTGATGCAACACCACCTCCTCCGGGTTTCAGTCCTAACCCGACAGATTCACCTCCTTGCGCAACAACTAAGTATACATAACCTGATAAAACATATCTTTTACCTTCATACACATTCACATTTTGATATAAAGCTTTATTTCCTGTAGAAGCGGATGTAGAAATCCTTGCTGCATACGGAGCATTTGTAACAGGTGAAGTTACAACACCGCTTGAAAGTGTTCCACTACGTGTCCATCCTGTTAATGCAGGAAGTTCGTCAAATCCTGCGTTGTTTAATAAGTTAGCAGTATAAGAAGTGGAAGATGATACAAAGAATAAAACAAAAGCTAATAAAACTTTAATTTTCATAAAATAAACTAGAAAGAAAAGATTTATTGCTCTCGTAGCCAAAATTACCAATATATATAAAAAAAAAGACCAGGGAACAAACATTTTCGTAAGATGCGCAGAACCTGTATGTTCCCTGGTCCTTCAAGAACAAAAAAACTTCTCTACGGGCCAGCAGACACAAATTAAAAAAAATAGGCTTTCAACCTGCCTATAGGGTTATATGTGTCCTGCTGGCCCGTAGCAGAGACAAGTTTACGGTTCGTCCCGTAGAAACTCTACAAACCATATTTTTGCAGATTATACGGGCCGAAACAAAACTTTAACAAAGAACTAATTTCTAAATTTTTTTCCTCTTCTAATTACTATTTATAATACATTATTTCAAAAATGTCAACAAAAATTTAAAAATTTTTTATGAAACAATATTTTTTCGTCAGAAAAATAACAAATTTTATGTTTTACCTCATATTCCCTTCTTTTAAAAATTATTTGTATTTTATAATCTCTACAACTTTATCAACTTCTTGTGGCGAAGGTAGATATACAATTTTTTTAGACCTTTTTATTGACGGTAAAAAATTTTTACCTACAACACTACTGCCATTTATCCAGTAAACTTCTAAATCAAGATATGTGTTTTTATTATAAAACACACGATGTTTCTTCTCTGGAAAAACAAATAGCATACCATCAATATCTTTCAACTTTTTAACAAACATAAGGCCGTGTTGCCATTTATACGGTTCATCAGCTAAATAAAGTTTATATTTTTTACCTTCTAAAACATACTCAACAATTGAAAATTTTGGTTTTAAAAAATTTTTTACTACAAGCCAACATAATACTGCACATAAAAAGAAACAGAGAAGTTTTAATACAAACAATTTTTTATTTTTCTTCTTCATTAATTTTTCTTATCACATCAAAAACTTATTCAATTAAACGAATAGCATTTGTTCCTGTATCTTTTATGCCAGGACGTTTACCCCAATGTGCAAACACTGTGGATTGTCCAACTTTTTTGCTACAACTATATCTCGTTTAGACCAGTCACCTACATAAAGAACTTCTTTTGGTTGTAAAGGATATATTGTTAGGCCTCATTCTTGCAGATAGTCTGTTATATCTGACGATAAAATTTTGTAACCAATATACCTATTTTGAAAATGATAAGTTCTTCAAGTACAGTTTAGCTTTTAACATAGATTCTACAACAGATAATAAAAGATTACATCAACTTTTCTTTTTCAGTTGGCATTCATATATTTATCATGTATTCAACTGCAATCTTGCAATCTCTCCAGTAAGTTTTCATTTTCATAATATATGTTACTAACTTGTTGTTAAAATGGTATCAAATTTTATGTTTATTATTCAACTTGTGAGAAAAATTTTTCATTGTTGGCTAAGACAAAAAATTTTAAATAGTTTTATTTTTTATCACAACATTATGTCTCCCTATAGGTTACCGAAAAGTTTTTGTTTAACATATCGTCGTGATGTAGTACCTAAAACAACAAAACTTCCAGATTTAGGTTTTCGTTGTGTAAAAGATATTGAATAAATTATTTTTTAGAAGAAATATTTTTTGCTGTTGCAACTAAATGGTAAAACAACGGGTGAGGGTTTTCAAAACGTGATTTAAACTCGGGATGAAACTGTACTGCAATAAAGAAAGGATGGTCTTTAAGCTCAATTATCTCAACCAATCTGACTGAGTTTGAAATCGGGTGTTCACCACTTATTATTAATCCATAAGCTTGTAATAACTTTCTATACTTGTTGTTAAACTCATATCTATGTCTATGTCTTTCATAAACTTGTGTTGTTTTATAAATTTTATACGCCAAAGTATCTTTTTTTATTTTGCACAAATAAGATCCTAACCTCATTGTTCCACCTTTAAACTTAACTTTTTTTTGTTCTTCCATAAGATCAATTACAGGATGTTCAGTCTTTGGATCAAACTCAGTTGAATTTGCATTTATTAAACCACAAACATTTCTTGCAAATTCTATAACTGCGCATTGCATACCCAAACAGATACCTAAGAAAGGAATTTTGTTTTCTCTTGCAAACTTCACTGCAGAAATTTTACCTTCAATTCCTCTCTCTCCGAAACCGCCAGGGACAATAATCCCGTCTACATCCACAAGATGTTTCTCAAAATCAGCAAGTTCTACATCAACATATCTTATATCAACAATAACATCATTATGAACACCAGCGTGAAACAAAGCTTCAAGAATACTTTTGTAAGCATCTTTAAGTTGCGTATATTTTCCAGCGACTGCTATTATAAGTTTGTCTTTTAAAGATTCATATTTCTTGACTAACCTTTCCCAGTTTGAAATATCTATTTTCCTTTTTCTTAGCTTAAGTTTTTTAAGAATTAATGTATCAAGTTTTTGTTCTTTTAATATTAAAGGAATTTTGTATATACAACTGCCAACATCAGGTTCTAAAATTACAGAATCTATATCTACGTTACAAAATAATGAAATTTTTTCTTTTACTTCTCTACTAACATTTTTCTCTGTCCTACAAATAATTATGTCTGGTTCGATACCTATCTCACGAAGTTTCATTACGCTATGTTGTGTAGGTTTTGTTTTAATCTCATCTGCTGCTTTGATATAAGGAAGTAATGTTATATGGATATAAATAACATTTTCTTTCCCAACTTCAAGCCTTATTTGTCTTATAGCTTCCAAAAATGGTAAACTCTCTATATCTCCAACAGTACCACCAATTTCTGTTATAACAATGTCTTTTCCTCGTGCAACACAATATATACAACTTTTTATTTCGTTAGTCACATGAGGAACTATTTGTACCGTTTTACCAAGATATTCACCATATCTTTCTTTGTATATCACACGTTCATAAATTTGTCCTTGAGTAACATTATTTTTTCTTGACATATTTTGATTTAGATATCTTTCGTAATGACCTAAATCAAGATCTGTCTCAGCACCGTCTTCTGTAACAAAAACTTCGCCGTGTTGATAAGGACTCATTGTACCCGGATCAACATTTAAATATGGATCAAATTTTAATAAATTAACTTTATACTTATGTGCTTTCAACAAAAATCCTATAGAAGCAGTTGTCACACCCTTACCTAAAGATGAAACAACCCCACCTGTTATAAATATAAACTTTGTTTTCATTTTCTTTTTGCGTAGCTGATATTTAAATGTCGGTTATGATTTCTAAACTAATATATCTATAATTAAAAATTTTTCCTCGCTGCGAAAAAGAAATAATAAAAATACTTTTTAAAAAACTTATCTGAAGAATTGTAAATATTATCAAAATAAAAATAATCTATAAGAAACTCTCTAAGTCGTGTAAGTCATTTAAGATGAATTTTCATCTTCAATAGTTAAATACAAAAGTTCTAAAGCGTGTTCAATTGTTTTAAACATATTTTCTTTATTATCTTTATTTTTATGTAAGATTGCTCTTTCAACTTCACTACCAATATTTGCCATCTGCTTTATAAACGATAATTCAAACCATCTTCCTTCAGCTAAATTTTTATGTTAAAAATTCATGTTATTTAAAAACTAACTTATTAACTACTAACACGATTTTTTTCTAATTTCTGGATCGTCAACACCTCTACTTTTATTTCAATCTTCATTTGAATATTTTTCTGGATAAAGATTTATTCCCCACAAATTTTTTTGTTTTCTTCCGGAACTTAACAAAACTATCTCTTCATCTGCGTGTAATTCACTACCAACCGCCATTACTCCTTTTTCAACATCAACAACTGCTTTTACTAAATCACCGAATGTTTCATTTGCAAGTTTTTTTAAATTCTTCAATAGAAATTTTATCATTTACGATTTTCACATAGGAAATATCGACTTATTATAACAAAAAATCTATTTTCTTTTTCGCTTCAGTTTCTCTTTTAAAAATATCACATCTTGCTGATCGATAGGTCTTAAACTTTTTTCTTTTAATTCCAATAATGTCTCTACATTACAAACAGGAACTTTAATATTTTCAATCTCAATCCATTCAATTCCTTTTTTTATATCAGAAAACTGAAACATTTCACCAACCTTGCCAATAAAATCGAGATAGAACCCATCAGGTGTCACATATCTTACCACTGAATACTCTTCAATATCTGTAGGTTTTATATCATTTATACTTTCATCATTAAAAATTTCTATCAAAGCAGTTTTTATCTTTTCTACATTCTCTTTTGATGGATTATCAAAAAAATCTATATCATTTGTTATTCTTGGCAAACCGTGTAAAATTACAGCACCCCCCTCCTATAACATATTCCACATCTACTTCGTTAAATTTTTCACAAACTTTTAAAAAAATTTCCATCAATCCTCTAAAAGCCATTTTAATTTATCTCGCTGTGCTTCTTGAAATGTCTTATATTTGTAGATACCTTTTTTTACTTTTTTGCCAATTTTATCTAATATACTTATAGAAAACATAGAAAAAATCAGATCAAAATAAGTTTTATCTGGTTCAAAAACATAAGTATCAAACTGTGCTTCTTCAAAGGTTTTATATTTTCTTATGCGTTTCATAATTTAGATATCTCTATGCTTTAACAACATTTTTAAAATTTTTCTTTAAATTATTAAAAACAGCGTTTCTTGTATCAACTATTAATTTTGCGTTCTCAACAATCATTTTGTAGTCATAACAAGAATGATCTGTTGCTATTATTACACAATCATACTTTTTTATA
>CAZLOB010000069.1:0-13582 GCA_964561135.1 uncultured Elusimicrobia bacterium | reverse complement strand
TATTAAGCCATGGTGTTGGAACAACAGTAATAAATATCTGTGATCCATTAGTATTAGGACCGCGGTTTGCCATTGCAACACGGCCTGGCCTGTCAAAAATTAATCCCTCATAAAACTCGTCTTCAAACTCGTATCCAGGCCCGCCAGTGCCATCACCTTTTGGACAGCCAGTCTGTGCCATAAAATTTGGTATCACACGATGAAATATAAGTCCATCATAAAATCTTTTTTTAACTTTTTTACCTGTATATGGGTCAACCCATTTTTTCTTCCCTAAAGCTAAGTCAACAAAATTTTTCACAGTTTTAGGTGCTTGTTTTTCATAAAGTTCAAAAACTATTGTACCAAAATCTGTAACAATTGCAGCATAGTATCCTTTTGGTAACCCACTAAAAATTTTTTCTCATCAATTTTTTGTGCTAAACAAAATGAAGAAATGATGAATAAAATAAAAAAATTTTTTTTCATCTTTCTTATATTAACCCATTAAGCGTTTAAATACAGAATGTTTTCTTATAGCAAAATATAATTTTGGTTTCAATAGTTTAAAAAGGCGAGTGTTAATTCTTCAACTGCAATCTGTGCTCTACAAATTTATACATACGATATTTTTTATTTTTTCCACATGTAGGTCAAGGCTTTATCCTTGCAAATGAAAATTGCAAACCTAAAGGTTTTGCCCTATAAATTTTATGTAGTGTGAAAAATTTATGTTTTAAAGTTTAACAACTTTTTTCACTTTGTTATTCTTCTTATCTTATGACACCAATTTTTCGTATTGCAGTAACAACACCTTTGGATGATTTTACTTTGATTTGTGCAATGTAGCCACCTTTAGCAACTTTTTGTCCGGCAGCGTTTGTCCCATCCCATCCTTCAGGTGGGACACGGTTTGCACCTTTTCTACCACCTTCTTGACCTGCTTTAAACGTCCATTCTCTAACTTTGTATCCAAGTAGATCATAAATTGTTAGTACAACTTCAGCATCTTCGTTTAGAACATACACAATATATGTTTTCCCTTCTTCACCACCAAGACGTATATCAACAGGGTTTGGATAGTTTGACACTTGTGATATAACTTCTTTAGGTAGTCCTGTACACACACCATTTGATATCTCAGACCATGGTGAGTATGAACCAGCATAATTTTTTGCTCTGACTCTATAGTAATAGAAATGTCCTTGTGGTCTTGGTGTATTATCTGGTGTGTCTTTGTTACCTACTACGAATGAAGTTCTACTACCAGGCACAAACCTTATTGTTCTCCATACAGGATTTGTATCAACACGTTCTTGTATTTCGTATCCCATAATACCTGATTCAGGATCAGATGAAGGAGACCATTCTATTGTGAATACACCTTCTGTTATTTCTCTTTGTGTCCTGTCGTAATCAGAGACAGGTTTTGATGGCGCAGATGGTAGTGTTAGGTCAACTCTGTAAACTAACACAGGTGAAGCAGGTCCTTCTACGCTACCTTGACCTACTGCTCTAACACGGTAGTAAGTACCATAGTTAGTAACTTTAGTATATGCAGGATGATCTTGCAGTAGAGTATCATATTTAGCACGTTGTGTGATTCTAAACGAATTTTCAGATTTTGTTTCATAATACATTATTTCTCCACCAACATATATATCAGACTTTTCTGCTGGGAACCCGTCAGTAGATTCTACAAACAAATCAAACGGTGGTGTATCTAATCTTGAGACAGATTTTACAAGACGTGTAACTTTTGCTGCTTGCAACGACAAGTTGGTAATAGTATATTTTGTCCTGTTTCCAGTTGACAGCCATCCTCCTGGTGCAAACGCTTCTGTTAAATTATTTACATTTGCAACGTTACCAGCACCTACTCTGTAGTCAACAGCAATGTTATTTTTCTTCCATTGGGCAAAAAGTTGTGTAGTTTTATTAGTCCATCTTTCAGGTATATACCCCCAGTCGATTACACCATCACGAGATAAATCTATCTCAGGAATACCATCGCCATTGTAATCTGTTAACACTGAATCTGGTTTACCATCACAGTTTAAATCTACATCTAAGAACCCGTCTCCTGTCATATCTATCGCTGGTTTACCATCGCCTACAAGGTCAAGCTCTGCTTTTATACCATCACCATCTAAATCTTCAAGATCGTTTTCACCATCTTCGTCTATATCAACAAAGATTTCGCCGTTCATTACAACTCTATCAGGTTTACCATCGCCGCTTACATCCACTGCTGGATATCCGTCACCAAACGGGTTTGCCCAAATTTTCTTATACGCCAATACTGTCCATCTTGGTAACACAGTTGGTGCAAACTCATCTAATATAAGCACAAGTGATGATTTTAATGGGAACTTATTTGATATATGTGATTCAGCAGTTTGTGGAGTAAGTTCAAACGATTTATACGAGGTAATCTCAACACCAACATAATGATCTTTTGTTGAGAACCCAGCAAGGTCTGTTTTACCAATATCGCCTACAATAAAGAATCGTGTAGGTGCTGTTGATACATACAGTCCATATCCTGGGAATTTAATTCTTGCAGCACCTGCAGTGAAATCAACTGTAGGATGTGATACAGATGTTATGAAAACATCAAGTGTTGGTGAGAAGAACCCATCACCGTTATCAAGCCATAATGAGATACTTGAAAGATCTCCTTGGCCGTATCCACCTACAGCACCTGGTGTTTGCACAGTCCCAGTTTGAGTTATATATATTCTTTTTACCCAGACATAGTTTCTATCTGTATTCATTGAAACAATTAAGAAAGGTACATTTTTAGTTCTCTGCGGTACTTGTACAGGTGCGAGTGATTCAGCACGGATTGTTAAACCAACAGGGTTGATCCTTACAAGAGATGTCTCATATGGATAAACATCACTTATAACAATTGTCCCTTGGAAATCTTGCTCAATTTCAATTTGTGGCGAGGCTTCATTAGGATATTCAATAGTAATTGCTTCTTTACCAATAAGTTTGACTCCTACTGCATTACCTGCTATTGCAATATCTGAAATATCATATGCAACAAAATATGTTTGTGGTGTAGGTGAGATAAGTTGTGGTTGTACCAAAGTAATTTCTTTTTGACGGTTAAGATCGTCATTAAGATAGTACATATCACACTTTCTTACTTTAGAACCCACAGGATGATATTGTGTATTTGTTTCGAGGTGTGCCCGTCTTGTGATATACAACGCTGGATACACTGCTGAATCAACGGTCGCTGTGGTAATATGAGTATATTCAAATATTTCGTCGTTAACTTTAACCCATAATTGTGGCTGATTTTGTGGGAAAGAACCTACAGATGAAACAGAAGATTTGATAACCATAAGGAATGGCGGTTTTACATCATCAGGTATTTCTTCAACAAGTTCTGATTCAATTTCTGATATTAAAGTATCAGCAGCGTCAAGTTGTTCATTAAAGTTTGCATCTTTATAAATCTTGATATACGCAACATCAGTATTTTTCCCGTAAGGTAGTAATGGGTCAGCAGAAGAACCTGTTTTTTCTAATCTTATCCTTGTCCATATAGCTTGTGCGACATCTGTCCTTAGTTTCATTCTTAATATAGGCACATTACGTTCTGCTTGGTAAGTACCGCCAAGGTTCGCAATATCTTTTGCATAATTGTATACACGTGCGATAACTTGTGATGGCGCTTCATATATTGTTGAATCAGCAGATTTTATAGGTTTGATATTAAACGAAACAACATCTGGCACTTCTACTGTAATATATGATTCGTCAGCAACTACAGCAGAAAATTTCTTAAACAATTGTGCAAACTCTGCTATATCAAAAGATATAAACAGATTTACGCCGCCCGGCCTGTCATCTATAACCTGTGGTTCCTTAAGTTCTATATCAACTTTTTTATCTGAGAACCTATCGGTACCGAAAGATATAAGTCCTGGATATTCACCTGTAGCTGTTCTTGTTGTATCTTCTAAATCAAAGATACCATTGTTGTTTAAATCTTTCCATACTTTAATCAACGCTATATCACCATCAACTGCTGTTCCTTCCATATCAACTCTTATTCTCTTAATTGTTACTGTGTTTCTGTTAGACCTGAAGTTAAGTCGTAAAACAGCAACATTTTTCTGGTTCTGATACACACCCGGTGGTAAGATTCCTTCACCTTCGACAAATAATGTATCAACAGTTGGTGTTATAGCGGAAACAACTGAATTTATTGGGAACGCAGGTATTCCTTGTGTTGTAGCGGTTGAAACCCAGTGTCCTGCTTCTTTAGGTGCTAACGAGAAGTTTGCAGGTACTGATATGTTTATACCGAAGACTTCATTTTTGTTATATATCTGTGGATGAGTAAACTTAGCTGCCGGCGATATATCAGCAACAACCCAATATACAGTAGGTGTTGTAGTAATCAATGCATAACCGCGGTTGTAATCAGGATCGTTAAGTAGAACAGTTGCTATACCTGCAGGATCTGTCCCTTTACCAAACTGTGCTGAACCTAAGAATTTTTCTACATCATGTGATATATAACCAGTTTCTGGATCACGGTTCAATATACCATCACCGTTGTCTTTGTAAACTTTAATTGTTGAAATATCCTCATCGTCACCGTTAAGTGGTGAAGGTTGTGTTCTTGCAAACTTTATTGATGGCAGTTGTACTTGGAATCCACTACAATACATCGTAAGTTTAAGTAGAGGCACATTCTTTTGTCCTTGTATAACTGTGAATCCTACAATAGTTCCTGACGAATGCGCTTTTGCAAACGATCCTTCAACACCACGCTCTACTTCAACAAGACCTACTGCTGTAACGCTACTATACCTTATTATCTCGTTATCAATTACTGCATACCCAGAAGGTGGTATTTCTGCACCAGATGGTATATTTAACGGAATAATAGTATCTTCAGCAGAAATATCTGTTGCAAGTTGCACAGTACCAACTACAACTTTTCCTTTGTTATCTAAGAACATTGCTTCACTATCAACAGTAACCATTCTCGGTGAAGGTATAATTGTTCTTAGTATACTTGTAAACGGTATAGTTGTAGATGACCTATCAACATAGTTTGGTGCTGAAACAACTATATCAGTCCAGGTTGAAACTTCAATACCAAATGTTTGTTCCGGATATGCATTATCTTCAATATCTACTGCTATGAAATACCTTTGTGAAACTTTTTCTGCTTGAGCACGATGTTGTGTTATAATCTTTGGTTGGACAGGGAATACAATTTGGCTCATAAGTGGTCTACCTACATTGCCAAAGGTTGCTGTTGCTAAACAAACATCAATATCTGGATTTAACATACCGTTATTGTCTCTATCATACCAAATTTTTACATACTTAATTTCGTCAGTAAGGAGATTATTATCAGCTGCTGTACCAACACCGTATACATTTATCTGTTGCCACCATGCTTCTGATTGGTCTGTATAAATTGTCATTGCACAGATTGGTATGTTTGTTTTAGCTTGTTGTAAGAATGAAACAACTTCTGTAGAGATATCTACGAACCTAAATGTAACAGCATCTGCGTACTCCATTATACTACCAATACCTGATTCTGACTTACCTTCTGGTTTTGGACCTATTATACCGAACCTGTTCGCTACGAAATCAGGTTCTACAACTTTGAAATAATCCGTTGTTTTAATTGATATACCAATCTGTGACGCTTCGTGAACTTTTGCAAGATAGTTTATGTCAACACAGACAAAATAATCTTTTGGTACTTCTGATAGTATTTCTTGACCAACTCTGTATGGACCTAAGTCAAAGAAGTTGCCAAGTATCCATAAAACTGCTTGTCCTGAAACTTTTGCACCTTTTGGATGGAAACGCGCAGTTGTTCCTTCTTGCCCTCTGAGACATCCGGTTAAAGCATTGTTTTCTCTATCAACACCATTAAAGTATACAACTTCAAGGTTCTCACTACCATCTGACAATACGACTCTTCCAGGTGCTTCAGGGAATGGCGAGAAATCTACCGTAGGTGAAAGTGCTATCTTTGAAACATCTTCAAGATATATTGTCGTATCCGTAGTTGAAACATCTACTTTTAAGTATGATACAGGGAATGTATATTTTTTATCAGTTGGTGTGACAAGTTCATCTATATCTTTATCAAACAAACCGTTACCATTTGCATCATAATAAACTTTAATATTTTCAATATCTTCAGGTTGGTTAACTCTGTTAGGATTGTATCTGTCAAGTTTTAAACCTATCCATATTGCTGTTCTTTGTAGACATTGCAAAGTCAACCTTGCAACAACTACATCTTTATCACCTTGTGTTGCAGCACCAGGTATTGAGAAATTATTAGGTGCTGTTTTGTTATAATCAACAAGGTTCATTTCATCAGATGTTGGTATAACTGTCACTAAAGACGAATAATATGCAGGTATTGGTAAAACAACACCTTCACCAAGACGTATATCTGCTGCGTCAACTATCGCAGCACCATGTGTTGTGCCAACATACGCAGAATCTGCTATTTTGTATGAAACAAAATATGTTATAGTTGATGGCGATATTTCTTGCACATTGTTCAAATATACTAAAGCAGCACGTGTTGAAAATGTTACCCAGTCAGATACTCTTCTATCCAACGCTGGCTGGAATATACCATCACCACTTGATGGATCGCCAGTACCATTGTCGTCAATAAACAACGCTACTCCTTTAATATCATTATCAACACCTGTCCCTGTCCTTGTTATCTTAAATCCGTTAAGATATGCAGTATATTCTTTTGTCCATATTTTAATTTTTAACATACCAGCATTAGGTTGTCCTTGATATACTGTTGTTGACCTTGTTGTTTCAACAGATGCTGCAATGTCTTCTGCTACACAATAAACTTTTGCTTCCTCTCGTTTAATAGCAGAAGTGTCAGTAAAGATACTGAAATTGTTTGCAGCAACCCTTGCTACACCTACCATCGTTAAATAGTTGTGATTATTTATTTCTAAACCTAAATATGTCCCTGCTTGTGCAACTGTTGAAATACGAACACATAAGAAATAATTCTTTGGTACCGCTGAGATAAACTCGCTCATACCAGTAAAATACCATGCGTTTGATAACGCATCGTATTCGCCTACTCTTACTAACGGATCCGGCGAAGCACCATCTAATACTGTCTCACCTTGGAATTTACCATCACCGTTTTCATCATAATACAAACCAATCCATATATCCTGTGGTAACGCAGTACCTTTTTTATCAACACGTAGTTGTGTCCATGTAGCAGTTTCTGTAATATTTGATGGTAACACACGCAAAGTAAGTCGTAACATTGGTACAGGAGCTGGTTTTTCATATGTATTTCCGTCACCTTGGAATAGTGCTGTTTTACCTTGATAAATTGTTCCTTCAAGCAACTCTTGTTTCTTATCATAACTATCATCACAGGTTGATTCAGGATTATCAGGGTCACCATATGGTACAGGTACTAAGTCTGCTGGTTCTACCACAATACCGCTTGTCACAACATCGCCATCTGAATGTACAGGTACTTCTCTGAATGTATCTGCAGTATAACCATATATCTTGTTAGGATCTTCATCAGAAAGTTCTATAGTAGCATAGTCAGTAACAAAAACTTTAAGTGTTTGTTGTATTTGGCTTATAAGTTGTAATCTATTATAAACACCAGCATCTTCTTTTACAAAAGTATAATATGTTGTAAGATTTATTGCATCTTTTAATGTAATTTTTTCAGGATCACCTGAATGTGAGAAGACAATTGTTCCTGTATACCACTGTGCGTTTATCTCGTCACCTGTGGCAACATTACCGTATCTATCCCTTGCTTTAACTGTTAGAAGTCCCGGCTCATGTACTCTTAACGGGTTGGATATATCAAACGGATGATGTATTGTGAAATACTTAATAGGTGCTGGTGTGATATAGTGTTGTTGATACATAGGTAAAATATCTCTACCTGAAGCAGTCCTACCTGAAACTTTCATTGTATGAGAACCAGCAACAGTATCAAAATAATAGAATGTTCCAGAATCATTACCTGCTGGGATTAAAACTGAAAGTATATTCCCACCGCCTGTCATTAATGTCCATCCAGCACCATCTAAATCTTGTGTTGGGTCAACAGAACCATAAGCTTGTGGCGAATCTAATACTTCACAGGATAAAATTATATCTTCAGTAGATATTGTAACATTTTCAAACTCATCTCTTATCTGTACAGTAATACCTGCAAACACAGGTTCACCATTCTTTGTTATAACCATAGGACCACCTTTCGCTGAAACTGTCATCGTTGATGTATCAGAAGCAGTACCATCAAACTGTATAGTAGTACCAGCGATCAACCTTCTTGGTGGTGTAACAACTACAAGATGGTGTGCAATGTTTGGTATCACACGGTACGCTCTTTGACCAACAGTCCACATTCCAGGATTAACCACAGTGTCAGCAAACAAAGTATGTGTTGTATCATAAACACCATATCTTACTGATGCAAGCGTGTCAATAATATAGAATGTAGTTGTTCTATCACCTAACCTAAAGTATGCTATACCTTCAGTAGTTGTCCATGTTGAAGTTGAACCAATTGCAAATTGTACTGTACCGGTAGAAGTTGAAACAATTCTTATCCTTCTTGGATTATCAGCAGAAAGGTCTGCTTCAAGTATTGGTGCGATATTGCCATAGAAATCTTCTGTTGCAAGCATCATTGGTTGTGATGTAACACCAGCAATAAGTGTTTGTATATAAGTTGGATCTGGCGGTATTGAATATGTACCGTAGATACCAATCCTTCTAATCCTGTCAGGCATGATGATTACAGATTGTTGAGCAACAGCCCATGGTGTCCCATCACCTTTTTGTCCTAACGGTGTTGCAACAATTATCGGATATGTTGTTGGTTGAACACCATAGTTTTCAGAAGCGTTTGTGTCAAGATAGTAGAACTGTCTATAATAGCTGCCCGCATCAATAGTGAAGGACGTTATTGGTGTTTCAAACACAGGCGGTGTGCCATATGCAGGACCACCTACTACACGGCTTGATAACGAGAACGAATAAGAATCATTGAATCTAGACGGTTCTCTTATAGATGATAACAATACAGTCACAGGATATGTGGTTATAACAGGGTTATCCCACCTGTCTTGTAGTTCAACTTCAAATTCTAAACTATTAGGACCGGGTCCTATTGCAGTATATTCTTTTGGTGAACCAGCAGTGAGCCGTCTTTGTGGATTATCAAACGCAGCTTTTGTTATCTCATCTGGTTTTACTAACAGATCAAACGAAGCCCATCTTGTAGGATCGTTACCAAACGCTTGTACTTGTATTGTCCATTTACCAGATGAAGGTCTTCCATCTTCATCCTCAGGTATAGATGACATCTCGTCGTAATAAATTATAGCGACAGAAGTTGATTTAATAGAATTGTAGAACCATATAACATAATCAGGACCTAATGTATTGTCAGCACCAGGCGCAAACCTAAAGTCCCAGTTACGTTGTGGCTGTTGATTTCTTGCAAGCGAATTGGTTACTAATTGTGCCCAAGTATCACCTTGGTATGTTGGGTTATCAAACTCATCTCTTCGTTGAATGATAATATACGGTGTTTCATTACCAGCAACAAGTTCTGAAGGCGGATTTAATACTACTAACCTATACGGTGTACCACCAATTGTTGTTATTCTTCTTGTTGTACCAACAATTGTCCCTGTTGAAAATCTTACCCTTGCTGAATCGTTTAGTTTCTTAGAACCATAATAATACAATGGCGGGTCAAGACCAACAGCTCCTGAAGAATCTGTTACTGCATAGTATACCGGCTCAGGCGGAGACGTATCAGATACAGGCGATGTATAAGAAACAACACCTGTTGAACCAACTACATCTATAACAGAAATTTCAACCGGTACACCGCTTAAAGGTACAATGTTTGCATACGTGTCAGACAAGTATGCTATAACTTGTATCTTACCCCAATCAGCACGTGTCCCTGCAGGAACTTTTACTTCATATGTATAAAACTCTGTCCCTGCAGTAGCAGTGGATTCTATTACGAAGAAGGAAGCAGGTGGACCGGGTTGTACATTGATATAAGTTATTATACTACCGTGTTCACCTTCTTCACCAACTCTGTCCGGGTTCGGATCACAAGAACGTTCTGAAGATATTAAAGTATTTAACGGGTTTGTTTGATATGTTTTGATCCATCTTTGTCCTGCTTTCTTTAATACAATACCTGTAAATGTTCGTTCACCATAATCTGATACAACCCAGTCATATTCTGATGGCAGTTCAGGCGTTTGTGGTGGCGGGAAGTATTCACCATCAAACTTTACTCTATATCCATCCTGAGCATAGTTTACCCAGTTTATACCAGTTGAAACTTTGTTCTCATACTGGTCATAAAGGACAACTTTTGCTGAAAAACCAGTACCTGCTACAACTGTCTCTGGATAGTCAACAATATGCATATGATGGACAACATTTGGCCATATACGTATTGCTGAAGAAGTACCTGAAGAATAATGTGGTTCCTCTCCATCAATATCTATTGCAGTAAGTGTCCAGGAAGATGTAGCATGTAGTGGTGTTAAAGTGAACACATTTGCACCATCAATAAGTTGTTTTGGTGAAGGTTCGGTATCTTTTGGATCCCAAGTTTCTATACCAACGGTAGGCATTAGCCAACCTGTCCTCACACGGTTGTTATAATCATCAACCAAATATACTGTTGCAACAAAGTTTGCACCTGCAACATAATCTTGTACAGAACCGGTTTTACCATAAGGTGAACCTGGGACAAATGTTTCATTAGGTACAACTACTAACAACTTTGTTGGTGTTGAAGGATAGACGGTGAACTGTGGTGATTGGTCAGAAGCGTATAACGGATCTATTTCATCAACATCTTCTACTATTAAATAATGCCAGGTTGCCGCTGTCCTTAACACAATTGGGAAAACTCCCTGTCCTGAAGTTAAAGGTTCAGTTGATGGTTCTATATCAAACGGGTCAGCAGTACGTATTGCAACTTCTGGTTGTGGTGAAACATCTGTCACTAAATTATAATAAGCATCTACTAATCTTACTGTAGCATACCATAATTCGCCTGCTGTATGGTTTACAGGATAACCAACTTTACCATAAGGTTCAATGTTATATTTACCAGGAACTGGTGTTTCACCAGGCAGTATCAACTGTAGTTTTACTGCGTTTGCTGGCCTTACTGTAAATGTTGTCACTGCAAGGTCAGATGGATTTGCTGGATATTCTTGATACAATGGTGGTACTCCATCAACATCCCTAACTCTTAAATAATGTGTAGCTGCAGTAACTAATGTGAAATCAAAGTATTGTTTGCCAGTAGCTGTGTCAACATCACGTGGTGATGGTTCTGTATCAAAGTTATCAAGAGGTGAATCTACTTGTAATGTAACAGAAACACCAGGTGTTGGATTAAAGTATGCATCTGTTATCGCAGCAGTTACTGTAAACTGTTGTCCTGCAACAAGAACTTCCGGTGTCCCAGTTTTACCTTGTGGATGACCACCTACAAGTGTCTGCCCTGGTAATACTAACAACAACTTTTGTGGTGTACCAGGAGTTACAAATATATTCTGTGTTCTACCTAAAGACAAGGTTGGATCAACCCCATCTATGTCTTCTACATACACAACTTTATCTGCAGTAGCAGACGATGCTGATACAAGTGTAATTGAAATAGTTGCTGATGAGTATATTGTAAGTTCAATATTATTTGATGGTGAATAAGGATCGTTTGTCGCTACTCTACATCCAGCAGAAGATGCTTCAACTAAGTTCCAATAATCATCTGTTATTCTTATCACAACATCAAATGCTACACCTGCAGTTTGATTCTGTGGTGAGCCTTGTTTACCACCTATTGCAGAACCTGGTACATAAGGTGGCCTACCAGGATCGTATATCTCACCAGGTGCACATATATGCAGTTTCTTTGCAGAACCTGATTTCACAGGTATTAACGATGATGTATGAGACATTAATAATGGTGAGTTTGGATCATTATCAACAGCTGTGACAGTTTGGAACCCAGCAGTCCTAAAGTCAATGTTCACAGTTGCAACACCATTAATCATAGTAACATTACCAGGATCTGTATCATAATCATCAGATGTAGTAACAGTTATTGTTTGGACAACAGTTGAGACAAAGTTGTAGTAGTTATCCACAGCATAAATTGTAACTGTAAATGGTACACCTGCAGTCTGTGTAGTTACCGCAACATTTGTTCTACCAACAGGTTCTGTATTTTTCCCATTAACCTGTTGTTGTGGTGGTACAACTACAAGTAATTTTGCAGGAACATTTGGTACAACAGGTACTTCTGATGATACACCCATTATGTACCCACCGCCTGAGGCTGTTATCGTTACTGAAGAAGCTGTAACAAGTGTCACGCTGAACAACCTCTGACCATTAACCAAAGTTAACGCAGTAGGATGGATATCATACGGGTCAGAAGTCCAAATTGACACAAGTGGCATTGAACCTTCTTTTACTCTGTTCCAATAATCATCACACAGGTTAACTTTTACTGTAAAACCAACACCTGCTGTCTGTGTCCTAATGGAACCAATTCTACCAAATGATGAACCTGGGTTTTCAATTTCGTCAGGTACAATAACTTGTAGTTTTGTTGGATTATTTGGTTTCACATAAACTCTTGCTCTACCTTTAGCTAAATCTGGGTTTGCATCAACATCTAGCGCTTCTATTGTCCAGGTTGAATGCGCAGTTAAAAGTGTAACCGTAAATGTTGAAACACCGCCTACTAAAGATGCTTCTTCTGGTTCAACAACATACCCTTCATATGGCTGACCTATATCAGGTGCGTAGGCTGAGATCGAAGCTACTACGCGGACCAATGAAACCTCGTCTGTTAATAAGTTGTAGAAAGAGTCAACTGCACGAACTGTTATTGTAAACGGTACACCGGCTGTCTGCACTAAAGGTTCTCCTGACTTACCACCATTGCCACCTATACCATTCTGTTCATCAACATCATATGGTGGCATACCAGGAACATATGTTTCACCAGGCAGTGTTATATGCAGTTGTTTACCCCAAGTTGAAACATCTACTGTAAACACTGATGAACGATAAGTATTAAGCAGAGGTGCTTCTTGGTCTTCAGCAACAAAAGTATGTGTCCCTGCAGTTACCAATGTAAATGTATAGGTCCATGAACCATTAACTAAACCATATGTTTGTGCTGAAACAAAAGGATCTGTAGGTGTAAGTTTTACAGGTGATGCATCGGTATCATTTCTATTATTCCAGTCATCAACTGCGTTTACAACAACAGTGTTTGGTATACCTGCGGTCCAATTTGTAGGTGTTCCTGAAATACCATAGGGTACTGTAGCGGAAGGATGTGCTGATGTTTCACCCCATTCATGTGTCTCACCAGGTAGATAAATCTTAAGCGATGTTGCAGTGTTAGGATTTACTCTTATATTTGCAGTCCTATAATTTACAAGTGTTGGTGAAACAGAATCTTTTGTTCTTATATACCAACCAACATCATTTCTTGTAACCA
>CAZLOB010000068.1:0-3960 GCA_964561135.1 uncultured Elusimicrobia bacterium | reverse complement strand
TATAACAAAAGTTTTGTTAAACAAAAAAATTGCAAAAGATACTTTTTTACTTAAGTTCAAATATAATCAAAATCTTCTACCTACACAATTTGTGCTTATTGATACTTATCCAAAAAGGTTTCTTTTAAAACCGTTTAGTATTGCTAACTATGGACATGATATCGTTTCTATAATTTATCGTATAATATCTGACGGAACAAAGTTTTTATCAACATTAAAACCAAAAGACACCATTACTTTTTTAGGTCCGTTTGGTAATACTAAAAAATTTAAAGATGTTATAAAAAATGTAAAAAACAAAAAAGTTGTGTTTATAGCAGGAGGCAGCGGTGTTGCATCAATAATTTTTTTGTATAATTATCTTAAAAAATTTACTGACAAAATATCTGTTTTCTATGGTGAAAAAACAAAAGATTATGTTATTAACTTAAAAAATTTTGGTATAAAAAATGTTGTTTATACCACAGATGATGGCTCCTTTGGACAAAAAGGAGATGTTGTTAGTGTTTTTAAAAACAAAACTATAGATTATGAATTTCTTTTTTGTTGTGGGCCAAAACCTATGATAAAAAGTTTGCAATCTGTAGTTAAAGAGAAAGATAATATAAAATCTTATGCATTAATGGAAGAATACATGTGTTGCGGAGTTGGAGTATGTAGAAGTTGTGTAGTTAAAATAAAATCCGGCGATGATTTTATTTATGAGACCGTATGTTCTGACGGACCATTATTTGAACTTGATAAAGTTTTGTTATAAAATTAAGGTATGGTTGGACAACCAATGTATGGTACTAAAACATCTGGGATTTTAATTGTACCATCTTTTTGTTGGTATGTTTCAAGGATACATGCAAAAGTTCTACCTACTGCTAAACCTGAACCATTTAATGTATGAACAAACTCTTTTTTTCCATCTTTATATTTAACTTTTATATTTAGTCTTCTTGCTTGAAAATCTTTACAGTTTGAACATGACGAAATTTCCCTCCATCTTTTTTCACCGGGCATCCATACTTCTAAATCATAAGTTTTTGCAGAAGTAAAACCTAAATCAGCTGTACATAAAAGAACTATTCTATAAGTTAAACCTAATTTTTGTAAAATCCTCGCAGCATCTTGTACTAAAGATTCTAATTCTTTATTTGAATCTTCAGGTTTTACAAACTTAACAAGCTCAATTTTGTTAAACTGATGGTTTCTTATTAACCCTTTCACATCTTTACCATAAGAACCCGCTTCTCTTCTAAAACATGCAGAATATGAGACATATTTTTTAGGTAAATCTTCTTCAGCAATAAATTCATCTTTATGAATATTGACCAAAGTAACCTCTGCAGTGGGGATTAAATACAACTCGTCAAGGTCACATTTATAAAGTTCTTCTTCAAACTTAGGTAGTTGTCCCGTACCAATAATACTTTCTTTTGACACAAGATAAGGAAGCCATACTTCTTGATATCCGTTTTTAATATGTTCATCTAACATAAAGTTTATTAGAGCTCTTTCCAACTTTGATCCTAGACTTTTAAGCATTGCGAAACGTGAACCAGAAATTTTTGCTGGAGTATCAAAATCTAAAATATCTAAGTTTTTCCCTATCTCCCAATGTGGTGAAACTTCAAAATCGTATTGAGGTATTTCGTTTGACTGATATATAACTTTATTGTCTTTCTCTGAAAACCCAACTGGGACATCTTCGTCTGGTATGTTCGGGATTAACAAAAGTTCATAATTCAGTTGAGATGTAATTTGTGAAAGTTTTTCTTCTAAATTTTGCAATTGTATCTTAATTTCGTCTATTTCTTTTATATATATTTCAAAAGGCTTACTTTCTTTTTTAAGTCTGCCAATTTCTTCCGAAAGAATTTTTCTTCTATTTCTTAAGTTATCAACTTGTTGCTGAAGTTGTCTTCTTTGTTGATCAAGAGAAACAATTTTTGATAAATCGTATTTTTGGCCACGTAAAGCAAGTTTATTCTCAAGCCAATCCTTGTTGTTTCTTATAAGGTTTATATCAATCATAGTGTTTTTAAATATAATTTTTGACGCAAAAAATCAACTAATTTATTTGATTTAATTCTTGAAAACCAAACAACAAAAATAGTATTCTAATAAAACAAGCTGTAAAATAAAAAAATTGAAATATGATAAATAAAATCTTTTCTTTTATAACAAAAAATCTTATATTGTTAGTGTTGATATGTGTTTTAATAGGCTATTTTTATCCGCCTGTATTAGTAAAACTTAAACCCTACAACGAATGGTTTTTCACTCTCACAATGTTTGGGATAGGTTTTGTGTTAAACATTGAAGATTTTGTCTATGTGTTTAAAAAATTCTATATTGTTTTGTTAGGAACATTAGCACAATTTTTAATAATGCCTCTCGGTGGATATTTAGTTGGCACAATTTTTTCTTTCCCACAAGAGATCAAACTTGGCTTCATAATAACAGGTTCAGTACCAGGTGCAATGGCGTCAAACATTATATCTTATTTAGCAAAAGCAGATGTTGCTTATTCAATATCGCTTACAACAACATCAACATTTTTATCTCCAATTTTAACACCATTATTTACCTACATTTTTGCATCAAGTTTTATAAAAATAAACTTTTGGCAGATGTTTTTTAGTATATTACGTATGGTTGTAATACCGGTAATTTTAGGTTTAGCAATAAAAAGTTTGTTAAAAGAAAAAATTAAAAATATAATAAACATCTTTCCAGCATTTTCTACGATATTTATAGGATTTATTTGTGGCCTTGTAGTAGCGTTGAATAAAGAATATATAAAACAGATGAGTTGGTTAATTTTACTCTCAGCATTAATATTAAATATTTGGGGGTTAACCTTAGGATACTTAGCGGGAAAAATTTATAAACTTGATAAATCAAGAAAGCGGACTTTATCAATAGAAGTGGGTATGCAGAATGCAGGGTTAGGTGCTGTGTTGTCTCTAAAACATTTTTCAAACCAAACTGCAATACCATCAGCAATTTTTGCAACATTGTGTGTGATCACAGCCTCTGTCTTAGCAAAAATTTGGTCTAAGAAATGATTTTTTAAAAACTTGTAGGGCACGGCTTCAGCCATGCAGTGATAAAAACAAAATTTCAAAAAAACAATAATTTTTTTGAAAAAAAATTATGAAAACAAAGAAAATTGAAGATATAAAAAACAAGTTGATTAAACTAAAACCAATTTTAAGAAAAAAATTTAAAATTAAGAAAATAGGACTTTTTGGTTCTTATGTAAAAGGGACACAAAATAAAAAAAGTGATTGTGACATCCTTGTTGAATTTTACGAAACACCTGACCTCTTCACTTATATTGAAATTGAAGAATTTCTTTCAAAACAACTAAATGTCAAAGTTGACCTTGTGATGAAATCTGCTCTCAAACCTTATATCGGAAAGATCATTTTACAAGAAGTACAATATATATGAGAGAAATAAAAGATTATCTTATGGATATAAAAACCGAATGTGAATATTTGATAACTAGAACTAAAAATTTAACCTATGACGATTTTATAAAAAATGAAGAATTAAAAAGAGCATTTGTTAGAAGTTTAGAAATAATTGGAGAAGCTGCAAAACATATACCAAAAGAAATTAAAAATAAATATACAGATATCAAATGGAAAAATGTTGTCGGTATTAGAAACAAACTGATACACGAATACTTTGGTGTAGATTACAGAGTTGTATGGAAAACTATTAAAGAAAAAATACCTGAACTTTATACTGTAATTAAAAAAGTTATAAATGATTTAAACTTTAAATAAGTATTTTATGCAGATGCAGGGGTTAGGTATTGTGAGCAATTTTTGCAACATTGTGTGTGATAACAGCCTCTGTCTTAGCAAAAATTTGGTCAAAGGAATAATTTTTAAAAACTTGTAGGGCACGGCTTCAGCCGTGCATAAAAACCTACTTAGAAAAATAAGTTTTACATAC
>CAZLOB010000067.1:0-3338 GCA_964561135.1 uncultured Elusimicrobia bacterium | reverse complement strand
AGGACCATAACCACGTGATTCAACTTTGTATCTTACACCGTCAACAAAAGCATCTTGTGAGAACAACCTTGCCCAAGTTTTCGGTGTAACATCTTCGTTTAAATTTGTCCAGTTCCAGGTTGAATAAGACAACCATTGTTGTGTATCTTCATTCCAATATGTTGTAAACCCGGGTCCTGAACTTATCCTCACCCATACACCACCGTATGATTGTTCTGTATACTGGTTCGCAGTACCTTCAACTGAAAACGCTGTATCTATTTTGAAGTATTGTTCGTTTGCAGGACGTGTAATTTTTGTTTCAGGCAAAGGTGCTGCATACCTAAAGTTTCTTGTCACTACAGTAACTTGTTCATTATCAGCATGGTCCACTGCTTTAACATAAATTCTATAAGGATAACCAGGTGATACAGTAGCATCAAAAGCTACTGACGCTGTATTATAACTCCAACTTTCACCTGAAACTATTTTTTCATGCCAAATTGGTTCAGAAGATGGTACCCAATCAGCATAACTTCCAGTTTCACCTTCCGGTTTTGACCAATATTCGTTTGGTTCAATACCGTTTGATGTAGGTGTAGCTCCTGTATATTGTATTGCAATTTTGATCTTTTTAACCTGCCCAGGTGGAGTATCAGAAGCAGTTCCTTGTATTACAGGTTTATAATCAAGAATTTGATCTTCTTCAGGAAATGTTATAGCAGAAGTAGGCGGTGTTGTATCACAAGTCCATTGTGTTGTTGACCAATTAGATTCATAGTTTCCAGCGTAGTCCTTTGCTCGTGAAATTACCCAGTATGAAGTTGTATCAGTCCATGCTGAAGAACCAATGTTGTAGACCCAGTTTACTGAAGATATCCAAACATCTATTATAGTAGCAGTTGACCATATATGTTCTGCTGATGAAACCCATGAAGGATTACTCCATCCACCCCACCATAAACCATCTGATAACCTCTTTATTGCAACTTCAATCTTATCAACTTTGCTTGCATACAAATTCAAATCTTCTGCAGTACCTGAAATTGTTGCTATTGCTTGATCGTAACCAGCTGCTGACAACGGCGGTCTTGTAACACGAGATGTTGGTCTTGTAGTATCAAAATATGCAACAAAAGATTTTTCTTCTTCCCAGTTAGGAGTTGGTGTGGTCAAGTGAGTGTTATCTCTTGATTTTACATGGAAAATATACTTGTAATTATCAACCCAATCTGTGAAATCGTATTGCCATTCGTATAACTTTTGTGCTTCACTTATTAAAACAGGTGTAATGATAATCTCAGCGGCAGGACCTACATCTGACCACCCAGGCGCTGTGAAATACCATGTTGTACCGTTTGCATCAACTCGTGTTATCTTTAACCTCATCTGGCTTACACCACTACCTGCTGATAAATTATCATCTATAACGGTTCCTGAGATTAGTGTAAGTGCTGTGTTAAAGTAACTGTTAGGTTGTGGTAAAGAAAGATAACTTACAGGAGCGCGGTTGTCAAACTTAAAGTGTACACCGCCAACATTACTACCTATATCAGTATCAGAAACTAACAATTTATTCCCAGCAGCATCCTCAACTTCTACCCATAGATGGTAATCCCTGTTTGTCGTAAGTGTAGTGATACTTGAGAACCATATTATTTCACCTGGTGTAGGCGATGGATTTTCATAAATAAGGATTCTTTGTATTGTATCGGTCCAATCAGCACCTGTACCTGTGTATAAACCATTCCAGTAATAACCTAAGGTTTTATCTTTCAATATAACCCATACTTTTCTTACACCAGCGGTTCCATCATAAGCAGTACCTGAAATTGTTGGTATTGAATTATAATTACGGTAATACTCGGGTATTGTCGGAGTAGGTAGAGTTATAGCGGCGGTAGGTGTAGTTCTGTCAATTTTAAACTCAACAACTGTTGCACCAGCGATACCGTCAGTACCTGCTTGCCAGTTACCTGTATATGCAGGATCGTTTGATTTCAATGCTCTATCACGAGATTTTATATAGATTCTGTATTGATGAGGTTCCTGCCAAGAAACCGCTTGAAGGTCAATAGAATAACTTAAAGGTTGAGCAGGTGCATAGTCAACATCCTTATATGTTTCTTCTGACTGCCAGAGATTTGTTTCAAAGTTAAAATACTTCGTTTCTGTAACATCATAAACCCAAACTCTTACCCTATTAACACGGGAACCGTTTTCATTAGGATCAGAGGATGTACCAATAACTGAACTTACTGACGGATAAAATTTACCATCTTCAGGATATGAAATATAAGAAGTTGGTGTTGTAGTATCAATTGTTATTGTTACAATGTTGTCTGCAGTTTCATTTCCAGCAATATCTATTGCTTTTACATAAATACGATATTGGTTATTATCCAAAAGTGCACTTCCAAAACCTGAATATGTCCATATTGGCAAAGTAGCAGTGCTTGCTACAAAATCTATCCTTGAAGACGCACCAAAATCAGTCCCGTTCCACCAACCTACAGGCGCAGTTAACCTCTGTATTGCAACAGTTACTGTAGATATAGAAGATACATCATCCGTTGCAGTACCTGAGATTGTTAGTAAAGTATTCCAGAAAGATAAGTTTTCAGGTTGAGTTATTGTTAATGAAGGTATTGTATTGTCAACAGTAAATGTAGCTGAAGATAAAACTGTTTGAACATTACCAGCAAGATCCGTTGCTTCTACATAAACCCTGTATTGTCTTCCTGAGACCCAACCGCCTGTAGGTTGCCATGTTGAGAACCATATTTGTGTCCCTGAACCAGCACCACCTTGTGCTTGATGCCAAGGTACTATACCATCAATATAAGTTGGTGTCAATTGGTCAACTTTAACACGGACATAATCTAACCCTGCAAGATCGCCATTAGCAGTACCTGAAATTGTTGTTAATGCAGCACTGCGGTAATACCCGCCATCTCGTGGATGTGTTGGCATTGAAACCGGTGGTGTGTAATCAATTATGAAATGGTTCCACGCTGTCCAGTCACCTTCATTACTCGGTAACGCAGTATCAACCGCTTTTGACCTTACGAAATAGTCTTGGTCAGACGGCATATTTGCTTTGGCTATCTCATATACCCATACACCAGAAGTATATCCTATGAAATACGCATTAAGTGTTACCTCAGATGTTGTCCAAGGTGTAGCACCGGGCCAATAATATGTTGTCCCGCCTTCTATTCTTTTTATTTGTAACTTAACACCGCTTCCGGCATCAATTGGTGCAGCAATGTTTAAATCTCCGCCAAGGTCACTACTTGCAGTACCTTGTATTTCAAACATTGTTGGCGGGTTCACTCTTGTACCATTAGGAGGATATG
>CAZLOB010000066.1:0-2884 GCA_964561135.1 uncultured Elusimicrobia bacterium | reverse complement strand
TCAGCAAGTATGTTTTCTATTGGAAATTTAATACCTAAATCTTGTATATTTTCTTTTACTAAAAATTTGTGTTCTTTGTTTACAACAACAAAAATTTTTTCAACATCAGTAAAACTTTTTACCCGAAGAAATGTTTTTTGTAGCAAAGTATATTTTTCATAAGGAAGCTTAATTAAAAACTTAGGCCAAAACTTTCTCGACAAAGGCCAGAGTCTTATCCCCGCACCACCCGCTAAAATTATTGATATCATAGACAGCCCCTCTTTTATGTGTTGCTTTTTATTTATACAAATTTTTCTCTATAAAAATCTTTATTTTCTCAACAAAAACTTGTTTACTAAACTTTAAAGCATTATTTCTGATTTTTTGTTTATCAAACTTTAATTTTTCAAATTTTTCTATCGCTTTTAGCATACTTTGTGGAGTTTGTTCATCAAAAAACAACCCTGTCTCACCATCAACTACAGTTTCTAAAGCACCACCTTTTCTATACGCAATAACAGGTATCCCACATGCTTGTGCTTCAACTGGGACTATACCAAAATCTTCCTCTGTTGGAAAAATTAACGCTTTTGCATTTTGATAGTAATATCTTAAATTTTCATTTTCAACCCAACCTAAAAACTCTATGTTTTTAGTTTTTGCTAAAGATTTTAAAAAATTTTCTTGTTGTCCAGAACCAATTATTTTTAATGGATAATTTAACTTGTTAAATGCTTCAATTACGATATCAATTTTTTTATATGGAGCGAAAGCTGAAACTACTAAAAAATAATCTCCTTTTGAATTTAAAGATGGGACAAAAAAATCTGTATCAACTGGAGGATATACTACTTCAGCATCACAGTTATAAATTCTTTTTATCCTTTCTTTAACATTATAAGAATTTGCAATAAAATAGTCAACATTTTTTGAAGATTTTATATCCCAACTTTGAAGCGGCTTTCTTAAAAACTTCATTAAAACTTTAGTAATAACATTTGCTTTTGAATTTTTACCAAAATATAAATCATACATATCCCAAATATATCGCATTGGAGTATGACAATAACAAATATGTAGAGTATTTTTTCCAACTTTAACACCTTTTGCAACACAATGTGATGAACTTATAACCAAATCATAACTTGACAAATCAAACTGCTTGATAGCAAAAGGCATTAGTGGTAAATAGTATCTATAGTATTTTTCAATATTGGGAAATTTTTGTAGAAACGAAGTATAAATTTTTTTACTTTCAATAATTTCTGAAACACTACCTTTTATGTGTACCAAAGTATAAATATCTGCAGATGGAAAAATATCACATAATGCTTCCAAAACCTTCTCACCGCCACGCATCCCTGTTAACCAATCATGCACTAATGCTATTTTCATAATTTTCTAATATCTGCTCAATTTCTTTAAATCTTTTTTTCCAACTATAATTTTTTGCTACTTCTATTCTTATATTTTTAATTTCTTTACTTTCATTTAAAGCTTTTTTTATATTATCTACAAACTCATCATAAGATTTTGAGATATAACATATATTTCTAAACTCTTCCAACGAAGAAAGAGAAACAGCAACCACTGGTTTCCCCAAAGATAAGTATTCAAAAAATTTTAATGGAAACATATTTTTTGTATATTCATTTATAACATTAGGCAAAATACAAATATCAAAAAATTTAACATATATTGGCAAAATATTATAATTCTTTGGACCAAGATAAAAAATATTATCGTATTTTAATTCTCTTTTTAAATCAACGGCTTTCTCTCCTTCTCCTAAAGGACCTATTAACACTATTGAACAATCTGGCAATTTTTCTGCAATATAATTTATAAGTTTAAAATCAAGTTTGTATTTTGAAACTGCTCCATGAAAACCAATTATTGGCTTTTTAACATTCTTAAGATCTTCTGGTGTCAAAACATTTTTATAAAGTATACTATTAAAATGTTCAAAGTTTGCTACATTTGGTAAATAAAAAATTTTTTTTGTAAACTTAGATTTGGACTCAAAAAGTGTTTTTGATGAAACAAAAACAATATCTGCTTTTTGTAAAAGTTTTTTTTCTTTTTCTACAACATTCTTTGGTATCAAAGGATTTCCTGAAAATTCGTCCACACAATGATAAACTAAAAGCTTATATTTCAAACCTTTCACAAAATCTAAAACATTGGGAATATAACTAAAAATAATTAAATCATTAAAGTCGTATCTTTTAATCAACAGTTTCAAAAAGGACTTCAAAATAACTTGGTTTAGAAAACTTATAAATTCATATCTATGAAAAGGTATAACTAAAGGCGAAAAAACAATAAGGTTATTTCTAATTTTTCTGACAACCTTAAATCCTTTTATTAGTCTTTTAAAAATTCTTTTTATATCTTTTTTTTGAAGAACAGGTTGTCTTAAACCCAAAGATTCAATAAATAAAACACGGTTGTTTTCAGAAAAATAACCAGCTACATAATGTTGATTTGTTTTATAAGGATTATCCCAATCTGCAAAACCAAAAAATATAATGTTTTGGTTTCTCATTTCATAGAAACTCTTTATAAATATTTTCTAATTTTTCTATTTGTTTAGACAGATCAAATTTCTCTTGTAGGACTTGTCTGCCCCTATGTCCCATTTTTTCTGCAAGAGATAAATCTTGAAGTAAAATTGTAATTTTTTCTGCAAGTTGGTCAACATCTTTCTCAGGGACTAAAAAACCTGTCTCATTATCAACAATCGCTTCAGGTATACCACTGTGTAGAGTACCAACCACAGGTAGTTGATGAAGCATAGCTTCTAAAATAACTGTTGGTAAACCTTCAGAATCGCCACTTTTTGCTGTTATACTTGGTAGAACAAAAACAGTTGCCTTTTGCATAAGTCTAAAGATATCTT
>CAZLOB010000065.1:0-31520 GCA_964561135.1 uncultured Elusimicrobia bacterium | reverse complement strand
AATTTTTCTTTTAGAATTTGAACATTATTAAAAAATTCGGTTTTTCTGAAAGGAATTATAAAAAATTGATTATTACTTTTAGCAAAGAAAAACAAGCTTTCAGTGGCTATTGAATAAGATAAACCTTCTATTCTACTTTTTCCTTCCGTTCTTTTAATTGTTATCTCATTCCTAAAATTTTCCTCTCCAAAAATTTCATTCATCAAAAGACGGACATACATATTGCCATTATAATCACACCTTACAAAAATACTCCCTTTTTCATTTAGTAAATTTTTTGTTAACTGAAGTCGGTTTTCAAGTATGCTAATCCAAGTAGAGTCTTTATATTTGACATTATAAAGATAATCTGCGTCCTGTTCTTTATTAAATGGTGGATCAATATAAATTGTTTGTATTTTTTCTTTATACTTCTCCAACAACAAATTAAGTGCTTGCCAGTTTTCGGATTTTATAAGTAAGCCATCCAATAAGTCATCTAAATCTGTTTTTTCAGTAAGTTTTTCAAGAAGTTCATATTTAAACTCTTCTGGAAAATATTTCGTATCAACTGGAAGCTTACAATTCTTTAGTTCTTCTTTATTTTTTGGTATTTCAAAACCTAATTCTTTCCATTCTTTCTTTTGTTCTTTGTTTTCCCAAATTTCATCATAAAATTCTTCAGGTATCCTGTCAGTTGTTATAACATATTCGCTTTTAATAACAAACTTTTTCTTTTCCCATAATCTTTTTTGAAAATCTTCAATTTGTGAAAGAAAATTAATAATTTCTTCTCCAATCTCTTTTACTACCTTTGCTCTTGTGATATGTTTATCTAAAAATCTTTCTTTCTCAATTGTCTCAATATCTAAAACTTCTGATTTTACAAAATAATCAAGTTGTTCAGAAAGAAATTTTTTAAGGTTTTTGTGAATAAAGTAATCTTTTGTATTCTTAGCAGTAAATCTGTTTAAATGATAATCTAATAACGAAACAGAATTACCTTTTGAATCTTTTTTGTATTCTTTCTGTAAAAGAAGTTTTATAGTATTGTTTTTAACATCATCTATTATTTGTTTCTTTATTTTTTCATTAATACTTTCTTGTTTAATTTTCTTGCTTTGATTTTTATTTTCTTCTTCGTCTTCATCTTTCTCATCTTCAATTTTAGAAGTTTGTTTATAAATTTTAATTTCTTCTTCAGTCAACTCTCTATATTGAAATCTAACAATTATTTCGTTATTTTTTTCCTCTATCGGATCTTCATCATCAAGTATGAAAAACCTTTGTTTTGTTGCTTTATTTGAACCTAATTCTTCTTTTGCTGAAACTGTCCTAAAAATAATTTTTTTATCTTCTACTTTGAAAGTATAATCTCTAAAAAGAAGTCCTGTTTTTATATAATACTGATCTTGGTTCGCCCAATAAAGTTTTACTTCTTCTCCATCGTAAGGAATGGCGTATTTATGTCCTTTGATAGAATATCTGTATTGTGGTATAAAATCTCCCTCTTCATAATATCTTGAAAAGAAGTTATAAAGATCATTAAATACATCATTTTTAATTTCATCAATTTTTTCAGCTTCTTCTTTTTGTTCCTTTATATTAAGAAAATCTTTACCTAAAGGAGTTGTTTTAAACTCGTCTTTTAAATCACCAGTAGGAGTAAAAGCATCTGGACCTAAAGTTTGAGCAATTTTTTCTTTTATCTCTTCAAACTTTTGGTCTATGTTTTTTAATCTTTCATCTTTATGTTTAGCAAAAGCAGATTCAACTTTGGTTTTTAAATCTTCATCAATAAATTTCTCAATTTGTTTTCTTTTGTAGTTTAAAATACGATAAATCCCGAAATCTAAATCTGCACAGTCAAATTGAAATATGTCTTTAAGTAATTGTTGAAATTTTTGTAAGTTATTCATATTTCCCCTCGCTTGTTTTTTTTATTAAGTTCTAATTTAATATTATAACTTTTATTGGTGAAGAAACAAGTTTTGCAAAATTCTGTGCGGTTTGGGTAGTAGCGGATATGTTGCTATTGTGGATTGGTATATTTTTTAATGCAAACATAATCATTTTTGTTTTAATAGCCAATTTAAAAATTCGCGTGGGCTTGCTATTTTTGTTTTTTTATATTCTTTTAACTCTAATAACTCGTAATCACCTGTGATTAACCAATCTGCTTCAGCTTTTAAACAACATGCTAATATGTGATTATCATCTTTATCTTTACAAATGTTTGGCAAACTATCTAAATTATATTTTGTAATAATAGCAACTTTAGTTATATATTCACACAATAGTTCTACAGTTTTTTCTTTTACTTTAAATTTTTTTATAAGTTTTTCTCTTATTTCGTTAACTATAAACTCACAACTAAAAATTTTATGTCTCATTATACACAATCTTATAATGTCTCTACATATACCGCGAGATCTTACTGCAGATATCCATACGTTTGTATCAATCACGATTTTATACTGTTTCACGATACAATTTTAAAAACATCTTCATCTGTCAGCACACCATACTTTGGTTCTGTCTCAGCAAGTGTCTTTGCTCTCAGTGTCTCAAATTCTTCTAACAAGAGATATTTTTGTATTGCCTCTTTGACAAGACCACTTACGCTAAGACCTTTCTTTTTTGCTATCTTTTTTATTGTTTTTGCTAAATCTTTAGAAAAACTTAATGTTATTGCTTCTCTCATATTATCCCCCCGTACAGATAATTTTCATCCTGTATGACAAAATAATACAAATTAATTTAGACTTTATCAATAGTTTATTTCAAAATCACAGCTTTAGTAGGCAGTAAGACTATTTTGCAAAGTTTTATGCATTTTGGACGCTACCGACAATGTCGCCGTTAAAGTATTGGTATTGCATACTCAAGGTTTGTAGAGTTGACTAACTTAAATGCTTTTTTGTTAGTTATTGTGTATGCTTCACCAAATGAATTTAACATCTAATTTAATACCTTATTGTGGAGTGTTGTTTTTTAGATAAAGATTTTTCAAATTTTTTAGCAAGATTTTTTATGTATTTCATCATCTCAGAAATACTTTTGCCTTTTGTTTCATTATAAATTTTTTTCTCTTATTTTATGTATTTCTTGCATTGGTTTTGGCTCTTTTTTATGCATAATTATCTTATAACCTCCTGAGGAGTACAGATTTCTATTTCTTTATACCCTTCTTTCCTGTTTACCCCGTTTACTTTAAGTTTTGTGGTTAATTTTACTATATGTTCAAGATTCCAACTTACATATCTAAATTATATACTACAGCAAAAGCAATGTGTAAAAGATCATCTTTATATTTTTCAGGAACAATTTTTTCAGACATATATTTTTCCGTTAATTCTTCCACTTTTTTAGTAGACTCTAAAACTGTAGGTTCGTATTTTTCGATTAACTTTTTTAATTTATTTTTAATATCTTGTGGTGCTTTCTCTATTTCAGCATATACTAATTCGGAAATATAAATTTCAAACTCACCAGATTTAATTTCATTAAATAATTCTTTTGTTATTTTTTGTTCATATGGGACATCAGATGAAATTAAAAAATTCCAAACAGATGTTTCAATATATAGCTTAAGTTTCTTCATTCCTCAAATTATAAAATAAGTGATATTTTTTCAATGTGTTTTGCCTCACAATACCACAACTTTTGTTGGTGGAGATACAAGGTTTTTAAAATTTTGTGCATTTTGGTTACTGCCGACAATATTGCCACATAGTGGATAGGTATTGCATAGCCAGGTTTTGTAAGATTGACTAATTCAGCTACTTCTTTGTCAGTCATTGTACATGTTCCACCAACAGGTAAGATCATTATGTTTACTTTAAGTTGTTTCGCTTCTTCTATTACATCAGTATCTCCTGCGATATAAATTAATACATCATTGTGTTTTATTATAAACCCAAGCCAGTTGTTTTCTTTTGGGTGAAATGGTTTGTTAATATTATATGCAGGGAAACCTTGGATAGTTATATCGTTAGTTTTTACTTCTTCAAATGACAAAAGAACTTTTTTATTTTTGACTGATGTTTTTGATATTACTTCTTTACAGGAAAGCATTACTGTTGTAGCTTTTGCTACTTTTTTTTTATGTCAATTTCGCTGTAGTGGTCATATAATGTGGGTGTGTGACAAGAACAATATCTGCTTTGTCTTTTTCTTCTGCTACTTTCCACGGGTCAACAAAAATTATCTTGCCCGCAAGATTTATTTTAACAGAAGCGTGTCCTAAAAACTTGATATTTTTAACTATCTCTTCTGTTGACATAATCTTTTGAAAACACAACTAAACCTAAAGATATTGATTATTATCTCAGCAAAAAGAAATAAAGTTATATAACCCTTTTACATACATCCCAGCCTTTATCTGTCTTTCATTTAATCCCATTTTTTCCAAATTTGAAGTTAATCCAAGAAAGCACTTTAACAAAACAATGGTGAAAATGCCGCGGGTGGGATTTGAACCCACACGCCTTTACGGCATACGCCCCTCAAACGTACGTGTCTGCCAATTCCACCACCGCGGCTTCGTACTAGCTAAAAGGTAAGAAGCCTACCTTACTACGGTTTCGAAACCGCTACGAGAAGAAAAGATAGTTAACGCTATTGTTGTCAAAACAAATAATATCGCAAGCACAATCGTAACTTTTTTCATAAAAATAGAACCTGAAGATACTGAAAAAATCTGGTCAACCCCACCACCAAAAATACCACTAAAACCGCCCATCTGACCAAGTTGTAGTAATACAGAAATTATTAAAAGTATACATATAAAAATGTGAAGGATATAAATTAAAGTATACATATTCTTTGAAAACCCTCCTACTTATCTAACAATACTTCTATACCAGGCAATTTCTTACCTTCAAGCAACTCTAGTGATGCTCCACCACCTGTTGAAACATGAGAAAAACCACCTTCTAAACCAAACTTTTTAATCGCAGCGACAGAATCTCCACCACCTACAATTGTAGTAGCACCTTTTTGTGTTGCTTCTGTTATAAGAGTAGCAATTTGTTTTGTTCCTAAAGCAAACTTGTCTATTTCAAAAATCCCCATGGGACCGTTCCATATAATAGTTTTCGCTGAAAGAATTACATTTGCTACTCTTGATATAGTGTTTTTTCCGATATCTACTCCAATATATCCTTCTGGTATATCAGTAGTATCGACATATTTTGTTTCTGCTTGTGGATCTATTTTTTGTACAACTATATGATCTATAGGTAGAAATATATTTACATTTTTTTGTTTTGCTTTATTTAGCAATTCTTTTGCATAATCAACTTTATCTTTTTCAACAAGCGAATTTCCTACAGAAATACCTTGTGACAACAAAAATGTATATGCCATTGCACCACCAATAATTATCGCATCAACCTTGTCTAACAAATTTTCTATAACACCAATTTTGTCAGAAACTTTTGCTCCTCCAAGTATTGCTATAAACGATTTTTCAGGAGAAGTTAATACTTTGTCAAAATACATTATTTCTTTCTCTAATAAAAAGCCGCATACTGCAGGCAAAAATTTTGCCACTGCATGAGTTGACGCATGCGCTCTATGTACAGAACCAAACGCATCTTGAACAAAAACACCTTCTTTACCAACAAGCGAAGCTAATTCTTTTGCAAACCCTTCATCATTTTTTTCTTCTCTTGGATCAAACCTAACATTTTCCAAAAGCATTATCTCACCATTTTTAAGTTCATTTGCTAACTTCTTTGTTTCCTCATCTACAATTCCTTTCGCCATGATAATTTTTCTGTTTAAAAGTTCTTCTAACTTTTTTGCAACTGGTTTTAAAGAATATCTTTCATCAGGTTTCCCTTTAGGCCTTCCAAGATGGCTCATTAAAATAATCGCACAGTTTTGCTCCAACAAATAATTTATAGTTGGTAAAGATTCTCTTATTCTTGTATCATCTTCAACTTCACCTTTATCATTTATTGGAACATTGTAGTCAACTCGTACTAAAACTTTTTTGTTTTTCAAATCTATATCTTTTATTGTTTTTTTCATAAAACTAACCCCTTCCTTTCAAATATAGTTATAAATTATGCAAACTTAAAAGTTTGCCCTACACTAATATCCTATCTACTGCCAGGTTTTTCGCCACATATATAATGCCTACCTACTATCCGCTGTCTCATTTCCATACTTATATCACAATCCTTTTTTCACCATATATTCAGCTAAATCAACAACACGGTTTGAATAACCCCATTCGTTATCATACCAAGCCAAAACTTTTACTAAATTACCATCAATGACATTTGTAGATAAGGCATCAACTATTGAACTTGCATAAGAATGGTTAAAATCTACAGACACTAACGGTTCTTCACAATATTCAAGTATACCCCTAAGAGAACCTTCAGCATATTTTTTAAGAGCACCGTTCACTTCTTCCTTCGTAGTAGATTTTTTAACTACACAAGTAAAATCTACTACTGAGACATTACACACAGGTACACGTATTGCAAACCCGTCAAGTTTACCTTTAAGTTCAGGTATAACTTTTCCGATAGCACGTGCAGCACCTGTTGTCGTTGGGATCATTGAGACAGCAGCAGCCCTTGCCCTACGTAAATCAGAATGTACTTGATCTAAAATTCTTTGGTCATTTGTATACGCATGAACAGTTGTCATTAAACCTTTTTCAATACCAAAAGTTTCATGAAGAACTTTTACAAGTGGTGCTAAACAATTTGTTGTACAAGAAGCGTTTGATACAACATGATGGTTTTGTGGATCATATTTATCTTCATTTACACCCATAACTATTGTTATATCTTCTCCTTCAGCAGGAGCTGTGATTATTACCTTTTTTGCTCCACCTTTTGTAATATGGTTTTCAGCTCCTTTGACTACCTTACCTTTTTTGTTAACACCATCTTTTTTAACAGTAAATAACCCTGTTGATTCAATCACAATTTCTACACCTAAATCTTTCCATGGTAGTTCAGCAGGATCCGCTTTTTTGAACACCTTAATTGATTTACCATTTATAGAAATTGTTTCTTCATCCACAACTTTTACTTCACCATTGAATTTTCCATGGACAGAATCATATTTGAACAACAAAGCATTTGTTTTTGCGTCAGCAAGGTCGTTTATAGCAACAACTTCCAACGGCGTATCTTTCCTTTCAAAAATAGCTCTTGCTACTAACCTCCCTATTCTACCAAAACCGTTTATTCCTACTTTAACCATATCTTTGCCTCCTTTCTGTTTAAAATTTTGTTAATTTTAAAAAAACATTAACAAATTAAAAAATTAAAATCAATAAAATTAAAAAAAATTATAACCAATTATTTTTTTTGTACCAAAAATATGTCTCTTTTACTCCAACAGAAAGTGGTGTATAACAAAAGTTTGGTATATATTTTTTTAACTCAGAACTTTCACAAATCCAGTAATTTTTTGACATTTCAGCCAATTTGTCTCTATTAAACAAAGCAGGTTTGTTATATACCAAAGCATAAAATTTTTCGTTTAAAAAAGCAAAAATATAACCTAAAATATATGGAATATGGACCACTTTTATTTTTTTGTCTACAATTTTTTCAAAAATACTTTTTATTTCCTCAATACTATAGCATTTATCTTCAGCAACAAAAAATGTTTTATTAGATAAACCTTCTAAAGAAATAATCTTCTCTATTACAAAAATTAAGTCATGTATATAAGTAAATTGAATATAAAATTTTTTTGTAAAAACTGGGAATAATCCTTTTTCTGCAAGTTGAAAATATATAAACATATCTTTATCTTCTGGACCATAAACAGCGCCAGGACGTAAGATTATAATGTTTATCCTGTCAAAATATTTTTTTAATTCTTGTTCTGCAAGAAATTTACTTTTTCCATAATGTGAAACAGGTTTGCACTCATCTGCCACTTTTTTAAAAGTTATACACTTAGACGGACCTGCTGCTGCTTGAGAAGAAAGAAATATAAACTTTTTTATGTTTGGATTATAATTTAGGATAGTTTCTATTAAATTTTTTGTCCCCAAATAATTAACTTCATAATAAGTTTTATTATTTACGCACCTTAAAACAGCTGCTGAATGTATCACAACATCCGCTGATGTAACAGGTTCTATCAAACTTTTTTTATCTCTAACATCGCCATAAAAAATTTTTACTTTGTCAATATTTTTTTTCAATCTTTCAATATTACTTGTTTTTCTTATTAAAACACACACATTATGTTGAGTAGTTTCAACAAGTTTATTAACAACACTACTACCGATGAATCCGTTTGCTCCTGTAACTAATATGTTCATTTTTTAACAAGGTTGTTTAACACAGTTTCTATCTCGTCTTCTGAAAAACCTTTAGAATATAAAAAATTGTAAATCTTTCTTTTATCATTTACATTATACTTTTTTTTAACAATTTCTACAACAATTTCAATTTGTTTGTCTTTTAATTCCCCAATATCTAATTTATTAATCGTCTCATCATCTACTTTATATTTTTCTTTTAACTCATAAAAAATCAAATTTAAGTTTTTCCCTTTTGCTAAGTATTTATTAATATAGTTTTCAACAAAACGATATTCATTAAGATAACCTAAATCTAAAAGTTTTTGAACAACTTTATCAACAATTTGTTCTGAAGATGTTTTAGTTTTTAATTTTTCTTTTATTTCGAAAACACTTCTATCTCTTTGTTTTAACAGTTTGCATCCATAATCAAATAATTCGTCAAACAATTTTTTCTTTTGCATAATTAAAAACTAAACTTATAAATTTTAACAAAATTATTATAACTAAACTTGCATTAAGACCAACTACAGGAAAAATAAACATCCCACCTAAAACACCGCCTAACCATCCACCTAAAGTGTCAAACGCGAACACTGTCCCTGTTGTTTTTAACAACTTCTGATCTTGTTGGAACAAAATTTTGCTAAAAATTGGTATTTCTAAACCTACAAACATACTTGAAATAATTAATAAAACAAAAAATAAAATATAAACAAAGACTTCGTTAGGTATATTATTTAAATTCTTTACAATCCATCCAACAAATAACACTGAAATAATTAACATCAATTCTGCTAAAGGTAAAGAAAGTCTATACTGTAATTTTGTACCTAATAAACATCCCAAAACTAAACCCAGCATAAATACCGAAGTTATAATTGCTATAAGATAATAAACATAGCCATAAATAATCTGAAAAACAAACATCAAAATTAAACTCAGCACCATCCCTGTGTAACCAGTTGTGAATATTGAATACAATACAAAAACTTTTTTGTTCCTCTTAAACAGAAGAATTGAAAAACCAATTATTAATAATACTAAGATAGACAGTAATGTTGAAGTTAGTTTACTAACATTAGTAAAAAATTTGAAAAAATTGTACTCAATTTTACTTTTGGAAATTTTCCCTACCCAATACCTTAAAATATAAACCACTGCTTGAGGGCTATAATCTTGGTTTAAAAAATTAAATTTTATTGTATCAAGTTTATTTAGGAACTGTTGTATACGACTTTGTTGCATTCTATATTCAAGATAATTTTTTGTCAAACTTTTTGTTAGTATTTTATTTTCGTTTAATCTATCAAAAACATTTTGAGCAGTAAGTTCTATTTTTTTATTTGAAGATATTACTATATTATATCCATCACCAGGTATAACTTCAAAATAAGTGAAAAACTTTTGTAGCGTGTTTAAAATAATTTTGTTAAAGATGATTAAATCTTTAGGTAAATATACCAAAGAACCTGGTGTTGTAAAAACTAAAATACTGTTGTCATACATTTTATTTTTCAAAATTTTAAAAAATTCTGTTGTGAACAACCTATTCATTTGTAAATCTTTTGGTTCTTTTATTCCAATAAAAACGATATCGTAAACATTCTTTGTTTTATTTACGAAATATCGTGCATCTGTGTAATATAAATTAATATTATCAAGTTCTTCAGTAGCAAAGTTTTTAACAACTTTTATTAATTCAGGATCAAGTTCTACATAATCAATAACAACATTATTATATTTTTTAATTTCTGAAATCATCCCACCAACACCGCTTGATAAAATTAATACATGTTTTTTACCTTTTTTGTCCAATAAACTAAAAGGAATATGAACAAATTCTTCAAAAAAAGTTATATCAGCTGTAGGAATTGTAAAAACTGGTAATGAGTTTAAATAAAAAGTATACTGATCTTCTTGTTTTATTACAAAAATTTTTCCGTATACAGAATTTTTGCTTAAAACAAGATTATAATTTTTCCACATGACAGAACTTGTTTTTTCTTCAATTTTTTTTGGCAAACCTACAAATAAAGAAAAAAAGACAACTATACTTATCGCTGTTAACAAAACTGTTGTCCTTCTATCCTTTATTTCATAAAAAGATAGCCAAATACTTGACAAGATTATTATTACTGATACACAAAAAATAATTTCAAAACTATCAAAAAATTTTAATAATAAAAAAGTAAAAACGATGCCACCCAAAATTGTCCCACCTAACTCGTATATATAAGCATAAGATACGGGTGATAAGATATACCGATGTGTATCTTCAAGGAGTTTTGCTGAATATGTGTACAAACAACCGTGGAAAAAGGCGGGTAAAAATAATACTATAAACGATGATACAAACATCTCAAATATACCAAATGAAACGCCTACAGGAATGTTAAAAATTATCCTAATATAACGAAGAAATATCAATGAAAAGAAACAAGAGATGATAAACAAACAATGAATAGAAACAAACAAAAAAACTTTTTCTTTTTTATCTGCGATTTTTTTACTAATAAATGCTATCCCAATAGTTTCTAAAAACAACCAATTTGCAAAAATTATACCTAAAGAGAATTCGTTACCTTCAAATATAGATAACAACTCACGAATTAACACTGTTTGCGCTATTATACCGCTGAAACCAACAACAAATACACTTGTTATTAATCCGCTATACATTTTTATGTTTTATATTTTGAATTTATATCCACATATTTTTTTGACAAATCCGTAGTGTAAAAAATAAACTCTTTTGCTTTAGTAAGGTTCATGTTTATTTTTATTTCGAAAAAATTTTTTAACATAACTTTTCTTACAACTGCGTCGTCTACAAAATTACTCGTACCATTTTTAACTACACAATATCTGCCAATATAAATATCAACTTTGTTAATATCAAACTTAATCCCGCTTCTACCTATTGCAGCGAGTATCCTACCCCAGTTGGGATCAGCGCCATGAAACGCTGTCTTCACAAGTAACGAATTACTTACAGTTTTTGCTATAACTTCAGCATATTTTTTTGGACAATTTGTTATGACAATTTTTACAACTTTTGTCACTCCCTCACCATCAAAAAGTAGTTTTCTAATTGTTTCATCACATACGTTTTTGATTACGTTGTACAACTTTTTTATTTCAGCTCTTGTTAGTTTAACAGGTTTTTCATCTAACGAAACAAAAAATATAGTATCGTTTGGTGAAGTATCACCGTCAATTGAAAAAGAATTAAACGATGGAATAACAACATTATTCATTATTTCTTCCATTAGGTTTTTTTCAAGTGAAAGATCTGTTAATAAGAATACTAACATTGTTGCATGTGGTTTATACAAATTTAGCTGTGGCGCTATCATACCAGCACCTTTAGCAATACACAAGATGTTTTTACTATCAAAACTTCTATATACAATTTTTGGTTCCGTATCTGTCGTAAGTATAGATTTCGCAAATTTTACAACAGAGTTTTTACTGTCTGAAAGAGAAGAAATTAACTGTGGTAGATAGTTAATAATATCTTTTTTTGGTAAAGGGACACCAATAACACCTGTTGATGCAACCAAAATCTCTTCTTTTCTCACATTAAGTTTGCTAGCTAAAACTTCGCAAATTTCTTCGGTAATTTTTATCCCATCTTTACCACAAGCAGTGTTCGCACAACCTGAATTAGTTAATATACATTTTATTCTATTTGTTTTCTTGAGATGTTTTTGTGAAACAATGATGGAGTTCGATTTTAACAAATTTGTTGTAAACGATGGGATACATCGTCCAAACGATTCTAAATAAATCAAACCTAATTTTAGTTTTTTATTGTTTTTTGTTACACAAGAAAAACTTCCAAACTTGTATCCATTTATTAACTTATCATATCTCATGTTTTTTTCAAACTAACCCTTCAGTTTCATCAAATCCAAACATAAGATTCATATTTTGTACTGCTTGTCCCACTGCACCTTTAATCAAGTTATCTATAGCAACAAATATTTTGACCCAATTTGAATTTTCTTCTTTTGCAAAACCAATTTCACAGAAGTTTGTATTTATAACATTTTTTGTCCGTGGTAGTTCCCCAACAGGCAAAATTTTTATAAACAGACATTTTTTATAATATTTTTTATATATTTCATACAAACTTTGAATTTTGAATTTTGAACTTTGAACTTTAACATAAATCGTTGTTAACATTCCTTGATATTGTGGCACCACATATGGAGTAAAAATAATTTTTATATTCTTTCTTGCAAGAAGAGAAAGTTTCTCTTCTATTTCAGGTATATGTCTATGTTCTCCAGATGCAGAGTAAGGATATGTATTATTTCCGCCATAGTTTTCATATTCTTCAACAAGTTTCTTTCCACCACCTGAATAACCACTTTTAGCATCTATAATAACTTCTTTTACTTCTTTTACAATAGGTGCTAAACCTAAAATTACAGATGTTGGATAACAACCAGGGTTTGCAACAAAAGTTGCCTGTTTTATTTTTTTCCTAAACTTTTTTATCTCAGGCAATCCATAAACAAATTTTTTAAGCAGTTGTGGTAAAAGATGTTTTGTCTTATAAAACTTTTCGTATAAAGAAACATTTTTTATTCTGAAATCAGCACTTAAATCTATAATCTTTGATATTTTATCTTTATGTTTTTCATATAGTTGTTTTACAAACTCCATCGAAATTTTATGCGGTAAACATAAAAATACTAAATCTATGTTATCTTTTTGCAATAAGTCAAATAGATTGTTATTCGATAAAGAAAGAAATTTTGGTTTGTAAGATAAAATATTTGCATTTATTATTTTCTTTTCAATTTCTTTAGTATCTGTACCTATAAGATATTTTATTTTAATCTCCCTATGAGACGCTAAAATTTTTGTTAGTTCCACACCAGTAATACCTGTAGCACCTATTATTGCAATGTTTTTCATATCTGTTATTTTTTATCTGGAAGATGAATTACAACAGTGAATTCACCTTTTGGTTCAACTACAGAAATTTTTTCATACACTTCTTTAATTGTCCCACGGATGAACTCTTCATAAACCTTTGTTAACTCACGAGCTATAACACAACTAATATCAGAACTAAAAATTGTCAATAATATCTCAAAAGTTTTTTTAATCCTATGTGGTGATTCATAAAAAGCTATTGTCGTATCTTTCAACAGTTTTATTTCTTCAAACAATTTCTTAATCTTGCCAATTTTCTTTGGTAAAAAACCAATAAAAAGAATCTTTTCCAAAGGAAGACCTGAACATACTACCGCTGGCAAAAACGCTGTCGTACCTGGTATTGGAACTACATCAATTTTGTTTTCAATACATTCTTTTATTATTAAAAACCCTGGGTCAGAGATGCCTGGTGTGCCAGCGTTTGATACTAACGCTACATTGTATCCTTGTTTAATATAAGGTATAACTTCTTTTACTCTCTTTTTCTCAATATAACTATAGTAGCTTTTTAAAGGTTTATGAATATTGTAATGATTTAATAAAACTTTTGTCCTTCTTGTATCTTCGCATAAAACTAAATCTACTTTAGATAAAACTTTTACTGCACGATAGGTAATATCTTCAAGATTACCAATCGGAGTAGATACAACATATAAAACACCTGTTTCACTCATTACACAACTTCCAAAGTAAAACTAACATCTTTTGCAGAATGTGTAATTTTACCTAATGATACAAAATCTATATCTAACTTTCTTAATTTTTTTATTTTTTGTTCATCAAGTTTACCTGAAATTTCTATTTTTGTTTTTGGCAAATTTTTTCTAATAATTTTTATTGCTTTTTTAAGTTGAGCAAAACTCATATTGTCTAACATTATTATGTCAGGATTTATCTTTAAAGCAAGTTTTACTTCTCTTAAATTACAACATTCGATCTCTACATCAGTAGTATAATCTAACCTTTGTTTCATACGATACAATACTTCTTCAATAGGAAGTCTATAAATTTCACAAACTTTTATATGATTATCTTTTACTAAAACCATGTCATCAAGTTGAAATCTATGATTCTTCCCTCCACCACATAACACAGCATATTTTTCAAGATATCTCAACCCTGGATGTGTTTTCCTAGTATCATAAATTTCAAACTTTCCGTTGGCAAGTTTCACAAATTTATTGGTATAAGTAGCGATACCACTTAAATGTTGTAAAAAATTTAATGCAACACGTTCACCAGCAAGGATAGCTCTCGCTGAACCAAAAATTTCAACAACAACTTTTTTTGGTTTAACAAAATCGCCATCAGAAACTTTTGCACGCCATCTAATTCTTCTATCCAATGTTTTAAACACTTCTTTTGCTACAGGAAGACCACATATTATACATTTTTCCTCAGCAATGATTCTTGCTTTAATTTTTAAAGTTGGTGGAATAATATTTTCTGTTGTAATATCACCTTCACCAATATCTTCTTCTAACGCAAGCTTTACAAAAGTTTTTATTTTTTCTCTATCTAACTTTAATTTCATAAACTATTTTGCCACCATCATTTCTTTTAACATCTTTATTTTTTCTCTATACATAATTGCAGTCTCAAAATCAAGCATATCCGCACATTTCTTCATTTCTTGTTCAAAAAATTTAATCAAATGTGGTATGTTTTGTTTAGAAACATATTCTAATTTTATATCACTTACTTCATGATAATGTTTTCTAGTTGCAACATATTGAAATTCTTCATATTCTTTTACTGCTTTCACAATACTTTTTGGCGTAATATTATGTTTTTTGTTATACTCAAGCTGGATTTTTCTTCTACGGTTCATCTCATCCACTGCTTCTTTTATAGAATTTGTGATTTTGTCTGCATAAAGAATTATTTTACTGTTAACATTTCTTGCAGCACGACCTGCAAGCTGTATCAAAGTTGTCTGGTTTCTTAAAAAACCTTCTTTATCTGCATCAAAAATAGCAACAAGTGTTACTTCTGGCAAATCCAAACCTTCCCTTAACAAATTTACTCCTACTAAAACATCAAATTCACCTTTCCTTAAATCTTTAATTATATTGACACGTGTAAGCGCATCTAAATCAGAATGAATATATTTTACTTTATAATTTTGTGATAACAAATAATCTGCTAAATCTTCAGCAGTACGTTTTGTAAGTGTGTTTACTAACACACGTCCTTTTTCCTTTATTACCTTGTTTATCTCTTTTTTAACATCTTCAACTTGTGTTTTAGCAGGACGTATCTCTACTGGCGGGTCAACAAGACCTGTTGGACGAATAATTTGTTCGACAACACGGTTTTTAGAAATTTTTATCTCCCATTCAGCAGGTGTCGCTGAGGAATAAATAACATAATTAAGTAAACTTAAAAACTCGTCAAACTTAAGTGGTCTGTTATCTAAAGCAGATGGTAACCTAAACCCATAATCAACTAGTGTTTGTTTTCTAGATCTGTCACCTTCATACATACCATAAAGTTGTGGTATTGTAACATGAGATTCGTCAATTATACACAAAAAATCTTTTGGAAAATAGTCAATAAGACAATATGGTCGTTCACCGGGTTTCCTGCCTGACAAATGTCTTGAATAATTTTCTATACCATGACAAAAACCAGTTGTTTCAAGTAGTTCCAAATCGTTCATTGTTCTTCTATAAATTCGTTCTGCTTCTAAAAGTTTGCCTTGAGATTTAAAATATTCAACTCTTTCTTTTAATTCTTCTCTTATATTTCTTAATGCTTCTTCAAACTTTGGCGGTGTTGTGACAAAATGGCTTGCTGGATAAATATAAAATTTTTTATGTTCTGTTACAAACTGGTTCGTTAACGGTTTATATTCTTTTATATACACAATTTCGTCATCATCTATTCTAACCCTAATATAATTTTCCAAATAAGAAGGCCAAATATCAATAATGTTGCCTTGATATCTAAAAGTATTTCTTTTAAAATCAATATTATTCCTTTCATACCTTATTTTAACAAGTTCGTTAGTTAAAAAATCTATTGATATTTTTTTGCCAACCTCAAGATATACACAAAGGTTCTTAAAATCTTCTGGAGAACCTATATTATAAATACACGATACAGATGCTACTACTATAACATCTTCACGAGATAACAAACTTGTCGTTGCTTTTAATCTTAATCTATCTATTTGTTCGTTAATTGAAGCATCTTTTTCTATGTATGTATCTGTCTCAGGAATATAAGCTTCAGGCTGATAATAATCATAATAAGATATAAAATATTCAACTGCATTATAAGGAAAAAATTCTTTGAACTCAGAATAAAGTTGTGCAGCTAAAGTTTTGTTATGAGAGATGACAAGCGTAGGTTTTTGTATTTTCGCTATAACATTTGCTAATGTAAAAGTTTTACCTGAACCTGTAACACCAAGTAAAACTTGATGTTTATATCCTTTCTTAATTCCTTCAACAAGTTGTTTTATAGCTTTAGGCTGGTCTCCTGCAGGTTTGAATTTTGAAACAAGTTTAAAATTCATCTTTTATAAAATTTTCTTCAAAAATTTTCTTTATTATCCCAACTTGTTCATAATCTGTTAAATCACAACTTAAAGGTGTAATAGAAATAAAACCTTTTTCTATTGCTTCCACATCAGTATTTTTCTTTTTTTGTTTATTTTTTTCAAGTCTACTTTTTAACCAATAATAAGGAAGACCAACAGGGTCAAACTTTTTATGAACAATATTTTCGTATTGCCTTTCACCTAGAATTGTGATTTTTATCCCCTTAGGTTTGTGTTTAGGAAAGTTAATGTTTAGGAAACCTTTAAATTTTGTCTCCAAAATATGTTTAACTATATTTTTAGAAATTTTTGCTACAAGCTCATAATTTTTAGAAACAGATGATATTGCCACCCCTGTTTTGTTTAAAAAAACAGCTTCTCTTGCTGCAGCTACAGTGCCTGAATAATTCACATCCCAACCTAAATTTGGCCCTTGATTTATACCTGCTACAACAATATCTGTTTTGTTTTTCTGAAACTCTATAACACCTAACCTAACACAATCAGCTGGTGTACCAGAAACAATTTTTATTTTATACCCATTTAATAACACTTCTTTTACTCGAATAGGATAAAACAAACTTAATGAATGACTAACCGCAGAATTTTCTTTCTCGGGAACGATCACACATATATCAGCTATTTTTGACAACTCTTTAACTAACGGAATTAATCCAAAACCTAATATTCCATCATCGTTCGTAAGTAATATTTTATGTTTTTTCATCTTAAAACCGAACTTCAAACTAATAAATCAAAACTAATAACTTTCTATTTAGCATAATCTTCCACACGAACTTCTCTTATCACAACAACTTTTATTTGACCCGGATAATCAAGTTCTTTCTCAATTTTTTTCGCTATGTCATAAGCTAACAACTTAAGTTGTGCGTCAGAAACTTCGTTTGGTTTCACCATAACACGGACTTCTCTACCTGCGTATACCGCATATACATTTTCTACTCCACGGAAAGATTTTGCTATTTCTTCAATCTTTTCTATACGTCTTATATAATGTTCAACTGTATCCTGTCTAGCACCTGGACGTGATGCAGAGATAGCGTCTGCTGCAGCTAAAATAAACGCTTCAACACTTTTCGGTTCTTCAATACCCTCATGATGCGACAAAATTGCATTTATCATTTTTTCTGACTCACCATATCTTTTTGCAATATCAGCAGAAATTTGGTGATGAGTTCCTTCAGCTTCATGACTTACAGCTTTACCAATATCGTGTAACAACCCTGCTCTTTTACAAAAATTAATATCTGCGCCAAGTTCACCTGCAATTGCTGCTGCTATAATAGCAACTTCTTTTGTATGTTGAAGTTGATTTTGTCCAAACGAAGTTCTAAACTTTAGTTTGCCTAAAAGTTTCAAAATTTCCGGATGTAATCCCATTACACCTACTTCCATCGCCGCTTCTTCACCAATTTTTTTAACATGTTCTTCAAACTCTTCTTTAGTTTTATTAACGATTTCTTCAATTCTTGCTGGTTGTATTCTGCTGTCCTGTACCAATTTTTCCATAGCAATTTTTGCGATTTCTCTCCTAACAGGATCAAACGATGACAATACTATACATTCGGGAGTGTCGTCTACAATCACATCAACACCTGTAAGTTGTTCAAAAACTCTTACATTTCTTCCTTCCCTTCCTATAATTCTTCCTTTAAGTTCATCTGGAATTGGGATTATAGTAGTTGTATTATCTATTGCCACTTCTGATGCAACACGTTGCATTGCACAAGCTAATATTTCTTTTGCTCTTTTATCAACCGTTTCTTTAAATTCGTCTTCATATTTTTTCAATTTTAATGCGAACTCGTTTCTAACTTCTTCTTCTAAACTTTGTAATAATATTTTTTTAGCTTCTTCTTGAGTAAGCCCTGAAATTTTTTCTAACAATTGTCTTTGTTTTTCTTGTTGTTGATGTAACAACTTCTTTTCTTCTTCAATTTTAAAAATTTCGTGTTTTAGTCTGTTTTCTTTATTATATAATTCTTTTTCTTTTCTTTCCAAAATTTCATATTTTTTATCCAAACTTTCTTCTTTATGTCTTAACCTTTTTTCCCAAGATAAAAGCTCCTGTCTTTCTTCACGAGTAGAACGTTCAAATTCTGCTTTCTCTCTTTCTATTATATATTTTGCATCTTGTTTCGCTTTTCTAATTTCTTCTTCCGCTGTTTTTTTTGCATCTTCTAAAATTTTTTTTGCTTGCATCTCACAAGAAGTTAAAAATTTTTTGCCATATAAATATCTTAAAAGATATCCTAAAACTAAACTCAAAATTGCTACTAAAAATAAAATAATTAAGTTCATAGTAGTTTTTCTCCTTTCTTACTATATAATATTCTTTTTTCAGAAACTAAAATATCAAGTTTGACATCGTGTGCTTCAACTGGTATATGATCAACTATTTGAAATTCATAACACACACCACATTTTACACAACTATTTTTTCTTAAAAATTTATCATAATATCCCCCACCAAAACCTATCCTGAAACATTTTTTATCAAACACAATGCCAGGAACAACAATAAAATCTAATTTTACATTTTTTAAACTCTTACCAGTAGGTTCGTATATACCAAATTTGTTTTCAACAAACTTACCATTGTATTTTCTTATTTCTAAAACTTTTTTCTTAAAATTAACTACAGGAAAAAAAAACGTTTTATCTTTACAGATTTTTATTAATTCAAGAACATCTACTTCGTTTTTAAACGGATAATAAATCATTATATTTTTTGCTTTTTTAAACTCATCTAATGACAACAAATTTTTAATAATTTTTTTATCTTTCTGTTTTTTAATCTTCTTATCAAGTTTTAATCTCAACTTTATAAATTCTTCTCTTAACAATTGTTTTTTATTCATCAATTCTCAATTTCACTATCTGCTACCTACTTACTTTTTACTTTTCCACTTTTTGCTTGACGCCATTTTTCCAACCGTTGTTTTATCTCTTTTTCTTTCCCAACATCTTTTGGGAAATAGAAATATTTTTCGGTTTCCATATATTTTTGTATTACAAAACTTCCTTCATAATCATGTGGATAAAGATACCCCTCACCATGACCAAAAACATTCCCATCACGATGACTATCTTTAAGATGTTGTGGTACTTCTTGGACAGGCTGTGTTTCAATCTCCTTTTTAACATTTTGCAACGCTTCATAACTCGCATTAGATTTTTCTGCACATGCAAGATAACAAACAACTTCTGCTAAAATAATTTCTGCTTCCGGCATACCAACAAATTCTACAGCTTCCAACGCAGATGTTGCTAAAACTAAAGCGAACGGGTCTGCATTACCTATATCTTCTGCCGCAAGTATTATTAATCTTCTTACAATATATCTCGGATCTTCACCTGCCATAAGCATTTTTTCCATCCAGTACAACGCTGCATCTGGATCTGACCCACGAACAGACTTTATAAATGCAGAAATATGATCATAGTGATAATCTGAAGATTTATCATATTTTAAAGAAACCTGGGGGATACATTGTTTCACAATATCTAAAGTAATAACTTTTTGTCCTTTTTTTGTCAAATATGTCGCTGCTAATTCTAAAACATTTAATGCCTTCCTTGCATCACCATCAGAATAATGTATAATATATTCAGAAGCATCTTCTTTAATAGAAAAATTCAAGTTTCCTAACCCTTTATTTTTATCTGATAACGCACGATGAATTATAGTTTTAATATCTTCGTCTGAAAGTTTTTTAAATTCTGCGATAAACGAGCGCGAAACCAACGCTTGGTTTAAATAATAAAAAGGATTTTCAGTAGTTATACCAATAAGAATTAAGTTACCGTTTTCAATTTCTGGCAACAAAACATTTTGTTGGTGTCGATTTAAATGATGAATTTCATCTAAAATTAATAAAAACTTTTTTTGTCCGTGGTAATGTTTTATTGTTTTAATTAGTTCTTTCATCTCAGGAATACCAAACACAGTTGCATTTGTGTGTATAACTTCAGAATTTGTTTTTTTAGCGATAAACTTTGCCAAAGCAGTTTTCCCAGTTCCCGGCGGACCATAAAAGATTAATGAATAAAGTTTATCTTCTTCAACTAAAGTCCTCAACACAGCATCTTTTGATAGAAGATGTTGTTGCCCTACAAACTCGTCAAAACTTTCTGGTAAAAATTTGGAAGATAACAATAAATTTTTTTTCTCTTCAAACAGTTCTGCTGTCATAATAAAATAAAAAGTAGAATAAAAAGTAATAAAATTTAGAATAGAATTAAGGGAAGGAAAGTTGGTTTATTTAAACTCAGAGATGTGCTGATCTATCTCTTCAATAAGAGACAAAATTTTTGTTTCCAAAATATTAATTTTTTCTTCAGTTTTCTTCTCTAATTTACACTTTTCCTTCACAAACTCCAACAACGTATGAGCATAAGTGCGCATTGTATCAACCTGCTCTTTTTTAATTTCGTTAAATTTTTCATTAATCTGTGTTGCAACAAGTTCTAAAAAAAGGTGTTCTTCTGGCGAAATAGAATCAAAAGAAATTTCTTGAGGTCCTATTTTTATTACAAACAATTCTTTTTCAGCCTGTTTCATTTAAATAAACCGAACTTCCTTCCCTAATTCTTTAATTTAAATACAAAAAAAAGAAAAAAATGTCAATAAAACAAAAAATTATATACCTAAAGAAATTTTTTCAATAAGTTTTTTCAACTTATGTTTCACAGTTTCAGTTTTTGATTTAAGATTTATAAATTCTTTGTAATAACTTTGTAACTTTTTATTTTCTTCTTTTAACAAATTTATATCTTGTTGCAATTTTTCTTTCTCTAATTTTAACTCGACCAGTATCTCTTTATACTTCTGTATTTTCTCTTCTAAAACTTTTATTTGTTGCTCTAACCCTTCTAATTTTTGGAACAAACTTGTTTCTTTTTCCATATTAACTTCCAAAATTATATTTTCCCATATTCATCAAATAACAAGATTTTCCTTCTACATTTTGGACAAAGAATTTCATAAATATTTTCACGTTGATTAAAAGTATAAAACTTTACATTTCGTGGTAAACCTAAAATTTTTTCTTGTATCATCTGTATCAAATTTATGTTACCAAAAGATTTGTGTCCCAATTTTGAAACAACATACAACATATGTTTTTTAGTTGAAATTACATTTCCACAATATTTACATAAAACTAACTCGTGTTTAACTTCTTCAGACCTTAAAGTTGACCTATCAGTTGTTGCTAAGTCATATTCGTTTGACATTACAACACCAGGTATGGTTTCATTTCTTGTGGTACACTCTCTTGCACATTGGCCACAAAAAACACATTCGTCATAATGCCATACTAATCTCCGTTCACCTACCTTTCTGCCATCAACTTCATAAAAAAATTCTTCAACATGTATAGCAGAAGCAGGACATACCTCAGCACAAGCACCACAACCAATACATCCATCTAAAGACGGTTGTGGTTTACCACGAAAACCTTCAGGTGGTGTATATGGTTCAAAAGGATACTTTGTTGTAGCTGGTCCTTTTATTAAAACTTTTATTGCGTGTATTAATTCTCTTAGTTTTGGATATTTCATGTTAGTTTTGAGTTATCATAAAAATCAGTAAATTAAACTTTTGATTAAAGTAGAAATCATTTTTTGATAATTCAATACATTTATTATAAAAATTTTCTTTTTCTTGTTTAGATATGTAACCTTGCAAAAATGATAATTCTAACAAAGGAACGCATTCATATAAAGAACTTTTTGCTACAATTAAAAATCTTCTAAATTCTTTTTTACTTCTACCGCTACCTTCGGCAATGTTCAATGATACAGAAGTTGCTGCTCTTTTTAATTGGTCAACAAGAGGAAAGTGTTCACTTTTAGGAAATTTCTTTGTCAATAAACATATCTCATTAGCAAAATTAACTGTTTCCTTGTATACTCTCAATTTCTCAAAATTAAATATTTCTTTCTCAACCATAAACCAATAACTCTGAACCAATAATTCTGAACTAATAACTCTGAACTAACAACTAACTTTCATACTCATCACAGATAGATTTATCACACAGTTTCACACCAGATTTATGTGCAGCACGAGATAACGCATGTGCAGAAACAGGCGCTGTAAGTAAAACAAAGAACATTGTAAGTAAACACTTAAATCCTATTGAACTAAATCCATAGTACAAAAATAAACCAAACAAAATCCCACAAGTTCCCAAAGTAACACATTTTGTAGCTGCTTGTAAACGGTTATAAACATCAGGTAATCTTACTAATCCTAAACAACCAAAAAAATCAAAACATAGACCAATTATTATAAATACATATCCTAAAACATGGTTAATCATCTAAGTGTCTCCCTTCCAGATATTTTGCCAAAGCAATAGTTCCTATAAACGATTGTAAGGCCCATGCAACTGCTATGTCTATAAAAAAATCTTTTTTTGTTATCAATGTTAAAAATGCACAACTGCCTACTACTAAAACCCCCAAAATATCAACTCCCACCGCACGATCTGCTGCTGTAGGACCTGCTGCTATTCTGTATAAACACAAAATTATACAGATAATCAAAGTGTTTAATAATCTCAAAAGTAAGTCCATTTTTATTACAAGATTTAGTATAATTAAGCAAACAAATATACATAAAAAAACTATATATTTTATTACCTTCATTGTATTTTCTTAACTATCAACTATTATTCAAAAATTTTTTGTAAAATTTTTTCAAACCGTGAAACAATAATTTGGGTTGCTTTTTCTATATCTGTTGTTTTAACATTTATCCAATGAATATATAAAACACCATTTTCTTTGTCAATATCAACACTCATTGTTCCTGGGGTTAAAGTGATAGAATTTGCTAAAAAAGTAAGTCCTGTATCTGACTTAAGTTTTGTTTTAACTTTTACAATACCAGGTTTTATTGGAAGTTTCGGATGTAAAACCCTATATGCAACATCAATGTTTGCTTTTAGCATTTCCCAAAAAAGAACTAAAATATAATAAACAAACCATAAATATCTACTCGGATTTTTGAACTTATATGGATTTTGAGTATAAATGTCACCAACTAAAATTGTAACTATTAAACAACACACAACACCAATTAGTATATGTTGTAAATCAAAAGAAAATGTAAAAAGAATCCAAACTAAAAATGATATTATAAACAATATTATTCTACTATATATATTTTTCATCTTAGTTCAAAAACTTTTGCTCCGTATTCTATACCTTGTTGTAATACAGCAACAACTTTAGATAAAAAATATGGTTTCACTTGTGGAACTAAAAGTAAACCTATAAAAATACAACATATACTAAGTATTAACATTGCAATAATCATATCTAACGGTACTTCCTTTATATTTCTTTGGGAATTTTCTTCTGATTTCCCATAAAATCCATATTTTAAAACTTTTGTAAAACTTGATAAAGTCAAAAAACTTACAACTGTCGCTACAAATCCTGCAAAATATTGTTTCGCTTGAATACAGGCTAAAATAATTATTAACTTTGACCAGAACCCATTAAACGGTGGTATACCTGAGATTGACATACTACCAACTAATGCTGAGAAAGTTGTCAGAGGCATATTTTTATTAAGTTCACCCATATTTCTTAAGTCTCTTGTTCCTAAAGTATATTCTGTAGCACCACTTGTTAAAAACAAAAGTGATTTAAATATAGAATGGTTTAATAAATGAAATATCCCACCTAAGATACCTAAAGGTGTTGCTAAACTAATACCAAGAATGATATACCCAACTTGACTTATAGAATGGTATGCTAAAAGTCGTTTATAATCCCATTGATACAAAGCAAGTACCACACCTACAAACATTGATAGCAAACCTAAAATTAAAAGGAAAAGAAGAATTTTTTGCTGCATACCTAAAACATTAAATAAAATCCTTACCATAGCATAAATACCTAATGTTTTTATTAACACACCTGATAACATTGCTGATATTGGTGCTGGTGCTGACGGATGTGCATCTGGCAGCCATGAATGAAACGGTACTAATGCTGCCTTTACTCCAAAACCTACTATTAAAAGAATAGAAATAAATCTTATAAAATATAATTTGTTAACATCAGAAATTTTTGATAAAGTTAAAGAAATATCTGGCAGATTTAAACTTGAAACATAGCTGTAAATTAATGCGATACATAACAGAATTAACGCTGATGCAACTGATCCTAAGACAAGATATTTAAACGAAGCTTCTAGTTCTTCTGCGTCACAACCAAATGCTACTAATGAATAAGAAGCAATTGCTGCTATTTCTAAAAATACATACATATTAAATATATCACCTGTTATTATAACACCGTTCATTCCTGCAAGCATAAGCATAAATAACGCATAATACTTCCATTTATCTGTGTATTTTTCCATATAAGAAATTGAATAAATACAACAACATAAAGCAACAAGATTTACTGTTATCAACATCAACACTGTTAAATGATCTACAACAAGCATTATTCCAACAGGAGCCACCCAACCACCAACTCTGTATGTTAAAACATTATTCGGTACAGAATTTAAATTATAAAGAATATACACAGAGAAACCCAATGTTAAAATAGATACAATATTTGATAAAACATCTCCCAACAATTTCAAAAACCGTCCAAAAAGTGATACAATAAATGCACAACCTAAAGGTAATACTACAAATAGTGGTATTAAATTATTCATAGTTTATTCTTCTTTAACCCCATACTTTTTTGTATTCTTTTCTCCCTACGCTCTAAAAGTTCTTTTGTTTATTTTCTATCTTCTTATATTAACTTTTTTGCATCACACTTAATGTATATTAATCTATCCTTTAAGTTTCCTTATTTCTGTTATATCAAAAGTTCTATATTTTTCATAAAGTCGTATAGCAATCGCTATGACTAACATTGTAACTGCTAAACCTATAACTATAGCAGTCAAAACTAACGCTTGTGGTAGAGGATCAACCATAGGTTGAACTTGTTCATTTTTTGACAATATAGGGAAAAAACTGTATTTTCTATAACCTACCAAAACTAAAAACAAATTCAATGAATAATCAATAATTCCTAATCCAATTATAATTTTTATCAAATTTTTTTTAACAATTATCGCATACAAACCCACTAAAAACAAAATTAAACATAAAACATATGGCAAATGTTGCATCATAAATTATTCCTTTGAGTTTGTTGATGTAAACAAAATAAGAACTAAGAATGCACTAAATAATCCAAATCCTACTTTTAACATTATTGACAAATTACAAGGTAAAATAATCCCTGCGGAAAATAACTTAAATGGAGTACCTTTACCATAAATATTCATAAAAAAATATCCTGCTAAAAACCCAGACACTGCTATTGTTAAAAACAAAAATGCTCCTATACTTTCGAAAATACCAGCAACTTTTTCAGAAAATTTTTTTATAACAAAATCTCTCCCAAATGCTAATATCAAATGTATAAAAGATAACGCTAAAATAACGCCGCCTGCAAATCCACCACCGGGTGTTAAATGTCCATGAAATGTAATATACAAACCATAAAGCATAATAAGCCCTACTGTAAGTCTAGTTACAGTTTTAACAATTAATGTCATCCCTGGATTGTTATTTTTTTGTTTCATCTTTTTTTCTTCCTATTTTTCTCATTACTGCTAACACACCTAATACTGCAGTAAACAGCACTGTTGCTTCACCTAATGTATCATATGCGCGGTAGTCCAAAATCACTGATGCAACAATATTCGCAGCTCCTGTTTCAGAGATAGCATTTTTTATCCCTTGCCCTTCTGTAATATAATAACTTGCAACTTTTAGTTTTGGTTCACCAAATGGTGGTAAAAGTTTTACTATCGAATATAAAGAAATCAAAAATATTATAACACCTATCAAAGTAACAGTTTTCACAAAAATTTCTCTTCTTCTATAATAAACACTATCTCTTGTAACAGTTGCTCTAATAAGTATAATTAATGCTAAAATTTCTACTACAAGTTGCACGATAGCTAAATCTGGTGCTTGAAGTAACAAAAACACTAAAGCTAAAATTACACCTACTGCACCAATTCCTACAACTGAAGATAACAAATCTTTCATTTCAACTGCAACCATTGCAGCAATTATCATTAAAATCATTAAAAACGAAATTATAATATCAATTGTCATATTTTCACTCCAAACAAAATTAAAACAACTAACCCTATTATTAGCCAAGACAAATAAAAATGTAAATTACCATTGTGCAAAAATGATAAAATACTACCTATACCTAAAAATAGATTCCTAAACCAAAAATATATATCGAAAAATTTTTGTTCAGCAAGATAGTATATAAGTTTGAAACCAGAAATTTCTTTTATTGTATTATAAAATTCTTCTTTAACAAAATCTGTCTGTTCAGGTTTTAGTTCACCTAAAAGATAAACAGATGTTGTTCTAACAGTTAAGGTTGATATAAAATAAATTACCAATCCTATTATTATCCCTATTACTATCAAAAATGTAGCAAGTTGTGGCTGCCATAAACCTATAAAGTTTAATTTTTGATAAACTAAAGTTTCAACTGAAGGAAAAATAAAATATTTTAATGGAATTTGTGTTGCGAAAATACCAAAAAGTAAACATAAAACAGCTAAAATCAATGTTGAAATCCAAGAATTGAAATATATTTCTTTCCCACTTTCTTTTTGTTTACCCAAAAAAGTAGCTGCTGTTAATTTTATAAAACTTGCTAAAGTTAAAGCTGAGCCAAACATCGCAGAAATAAGACATAAAATAATTATAATTTGTTGTTTATAATTACTTACAGATTGTATTTTTTGTACCACTGCTTGATAGACCAACCATTTTGAGAAAAATCCGTTCAATGGTGGAATACCAGATATTGCGAGTGCTGAAATAATGAAGCTTAAAAATGTTATAGGCATAACTTTAGCGTATCCGCCAAGGTCTGAAAGTTCATCCGTGTTTGCTTTTTGTTCGACAGAAGAACAACTTAAAAACAAGCATGTTTTATAAATTGCATTATTTAGCATATGAAATATACCACCAGCAACACCTAAAGGATTACCACAACCTATCCCTAACACCATATATCCCACCTGTGATACAGCATGGTATGAAAGAAGTTTTTTATAATCATGTTGAACCATCGCCATAAAGACAGCAAAAATTATTGTTAACGCACCCAAAACCATAAGAAAAATAGATATACTAACATCAATAACAAAGATGTTGTAACAAATTCTTACTAAAAAGTATATTCCTAAAAGTTTATCTAACGATGCAGGTAAAAACGCGCTTGCTTGAACTGGTGCTTCTTTTGCCATATCAGGTATCCATGTATGTAGTGGAAACGCACCTGCTTTTGCAAACGATGCTGATAAAAGACATAAAAAAGAAATAATAGCAAGATTTGAATCAAGTGATAGTTTAACATCTAAAATTTCTAATTTATTTGTAAGCAACCAGATTATTGCTAATCCTAAAATTAAAAATGAATCAGTTGCACCAATTATTATAAAACTTTTTTTCGCTGAAGGTGCACTTTTCGAAGTTAAATTCAAAATCAGATACAAAAACAGTCCTGTTAATCCCCAGAAAGTTATAAATAAAACAAAGTTGTTTGAACAAACAGAAGCTACTGAACTACCTAAAGCAAAAATTGTATAAGAATAAAATTTTGCTTTTAAATTTTTGTCTTTTAAATAATATTCTAACGAGGATATCGAATACAAACAAATTATTAAACCGAAAAATGTTATAAACAAGACAATAAACTTTGCTAAAGCGTCAAAATAAAAATAGCGAGAAACAACATTAGATACAAAAAACAATTTTATACTAAAAATGAAAATCAACAATGAAGAAATAAAAGATAACAATTCTGCAAGATAATCAAGTTTTAAAAAACTTGTTATAAACAATAAAGTACCTGCAAATGTTGAAAAAGCTAATATAATGTATAAGTTTTGCATAATTTTTATAACATCTTTTTAATTTTTTCGGTTTTTTGTTGTGATAACTTTATTAAATCATTCCAAGTATATACAACTTCCTTGTTATCCACATCAACTGCTACAGTTCGTTCTGTACAACAATAACAAGGGTCAACTGCTGCAAGTGTTATTGCAGCATCAGCAATAGATTGACCAACTGCAGCAACCTTGTTTGATGCTACATTCATATAAGATGGGGCACGTATCTTATGTCTTATGGGTCTATTGGAACCATCAGAACGAATATAATGGAAAACCTCGCCTCGTGGTGCTTCGTAATGTCCAACACCTTCGCCTGGTGGTATAAAATCTACTTTGATTTCAATATTTCCTTCAGGTTCTTTTTTAAGTATTGCCAAACATTGTTTTATAATTTTTATTGATTCATACATCTCTAATATACGTATCACTGCTTTATCAAAGACATCCCCATTATTTAAAACAGGCACTTTAAACTCTACTAAACCATAAGCAGTAGAATTTTGTTGTGGATCATCTCTTCTTACATCTATATCAATCCCGCTTGCTCTTGCAGTAGGCCCTAAAACACAGAAATTTATTGCATCTTCTTTTGTCAAAACTCCTACACCTTTAAGTCGAGCATGTATAACAGGATCGTCCATTACAGCACCTTTAAACATATCTATTGCTGGGATTAAATCATCACACATTTTTTCAATTTGCGGTATTAAATCTTTTGGTATATCTTTTCTTACACCACCTATTTTAAACATTGAATAATGTTGACGATTACCTGAAATCAGCTCTAAAATGTCACATACTGACTCTCTATATTTCCATGACCACATCCATACAGTGTTGTATCCTATAAAATGTCCTGCTAAACCAAGCCATAGTAAATGTGAATGCAATCTTTCAAGTTCACCAATTATACTTCTTATACATTTTGCACGAAGAGGAATATCTATACCAAGCAAATCTTCAACTGCGTTAACATAAGCAAACGGATGTGAAGTTGAACAAATTCCACAAATACGTTCAACTGTGTATGGTATCTGATCATAATGCCTCATAGTAGAAATTTGTTCAATTCCACGATGGTTGTATCCTATTTCTATATCTATATCAACAACAGTTTCACCATCAATGTATAACTTAAAAAACTCTGCTTCTTCTTGTAATGGATGGTATGGACCTATTGGTATAATTTTTCTCTTATTATTTTCGCTCATATCATTTATCATTTTTATTTTTCTCTTAACGGATAATTTCCTTGTGGCCAATCATCTGACAAAAGTAAATGTTTTAAGTTTGGATGGCCAACAAAATTTATTCCTAAAAGTTCCCAGATTTCTCTTTCAATCCATTCTGCCGCTTTAAAAACTTTTGTTAAACTTTCAATTTCTGGTTTTTCTTTATCTAGTTTTACCCTTAATGAAACAATTTGTCCAGTTTTATCATAACTAAAATGATACAAAATTTCAAAATTTTGTTCACAATCAACTCCAGAGGCAGTCTGAAACCTAAAACCTAAATCATCAAACAAAATTTTACTACATTCTACAATATCTTTTTTATCAATTTCAATATAATACCTTTTTTTATTTTTTTCAAAAAAATTTAAAATTTTGTCCCCAAGTTTTTGCTTTACTTGCGATATTATATCTTCTTTCATATATTTTTGCAAACTTAAAAAGTTTGGCCTACGATATTTTTTATTTTTTTCATTTGTAGGACAAGGCTTCAGCCTTGCGTAAATTATATCCGCAAACCTAAAGGTTTGCCCTACATTTATTTACTTAATGCCTTTATTAATTTCACAACACCAGCAATAATTGCTTCAGGTTTCGGTGGACAACCTGGAATATATGCTGAAACAGGCACAAGTTGGTCAACAGGACAGGGACTATTATACGAATCTTTGAACACTCCTCTGCCACATGAACATGTACCAACCGCTACAACAAAACAAGGTTTTGGTGCTTGTTCATATAATTCAACAAGTTTTTTATAATTTTTATAATTTGGTACACCTGTTACAAGCAAAACATCTGCATGTCTTATTGACCCAACAAGTTGTATACCGAATCTTTCCAGGTCATATCTTGGTGTTAGTGCATCAAGAATCTCTATATCACAATTATTACATGGTGATAAAGCAAAATGAAACACCCATAACGATTTAAGTGTTGACTTTTTTAGTATATTCATCTTTTATAACCCTAATAACGCTAAAATTATCCCTAACAAACTTATTGGAAATACTATAAACCAAAAAAATTTTATCGCTTGGTCAATTCTTAATCTTGGGTTAACATTTCTAATTAAAGTAAAAATCACAACAATTAAGATATACTTTATTACTAACAACCACCAACTTCCTTTAAACAAAAATACTGTAATAATAAAAAGTGGTGCTGTGGAAAACAAAATTTGTCTTGTTAACCTTACTATGCCTAGTAATGGACCTGAATATTCTATAAAGATACCGCTTGCAAGTTCTGTTTCAGCTTCTGCGATATCAAATGGTACAAGGCCCAACTTTGCATGAAAACATATTATTGCAACGACTAAAGCAATTATTTCAGATACACTTGAAAAGGCCGATATTTTCATTAAATCAACAAATCTTATACTTCCTGATTTTATAATAGAAACCAAAACTGCACATACAAGCGGTAATTCATAAGATAACATAAGTTTTATCTCTCTTGATACACCAACCATAGCAATAGGATTTCCTGAGGCTGCAGAACTTATCATAAACATTA
>CAZLOB010000064.1:0-7181 GCA_964561135.1 uncultured Elusimicrobia bacterium | reverse complement strand
ACAGCCTCAGATGGCACAGGGGAAGGTAAGAGTGGTTGGTCTCCTACAAACGCACAGATAACAATATCGACAAGTGGTGTATCACCTGGTACGCTTGTAGGGTATGTTATAGAAGGATTAACAGGAGGTGCAACTTATTATATCAAGATATGGACGGCAGATGAGGTACCAAACTGGTCAGAGATGTCAAACACAGCGACTACATGGGCACAGGTTGATGTTACTGCCCCTGGTACTATAACAACACTTATTGCTGTACCAGGTCCTGTGCCTGAAAGTGTGAAACTTTCCTGGCTTACTCCTGGTGATAATGGATATGAAGGAGCATTACCATCCGGTTCACAATATAAAATACAATACGCTACATATAGTAACACAACTTGGGATAAAAATTATGCACAGATTACTATATCAACTTCTGGTGTTTCACCAGGGACACTTGTCTCATACATAATCACAGGTCTTGCTGAAGGAGTAACTTTTTATTTTCGTCTATGGACAGCAGATGAAGTTCCTAACTGGTCTTTTGCATCAAACATTGCTACTACTTACGCAGCGTTTGATTTAACCTATGGAAGTTCCGTTTCTATACCATCAACAGTTATGGTTGTATATTCAGAAGGTTCAAACGGATTAAAATATCGTACGCTTACACCTGGTTCAACAGTTTGGAGTGAAGAACAAACAGTAACACCAATAAATTCTGGAACTATTTATTGGGCAAAGATAGTTGCATGTCCAATTAGAGATGAAAAACTGTTAATAGCATTAGATGCTTCCTCAGGTAAGTTATATGTTTCAACTTATTCAGATGCAGGAGGTTGGGCAAATACAGCGTTTGTTTTACGAGACAATTTAACAAACTCGTCTGCTACAGTAAGATGGTTTGATATATGTTATGAACAAGTAAGTGGAGATGCTATGGTAGTGTATTCTACAGGTACTAATGTATTAGCATACAGAACATTTAATGGGACAACATGGTCTGAACAAATGTCTGTTGGGAACTTAACTGGTGGGGCAGACAGGTATCCATTTTGGGTTTCAATATCACCAAAACCTAATTCTGATGAAATACTTTTGGTTTACAGTGATGATAAAGATAGGAAAGTATATGGTTCTGTATGGAATGGTTCATCTTGGGGTAACCATATTATTGTACACAATGCTGATGTAAATGGCGATTCTTACAGATGTTCAATAGCAGCAACATATGAATGGAGTAGTGGTTATGGTGTTGTTATACATGCTAATACTAGTAGTCAAATAGTAGCAAAGAAATGGGATGGGACACAATGGTTAGATTCTGTTTCAGGCAATGCAGGGACAGTACCACAATTTTTAGTTCTAAAACCACGACCTAATTCTAACGAAATAATGGTTTTTTATGGAAATTCATCTGCAAACACTTTTGCTATAAAATGGACTGGTTCTTCATGGTCATCGTATCAACAAATAGATGACCAAGGTGGTACTGTTCATGCATATCCTATAAGTGGTGAAGCAGAAACAGCAGAAGGTCATGAAGGACACTGGATTTGTATTTCAAACCAAGCAGATGTTACAGGTGAAAATGGTGGGTTAAGGTCTGACCATTATGATAGTATTTCATGGAGTGTTGTACAAAAACCAATACATGATACAGGAAATTTTGGTGGATATAAGTCAGTTATGACAACAAGTTTACCCGGGTGTACAACTGTTTATGCGTTAGCAAATCGTGGAACATATTTAGAAGCATTGTTCTGGATACCAGAACTTTCTACTTGGACTGCACTTGTTACTTTAGAAACTTCCTTAAATTCTGGTAATCCAAATCCTTACATATCTTTCTGGATGACACCTAATAGTGAACTAATTGAGATGGTATATAAAATAGTTCCTGATTCAGCACCGCCAGCAGCAGTTTCTGACCTTAAAGTTTCTTTCGGCGAGATTGATGGTCAAGAAGTGTTTTTTGCTACATGGACAGCGCCAGGAGATAACGGAAACGAATACAAACTCCATGAACCATCTCAGTTCAGGATCCAATACTCTACTGATCCTAATACTACATGGCATAGAGATTTAGCACAAGTGGTTATCCCTGTTGACATTTGGGGTATAGAACCAGGTGTAAAAATTTCTACAATTATAGTACCATCAGAGATTGTTGATGGTGCAACTTACTATTTTTATTTATGGACAGCAGATGAAGCAGGAAACTGGTCAGAAATATCTAACCAGGCGTATGTTTATGTTCCAAAAGTTTTAGCATATGTTGTCTATTATGATTCTTCAACGACAGTTTCAAGGAAAACACCTAAGTATAGAAAAATTAAAGAAGATAATAGTATATCTTGTGAACTTTCAATGCCATCTGCTGACAATGCAGCAGATGATGGTGTTTCAGGATTTTATAGAATGGCTGCTTGTCCGAAAAGAAAAGAATTTATATCTGTAGTTGTTTCAGCTGACACAAACAATACCACACGTCTGTGGATATACAGGTTCAATGGTTCTTCGTGGACAAAATACTCACCGTATGGTTCTGAGACAGGCCCCAGTATAACAAAGGCGGTGTTTGATGTTGCTTATGAACAAGATTCTGGTGATGCAATAGTTGTATATGCAAGAGGTGGTGGTTCATCAGATGCAAATGTATTAAGATATGTTATATGGGATGGGAACAGTTGGTCTTCAGAAGCAGCTGCTACTTCAGATTTAGATTCTGAGATTTATTGGGTAAAACTTTATTCAAAATCTCAAACAGACGAAATTATAGCAGTAGTACAGTTAGCTAATAACGATATAAAAACATTTGTTTGGGATGGTTCATCATGGTCTGAAGGTGTTACATTATCAGGTGCAGCTGCAAGTTCTGCTCAACAGTGTTTTGATGGTGTTTATGAATCACAAAGAAAAAAGTTTATATTAGTTTGTTCATCAGGGACAGCAAACGGAGCTGTTCAATACACAATATGGGATTCTACAAGTTGGTCAAATATACAAGAATTTAATTTTGGCACAAGCAATAATCCTTTAACTGCTAACACTGTGAGATGGATAAAACTTGCAGCAAAAAGTGGTCTATCAAACGAAATTTTAATGGTTGTCTCAGATGGAGATACTACAGGACCAAACATTGGTGCTGCTGTATGGAATGGTTCTTTATGGATACAAAATACAACACCGCTTGCTATAAACTCAGGCACAGGTGTGTCTTTTAGACCTTTTGATGTTGCATATGAACAAAATTCAGGCAAAGGTGTCATAGTTTTTAGTGATAACGACTATTCTGGGACACCAAGGTATATAACTTATACCACAGAAAGTGGTTGGAGTTCACCTGGTTCAGCAAACAGTATCGGTTCGACTAGTATAAGATGGCTTTCTTTATCTGCCTTGAGTAACTCAAACGATATTTTAATGGTTTGTTCTGATTCAGAATCTCCTACGCCTGATTTAAATGTACAAAAATGGGATGGTTCGTCATGGGGTAATGTTACGGAAGTAGAAACTGAGATGTCAACAAGAGAAAGTTTTGCTGCTATATACAGAGTTGACATTTATGCAGTTTTTGATACAACAGCACCTGCTGCTGTAACAAATCTTTCAGGCGAAGTTTTAGGTGAAGGCGTAGTAAAACTTACCTGGTCAACTGCTGGTGATGATGGTTGGTCTGGGATGTTGCCTTGTGGATCAAGATATAAAATTGTATATTCTACTGCACAACCTACTGATTCAGAACTTACCTGGCCAGCAACATTTTCTGTTCTTATAGCTACATATGGTGTATCATCACCACAACTACAAACTATAGTTTTGTCAGACCTTCCCTATGAAACAACATGGTATTTTAGATTAAGAACACGAGATGAAGCTGGGAACTGGTCAGAGCTGTCAAACGCGTGTACATTATATGTTGTGGTGAACCCTGCTGCAATAACCTCGCTTACTGCACTACCTTCAAGATGGGGTAGGTGTATTGAATTAAGTTGGATTTCACCAGGTGATGACGGCTGGATTGGTAATATTGAAGAGGGATTATACAGAATTAGATACTCAACTTTTGTAACATCAGAACCTGATTTCTGGACCACAGGAACATGGACTGATTTTCAAAATAAATTTGAGATAATATGGTCTACAGATACAGAACCTTTACAAGAACAACATCGTCGTTTGACTGGTTTACTACCGGGAGTAACCTACTACATTCGTATCTGGACACGAGATGAAAATCCTAACAACTGGTCTTCTATATCAAACGCAGCAACTGCTTGGGCACAAATTGTTATCGTAGGGATTGAGGTTAAAGGGTATGAAGAACTTTCATGGTCTACAACATACAATTTTGGTTGGCTACCAACTAATACATCATCAATTACTGTGTATGGAGTTGTTATACAAAATACAGGTAATGTGTACGAAGATTATGGATTAAAAATTGATACTATAACAATGGCAGAAAGTTATAATACAGTATGGAAAATAGACAACTCTTCTGTTGTGAAAAACAATGTTTTTGTGTTAGAATACATATTTTATAATTTACTTCCACCTGCTACATATTTTGGTACTGCATATAATTCTGACACTGATGATGTTATAACAGACACTGTGATATGGTCAGCAGATGGAACAAAATATCATCCACCTGCCGAAATTAATCAAGCTGAGAACACAAAAGGTGTCCGTGTGATACCGTTTGAAGATGATGTTGACGATTTACGTAAAGGGTACTTTAGAATACACACACCTCTTGCTACTTCTACTACTGACGAACAAACAATACCAGTACAATTCTGGGCACAAGAAAATATAAATATTGGTCCACCACCATAACCATAGTAAAAACTCAACAATTTTTTTATGTGTAGTGAATTTTTAGTTGACAAAAGGTATATTGAAAAATCCAAAAATATTTTTTTAACAAAAAATTTTTTTAACCTCTTGACAAGTAATTATGTTATTTTGTATTTTATTAGAAACAAGTAAAAACAGGTATTATGAAAAATTTTTTAGACATAAAAAATAAAACAAAACAAAAGGAGGTATAATAATATGAAGTTAAACAAACTGATAATATATATCATGCTGTTGTGTATGAGTAGTTTTGTGAGTTCAGCGGTTCTGGATAATTTAGAAGATGGTGACAATGGTAACTGGTGGGGCGGGTTCTGGTATACATATGATGACTCACCAAACAATGGTGATTCAGAAGTTTATCCTCTTCCTGATGCAAAAGGTGGTGTTGGATTTATACCATCTGATGTTACTGACCAGCCTGGCAACAACTATGCAGCACGTATGTGGGGACAACTTGGTGGTGGATATCAATATGCATTTGTAGGTATGGGGACAAACCTTGGTCAAACAGGAGATGCTCCAAAACCAATGGATATATCTCAATATACAGGAGTGAGATTTAAAGTAAAAGGTAATGGTAGGACATATCAATTTAAACTTAATGATCCTGGCGCACCTAATAGAAACTATAAAGTATATCTTTATACCTTTACAGCAGGGCCTTCTTGGCAAACAATAACTATTAATTTCAACGAAACAGATCTTGCCTATGGTTGGGGAAACTATAACAGCAAAACTAACCCAGGTGCTGCTGAATGGAATGATAAACCACCTCTATCACAAGTTCTTCAACAAGTTGAAGCATTTCAATGGCAAACTGTTGACCAAGCAGCAGGAACTCCTGTAGATCTTTGGGTTGACGATATAGAACTTATTGGTTCTGGAACAACACTTCCAACAAAACCTTCTGCTTCTCCAAGTGATGGTCTAATTGACGATCTTGAAGATGGTGATGCTGCAAACAATCTCGGTGGATATTGGTTTACATTTAATGATTCTGCTGATGGTGGTAATACTGTAGTAAATCCACCTCAAGGGTCAGATTTTACACCATCACAACCTGGTGCAGGAGGCAGCTCTTATGCTGCAACTTTTAGTTGGGAAATTGCAAACCCAACATATATAAATCCTTATGCTGCTTTAGGAACAAATTTGACTCCAGATGGTCCACCATCATTTGCTGACGGATCAAATACTGTTGGTATAAGAATAAAATATAAATCTGATACACATCATATATTAAAAATAAATGTAAATGAAAACGGTGTTGAATATCCATATCAAGTTGGTTTACCTCCATCTGCAGATTGGAAAGAAGTTATTTTTGGTTGGGATGAATTTGTACTCCCTGCATGGTTTATGCAAGAAAGAAATTTAGCTGGTGTTGATGCAATGAATAATTTGAAACTTTCTACAAGGAAAGACAAAATTATGTCAATACATTTCCAATCCGCACCTGTAAGGTATAAACAAGGTGGTAGCGGAACTTTTTCAGTTGATGATATTTTTGCAGTAGGTGGCGCGTTTGCTGGCGGTAGTGGTGGCGGCGGTGGTGGCGGTACTACTGAATATGTACTTACTGTTATTGTGAATCCAACTGGTGCTGGCACAGTGACAAGAGATCCTAATCTCACAACTTATCCAGCAGGCACACAAGTAACTCTTACTGCTACTGCAAATTCAGGATATACTTTTGTAAATTGGACCGAAGGGACAACAATTTTAGGTACAAATCCAACTTTGACAATTACAATGAATTCAAATAGGACTATAACTGCTAATTTTGCTTCATCTGGTGGTGGGCAGCAAACTTATACTCTTACTGTAGTAGTTAATCCTCAAGGTGGTGGTACTGTAACTGTTTCACCTCAAAAAACAGCTTATACAGCAGGAGAAACAGTTACATTAACAGCAACTCCAGCAAATGGTTATGCTTTTGTAAACTGGACTGAAGGAACTCAAGTTTTAGGAACAAATGCTACATTGTCCATTACGATGACCTCAAATAGAACAATAACTGCTAATTTCCAACAAGTTCAAGCAGGGCAGTATACTGTTACTATTTTAATTAATCCTGCAGGTGCAGGTACTGTAACAAGAAATCCAAACCTTCCTTCATATACTGCTGGCACTCAAGTTACATTAACAGCAACACCAAATTCTGGATATCAATTTTCTAATTGGTCTGGTTCTATTACTGGGACACAAAATCCTATTACTATAACTGTTAATAGCAATATGACTATAACAGCAAACTTTGTTTCCACTGGAGATGGCAGCGGAACAACGCCAGGAACAGTGTTTATTACAGACAATCCTGTCACACCAGG
>CAZLOB010000063.1:0-51837 GCA_964561135.1 uncultured Elusimicrobia bacterium | reverse complement strand
ATTTTTTATTTTTGTTTGTCAAGAGGTAAAGAAAAAATTTTTTATAAAAGAAATTATGACGAATAATTTGATAAGATTATAAACTTTTTCCTTTGTCTCCACTTTGTTAGCACTCTCACAGAACAGTTTTGATGTTTTGTTAGCATGTTATATCTTACAATAAAATTATAAAATTAATTTTTTGTTGTCAAGAGATGAATAAAAATTTTTTCAATTAGCAAAATAAAATTTTCCGTTTGAAACATTATAGCGAACTTTTAAAAATGTCAGCTATATATTTTTTAACAAATAATTTTTACTTCCTTACCACAAAAGGTACATTTTTTATTTTCTAACCCAACAATTTTTATATCATAACCTACTCTGAGTATCACAAGTTTCCCACATGACGGACAATAAGTGGAATTATATTTTTCATCCCATACATTACCAAGATATACATAATCAAGTTTTTCTTTTGCAAGATGGTAAAATTTTATTAACAAATCTACAGAAGTTGGTGGAACAGAAAATTTGTAATTTGGAAAGTATCGTGAGAAATGCAGCGGTATCTCTTTTGATAAAGAAGCTATATAATCAACAATTTGTTTTATTTCTTCTTCAATATCGTTATATCCGGGTATGACCAAAGTTGTAAGTTCAACATGTTTTTTTTGATCAACCATTATTTCTATTGTTTGTAGAACAAAGCTTAAATTTCCATCACAAACTTTTTTATAAAATTCTTTATTAAACGATTTTAGATCAATATTCGCAGCGTCAATATAAGGCAAAAGTTCTAATAACGGTTGTTTGTTGACAAAACCGTTTGTTACTAAAACATTTTTTAATCCTTGTGAATGGAACAACTCTGCAGTTTCTAAAACAAATTCAAAATTTATTAATGGTTCATTGTAGGTATACGAAATACCAATATTGTCCTTGTATTTTTTTGAAATTGTTAAAAGTTGTTTCGCAGAAATTTTTTCTATATATTCTTCATCAACAGATGCTTGCGAGATTTCCCAATTTTGACAGAAACCACATTTGAAATTACATCCAAAACTGCCTATTGATAAAATATATCTTCCTGGATAAAAATGATACAACGGTTTTTTTTCAATAGGATCTACAGCAACTGATGATGCAACACCATAGGTTAAAGAATATAATTTTCCGTCAATATTTTTTCTTATACTACATTTCCCTACTTCGTCTTTTTTAAGCAAACAACAATGTGGGCATAAAAGACATTGTACAACTTTTTCTTCTTCATTGATTATTCTATAATACTTTGCTTCTTTCATTTTTTATTTCGTAGTCGTGGAGTTTGTTCTATACATAAATAGCAAACCAAACTCTGCTATTATTTTAAAATTTTTTGCAAGGCTGAAGCCTTGCCCTACAAACTTATACTTTGTGCCTTATGTAGTTAAATTTTTTCACCACAGAGAACCCAGAGATCACAGAGAAAACTATTATTTTATATTGCCTTTTTACCTTTTTAGTTGAACATAAATTGTAGGGCAAACTTTTAAGTTTGCATAATTTATAAGTTTGCAAGGCTGAAGCCTTGCCCTACATTTTTTTCTATACTTTTGACTTTAAACTTTGAACTTTTTAACTCTATAAACTTCTCTATGTCTCAGGGCCTCTGTAGTTAAATTTTATTTTTTCCACCACAGAGACACAGAGATCACAAAGTTCACAAAGAAAATTATAAAAACTATCAACTATATTATATGGCAGACCAAGGTCTGCAACTACATTACTATAAATTTTTATTAAAAAATCCTGATAAAAATTTTTCAATTAACATAGGTAGGTCTTTTGAATATCCACCTTCTAAAGTACAAAATGTTGGTATTCCAATTTCTTTTATAATTTTCCCAATTTCATAATAACAATCTTGAGACAAACTTAACCCTGCAAGAGGATCTTTTTCATAAGTATCAAACCCGCAAGAAACACCTAATACTGACGGATTAAACTCTTTAATTTTTTCAACTGCAACATTTAATACTTTCAAGTATTCGTTATCATTCGTACCAGCAGACAACGGAAAATTTATACAATTTTGTCTTGATTTTAATCCACTTCCTGGATAAATATACGCTTGATGTAAAGAAACAAACAATATTCTTTCGTTACCTAAAAAAATTTCTTCAGTACCATTGCCATGGTGGACATCTATATCAAGTATTGCTGCTTTGCTATTAAAATTCTTAAAGTACCAATTTATTGCAACTGCGATATTGTTAAAATAACAGAAACCACCTAAGTTAGAACTTGTTGCATGATGACCTGGCGGTCGTGTAAGTGCAAAAACTTTGTTGTTATCCAATGCAATTTTTAACGATTGCAAAACTATATTTGCAGAAATTTTTGCATAGTGAAATATATTTGGCAAGTTGGGTGTGTCAGGATCATAGAAACTGTTTGTCTTTACTTGTTCAACTAAAGATTTTGTATGTGTTAATAACAAAATATTTTCCTCAATTTCATCATTTACATAAACAAATTCAAAGTTTAATTTATCCTTTTTATTTTCTAAATGTTTATACGAATTTTTTACTCTGAACGGTGCTTCAGGATGGCCAAAAAATTCGTACTTCCAACATTCTTCTGAAGTTAAAATATAATTCATATTAAAACAATTCAGGATGAGATTTTGTATATTTTATCCCAAGATGTTTATATGCAAGTTCTGTTGCGACACGTCCACGAGGTGTCCTTTGTAAGAAACCAGCCTGAATAAGATATGGTTCATAAACGTCTGTAATTGTATCAATTTCTTCATTTATAGCAACAGATATTGTTTCAATTCCTACAGGTCCACCGTTGAATTTTTCAATAATAGTTAACAAAATTTTTCTATCCATTTCATCAAGTCCATATTCGTCTATTCCAAGAGAATTCATTGTATAAATAACAATATCTTTATCTATTTTACCATTGGATTTCACGATAGCGAAATCTCGTGTTCGTGAAAGAAGCCTATTGGCGATTCTTGGTGTTCCACGGGAACGTCTTGCAATTTCATAACTTGCTTCTTCATCAACTTCTACTTCTAAAATTTTTGCAGAACGAATAACAATTTTTTGTAGTTCCTCAGTTGTATAAAACCCTAAATTTTCAACAATACCAAATCTTGACCTAAACGCTGCAGAAAGCAACCCGCTACGTGTTGTTGCACCAATTAAAGTAAATCTTTCAATAGGCAAACGGACAATCTTTGCGTTTGCTCCTTGACCAACAACAATGTCAAACTTAAACTCTTCCATTACAGGATACAACGCTTCTTCTACAACATGGTTTAATCTATGTATCTCGTCTATAAACAAAATATCTTGAAATTGAAGGTTGGTTAAAATAGCAGCTAAATCACCTGTTTTTTCTAACGCAGGACCAGAAGTTACTTTTATGTTTGTATTAAACTCATGCGCTATGATATGTGCAAGAGTTGTTTTCCCGCAACCAGGTGGACCACTGAATAAACAATGGTCTAAAGAAACACCACGTTTTTTAGCTGACTCAATGAAAACTTTTAAATTACTTTTTAACTTTTCTTGACCGATAAACTCATCAAAAGTTTTTGGCCTTAACGCAACTTCTAACTCTTTTTCATGTGATAATAGATTTCCAACTATTATTCTTTCGCGTTCCATATTTCTCTTTCTCTTAAATAAATGTCGCAAGATTATGCAAAACTAAAAGTTTACAAAAAATAAATACTAAAGCACAGCTAAAGCTGTGCCCTACATTTTTAATATTATTATTCTTTGAAAAAATTTGTAGGGCAATGCTTTAGCATTGCTTTTATATTTATTTTATATATAGTAATATCTTTCGTATCCGACCCTTAAGGGTCGGCTACTTCTTAATGGTCTACTTCTTAATGGTCGGCTTCTTCTCCTAAAGCACATCTAAAGCAACCTAACATTCTGACCTAATTCTTTAAGAACTAAAGATAAAATTTTGGATATAAGTTCATTAGATTTTTTTGTTTTTTCAGTAACATTCTGTTGAACTAAAATTTTCTCCACCACAGGTTTAACTTGATGTTCTTTATACCCTAAATTTGTCAACGCTGAAATTAAATCTGAATAAATATCAATATTTATTCCTTCCTTTACTTCTTCTTTTGAAAACAGTTCCACATTAGATAATGCAGAAACAATTTTTTCAGCAAATGAGTGTTTGAATCCAAATAAAGAAGTAAGAATTTTATAATTTTTTGTTTTTATCGCTATTTTAAACTGAGAAATATTACTTTTTATCTTATCAAGATAATCCAACGCTTTTTTAGGGCCAACATTGGAAAGATTTTCTTTAAACGCTAAAAATATTTCTTTCTCTTCTTGTGAAACAAAACCATATAATGTTGGTAACCCACTATTATATAATCCACCTGAAATTTCTACAACATAAAATTTTACAGTGTCACCTTCAGGAATTTCTTCTAATGTAGATTGGGATACAACAATTTCATATCCAATATTGTTCACATCTACGATACACAAATTTTTTATAACATCTTTTTTTACTACTTTACCAACTATATAATTATACATAAGGCTATTTAACACAAAATCTTTTTGTATTTAAAAAACATAATGCAACTGCTATGGCATCATTTATATGCTCATTATTTATTTCTTTTTCATTATTTAACAATACTTTTATCATTTTTTTAATTTGTCTCTTTGTTGCATTTCCATATCCAGTAACTCCAAGTTTTACAGATTTAGCTGAAATTTCTTCTATCTTCAAATTTAACATACCACATAATAAGTATATAACACCCACAGAAAGATATGTATTTACCATATTTCTTGCAATTTTTGAATAAAATTGTGTTTCTACACACACTATATCTGGTTGATATATTAGAATAATTCTTTCAAGTTCGTTATAAATTATTTTTAATCTCTCAGGCAAGGTCAAACTTTCAGACGAGTACGATTTAACTATTGATGTTTTTATTTCACCACAAGAGACAAGTTTATACTCAGGCACACTTTCAATTAATGCCCATCCACAACTTGCTAATCCAGGGTCAATACCCAAAACTTTCATTTAATTTCGCTTCCAACCTTTTCCATTATTTCTTTTGGCACATCAAAATTTGCATAAACATTTTTTACATCGTCATGTTCTTCAAGTGCATCCATAAACTGTAATATTTGTTCAGCTTGTTTCCCATCGAGTTTAATATATGTTTTAGGCAACATTGTAACTTCAGCTTGTTGTAATTTATACTTTTTTTCAAGTAGAGTTTTAATTTGTTCAAAACTTTGTGGCGAAGTAATTATTTCATACATATCTTCATCATCAGATTTAAAATCCTCAGCACCAAGTTCTAATGCTAAACTCATAAGTTCTTCTTCAGAAACATCTTGTTTTGAAATAGCAATATATCCTTTTTGTTCAAACATCCATGAGACACAACCACTTTCACCTAAAGAACCTCCATATTGAGCAAAAATTTTTCTTATTTCAGCGGTTGTTCTATTTTTATTATCTGTGGTAGCCTCTATCAATATAGCTACTCCTCCAGGTCCGTACCCTTCATAAACGACTTCTTCATATACAGCCCCGGGTAACTCGCCAGTCCCTCTCATAATTGCTTTTTTTATATTTTCCTGAGGCATATTAACTTCTTTTGCCATTTCAATTGCTCTTCTTAATCTTGGATTATTTTCAGGGTTTCCCCCTCCTTCTCTTGCAGCAATGGTTATCTCACGGATAACTTTTGTAAAAATTTTGCCTCGCTTAGCGTCTTGTGCCATCTTTCTATGTTTAATTCCGTGCCATTTTGAATGTCCTGACATATTTTTCCTCCTAAACTAATTAAAGTATTTTTTAAAAAATATAAAAACAAAATTTTAAAATATATTTCAACACTTTTTTCTATAAAAAAACTATTGTTTCAAAAAAGATGTTAAAACAATATTTTTAGGACCACAAGACTGTCTACATTTGTTACATAAAATGCATTCTGATTTTATAATCTTTAGTCTTTCATTTTTTTCTATAATAGCATTTGTTGGACATATTGTTTTACAAATTTCACATTTAAAACAACTTTTGTTAATCTTTAATTTAAACAAAGATATTTTTGCTATGATACTTAAAAACCCACCTAAAGGACAAAAATATCTACACCATAGTCGTATAAAAAGGATACAAAATAACAAAATAACCACCAAATATACAACTTGTAAAAAATTTGTTTTGTAAAACAAAAACATATATTGAAACGGTTCTAAAATAATCATATTTGGAATCAATAAGATCACTATTGCTAATATATATTTTATGTATCTGTAGTAATGTTCATATTTTCTTAGAAATTTAACGACAGTGTTATCTTCAACAATCTCAAGGTCTATTTTTTTACCCAAACTTTTTTTATATTTTGATTCAAAAAATTTTTTTATTTCAAACAAAAATTCTAAAACTGCGCCAAACGGACACAACCAACCACAATAAACACGGCCAAACAAAAATGTTGTAAAAATAACTAAGATTATAAAAACCCAAATAAAAATATTATATCTATGTGAGAAGTTAAAGTAAATAAAACTTTGAATATGACCGAAAGATAATCCACCATAATACCAAAATCCTAAGAATATAACAGATACACCCATTATTAAATATCGTAAAATTTTAACCTCATAAATAAAACCTAAAGTTGCTAACAAAAAAACAAAAACAAATAAAATCATTTTAACCAACTCTATTTTTGCAACGCGTAGTTTTATTTTTTTAAAAACATCTTTTTTTATTAAATATTGATTTACATTTCTGACAGACTGATATATAATTTCGTTAATAGCAGAACAAGTAATTGTTGCTCCTGTAATAGCAGATATATCTTTTCCTAATATAAATTCTGCAGTAGCATCTTTTCCATAGTACTGTTGAAAATATTTTTCAGTAAAGACATCTTTTGTATACATTTCAGTTTCATATTGTTCAATTACCTTAATTTTTTGTATTTTTCCGTCTAAAGAGAAATAGATTTGTAAATTTATACTTCCGCCATAACCTTTTATATCTTCGTCAACCCAGTCCTTACTTTCAATAAAGAAACCATCAACATCTCCATTTTTTAGTACTAAAAAGTATTGTCTTTCTTTGCCATTGTAAAACACAGACGAAGAGATAAATTTTTCAAATTCTTCCTCAGCAAAAACAAAAAATGGTATCAACAACATAAGAAACATTTTTTTCATAAATATTACACCCATTTATTCCCTGAGGCTTTGATTAATCTATCCATAATTGTTTTCCCTAAACCGATGTTTTTAACTGATTGAATAACAATATATTTTGTATTCATTTCTTCAGCAAGATGAAGACATAAATATAAGTTTCTTGCAATTTCTTCAAAAGTATCACCAAAAGGTATTATTGAAAAATCATTGTTAACAATTTTACAAAGTTTATTTTTTGTTTTGTTATCACAAACAAAAGTTATATTTTTTAATTCTTTTTTTGACAAAGATTTTACAAATTTTAACAAATCTTTAGTTAGATATGTAGTTTTTTTAGGCGAGTAATGTTTTTTGAACAACCCAGGCGATTTTTTTTTCAAGACAACTTTTGGCTCAATTATTTCAATATTACATATTTTTTTAATTTTTTCAATTTCAACAGCGCCGTAGCGTAACACTTTAAACGGTTTCGTTGTACAATCAATAACAGTTGATTCAACACCATATTTTGTTCTACCTGTATAGATTACATATTCAACTTCTTTTTTATCCTTAAAATCTTTTAAGACATGTTCCAATTCTGTGGATGATATATGTGAGAAAACATTTGCTGATGGTGCTGCTAAAAGAGTATCACAAAGTTTAATAAATCTCCGTGTAATTTCCATCTCAGGCATGCGGACACAAACAGTGTTTAACCCTGCTGTTACAATATCTGGCACAACTTGTTTTTTATACAAAACCAAGCTTACAGGTCCAGGCCAAAAATTTGATATAATTTTCAATGCATCTTGTGGTATATCAACAACAATATCTTTCAATTGATTAAAACTATTTATATGCACAATTAAAGGATCTGAATAAGGTCTGTTTTTTACTAAAAAAATTTTGTTTACTGCGTCAGGATTAAAACAATCTGCTGCAAGACCATATACTGTTTCTGTTGGTATCACAACTAATCCACCTTTTTTGATAGTTTTTGCAGCAACATATAATTTTTTATTGATTAGTTTTTTATTTTTTAAACTTACAACATTTATTATTTTCATACTTTATTTCTTTTTCTTTTGTTCTTCGCCTTTTATCATAGGGACAAATCTTACCGGAATTATACTTTTTTTAAAAATCATACCTCCTTGTTTCTCTACAACAATCAACTCTTGAAAAATATCGCCAACAGGAAGAACCATTTTCCCACCATCTTTAAGTTGTTCAACCAACTTTTGTGGTATTTCTTTAGGTGCACATGTAACAATTATTTTGTCAAACGGAGCATGTTCAGGCCAACCATAATATCCATCACCTATTTTCACAAAAATATTTTTATATCCCAACTCTTTTAACAGCTTTTCTGCACGTTGTGCAAGCTCAGGTATGATTTCTATCGTATAAACCTCTTTACATAACTCAGCAAGTATTGCTGCTTGATACCCTGAACCTGTCCCTATCTCTAAAACTTTATCACTGCTTTGTAACTCCAACAGTTGTGTCATCAAAGCTACAATATATGGTTGAGATATAGTTTGACCATAACCAATTGGTAAAGGTTCATCAATATATGCGAGATGCTCGTATTCTTTAGGAACGAACTTATGTCGTTCAACTTTCAACATAGCATCAATAACTTTTTCGTCAACAATATCTCTCCCTTTGAGTTGATATTCAACCATTTCTAATCTTTTTTGGAAATATTCGTCAATATTATTCATTTTTTTCCCCTTAGATGCTAAATTTGTCTGTTTACAACAAGAAAGGAAAAATAACGATAAAAATATTAACAAAATTTTTTTCACAATTGTTCCTCGGATACAATTTTAACTTTTTGTTTTTTTAACATCGCTGTTAACAATCCACAACCTTTTGTTAGTTTATTATCTACATACACATAATTTACGCCACAACTTGGACTTCTTTCTTTAAGTATAGCTTCCTTTATAGCGTATTTTTTAATAATATTACAAATTTTTTTGCAACTATTTAATAGTTCAAATGTAACATTTTTCCCGTCTGAGTTAACAATTTTTGCATTTTTATTTCTGTTTAATACATCTTTACCATCACCATTTTTATACCAAATTTTTTTTCGTTTTACACCAAAAATAATCTCCGGACATACTAATAAAACTAAATTTTTATTAACCACTTTTTTTACAACTTTCTCATTAAAATTATTACTGCCATCGTATTTACAGTTTATTCCTACCAAACAAGCACTTACTGCTATCTTTTTGTCTTTTAACATATTCTTGGCAACTCTTCAGCAATAGGTAATTCAACAATCCTCTTTGTTCCAAACAAAGTTTTTAATATAACTTTTGGTTCATCATCTTTTATTATCCTACCTATTATAGCAGCGTCTTTTCCTAAATGATGTTGTTTAAGTATCTTTATTACTTCTTCGGCTATAGATGATGAAACTATTATCAACATTTTCCCCTCGTTTGCAATATTTAAAGGATCAAAACCAAGTAGTTCACAAAAATATTTAACATTATCTTTTATAGGTATTTTTTCTTCTTCTATTTCTATACTAACATTTGATTTATTCACAATTTCATTTAGTACAGCAGAGATACCGCCTCGTGTTGGATCCCGCATGAATTTTATATAAGGTACAATTTCTGGTTTTAAAATTGCTTCAATTAACCCTTTTAACGATGCGCAATCACTTTGAATATCACTTTTAAACCCGTACCCACCTCGCGCTAACAATACTGCACAACCATGTTCTGCAATACTACCAGTAATAATAACAACATCCCCTGGTTTAATTTTGTCATAATTTAAATCAATATTGTTATCAACAATTCCGATACCAGCTGTTGTAATAAAAATTTTATCACACATACCTTTTTGCACAACTTTTGTATCACCAGTTACAATTTTTATATTTTCACTGTAAGCAATTTCCTTTATTGAAGAAAATATTTTTTCTATAACTTCTACCTCAAGCCCTTCTTCTATAATTAAAGATAACGATATAAATAATGGATGGGCACCAACACATAACAAATCGTTAATTGTACCACAAATACTCAACTTACCAATATCGCCACCTGGGAAAAAAATCGGACTTACAGTATAACTATCAACAGTGAACGCTAATTTTGTTTCATCAGAAATTTTTACAACTGCAGAATCAAGAAGTTGGTTCAACACTTCATTTGAAAAATACTTTAATACAAAATTGTTAATAAACTCTAAAGTATGCTTCCCACCTGAGCCATATGAAAGTAGAATTTTCTCTTTCATAAAGAGTGTGTTACACTGTTGTCCACAATATTATTTTTATAGTTAAAATTTTTCATTGTATGATAAATTTACAGCTTCATATTTACTTTTTCACTTTATTACCTTAAATAACATCTTTCGTATTTATAATATGCTGCGCAAGCACCTTCAGAAGAAACCATACACGCACCAACTGGATTTTCAGGTGTACATACTTTTTCAAACAATGGACATTCAAACGGTGTAATCTTTCCTATTAACACCTCATTACATTTACATTTTGTATTAGATAGATTTATTGTAATATTGGGAATATTAAAAACTTTTTCAGCGTCAAACATTTCATACTCTTTTTTTAATTTTGCAGTAGACTCATCTATAAATCCTAATCCACGCCAACTACCACCTGTCGGTTCAAAAACTTCAGAAATAACCTTTTTAGCAAATTTGTTTCCTTCATAAGAAACAACACGAACATATTCGTTTTGTATTCGTGGTTGTGAATCAACAAATGTTTCTAACAACATTCTTATTCCACGAACAATATCTAAAGGTTCAAATCCTGTAATAACACCACTTAAACCATATCTTTCTGCAACCCATAAATAAGATTCTTCTCCAACTATAACACTAAGATGCCCAGGTAGTAAAAATCCGTCAATAAACATCTCAGTTTTTATAAAAGGTGACAAAAAATTTCTATTAAATAAAATTAAAGTCTCTAATGCTGGTAAAAAAAATTTGTTTCCAATAAAAAAATACAAATTATTTATATTACTTCTTTTTGCTTCTTTTATTGTACAAGCAACAGCAGGCATTGTGGTCTCAAATCCTATTGATAAAAAAACTACTGGTTTGTTAACACTCTTTGCTATATCCAAACTTTCATATGGAGAATAGACAATTCTTACATCTTTACCATTTATTCTTTCTTTCTCTAAACTACTTTCAGTTCCTACAACACGATATAAATCGCCAAAAGTTGTAATTATTACATCGTAATTTTTTAAAATATAAATTGCTTTATCTATATATTCTTGTGGTGTTACACATACAGGACAACCAGGTCCTGAGATAAGTTTTACATTTTCAGGCATCATTTTCCTTATCCCATATTTTGCAATCTGCATAGTATGTGTCCCGCATACTTCCATTATACAAACTTTCCTATTTATTTTTTTAGACAACTTATGTATCTTTTCTACTTCTATTTCAACATTTTTTTTATCTTTAAATTTTGGTAAGTCAAAATAAAGATGATTCATAGAAGATTTAAGAAAAGCAAAAACTAAAAATTTTATAATGTTTCTTCCATCTGTTTATACAACATCAATATTTCTTCCGCAGCATTAATATCTATCTTTTGTATTACAAAACCTACATGAATTAAAACATAATCCCCTACTTTCACATTTGGCAGTAAATCAATTCTTGCAGTACGCCTTATTCCTTCATATTCACAAACTGCCTGATTACCATCAATTTCTACAACACGCATCGGTATTGCAACACACATTTGTTTTTTGTCCCCTAATAAACTAAAATGCTAACCCTAAGGTGAACCCTAGACTTAAATTCTTTGTAAAAAGTGTGAAATCTTGAGATATTTTTGTTTCTTGTGGGTATAATGCTCCAACTACATCTATGTTTAAGGCAAGAATTTTTAATCTTAAACCAAAAGTATAAAGTTGGTCATTTTCATATGCTAAATTTTTTATATATCCAAGATGTAATGCTGCCAAAAACGGTAGATTTATCTCTAACCCTAAACCTAAATTTTGAACATTGTATCCTTCAACAAATGTTTCTATCTTGTTTAAATCACAACTTATGCTTAAAGAAAGCATCTTTAGAAACTTCCCTAATACACCTACCGATACTTGACGTGGAATCTTTAATTTTTCATCAGTAGAAGCTAAACCAAATTCTGGTTCTAAAAGATTTTTTATTACTAACCCTACAGATGTTTCCACTACAGGTATCGGCAATTTGTATATACTACCCACATCTATTCCTACTGCTTGAGAATTTTTTACAAGTTTGTTATTAAGATCAATAATGTCATTAAAATTAATCTCATCTTCTTCTTGAAAGATCTTAAAGTTATAATAAACTGTTTTCCCTATAAGATATCTAACAACAACGCCTATAAATAAATTATTAATAACTTCATACGAGGTCCCTAAAGATATTTCAGTATAGTTTACACCTTTTAATACTAATGCACTGTCGTTGTTCATAAATGTAGAATTTTTGTTTAACATATTGTTTACAAAATTTGTAATCACTTCTTGTAAATTTTTATCATTAAGTTGTGATACTGCATTTTTTATTTCTTCATCTGATGCACCATTTTCTTTTGCTAAATTTATTAATGCATTTGCAATACCTTCACGATTATTTTTAATTTCAGAAGGGACTTCTACACCAAAATTTTCTAACGTTTCTATTAACCAACCAATTGCGTTAACAAGTTCATCTCTTGTTTCTTCCAATTGTGGATATTTTAAAGTATCTGTAACAATTTTTATTCCTTCGTAGTTATCACCATTTGTAAATTTTAAAACAGAATTAAACGATGATGTTGACACAACATTGGTAGCTAAACTAAATCCTGTATCTATATAAGGTTTAAGACCTATAGTTGAGGCATTTCTTACACTAAATGCATAATTTTTTATTTTAGCGCATAAAGACCCGTCAGCTTGTATTAGTATGCCTTTTCCTGGTTTATTTATATCCACCAAATTTTTTATTCCGTTAAACAACGCCGAAATCTGAGTAACATCTAAAGAACCACCTTGTTGTTGTACCTCACGAATTTTGTCATATTTTTCTACACAATCAACAATCTGGTTGATATTATACAAAATGTTGCCAGTAAAATTTGCTCCTGCAAGAATGTCTAATTTTAAATCAAAATTTTTCCCACCGTATAGCCCTGCTGGATTGTTAAAAAGAGAATACACATCTCCATAATTTGCTGTATACGCTAACCCCAAAGATAAAGGTTTATTCCCATAACTTGCTTGAAAAACATCACATGTTAAAAAAACAGAAATAAAAATTAATATTATGTTCTTATCTTTCATATCTTATTTACATGAAGTTTATTTGTTAAGTTATTTATTAAGTTTTTGTTGGGCAATTTCTGACCAGTAACTATTAGGATACAAAACATTCATCTTCTCATAAATATTTCTTGCAGATTGGAAATCACCCTTAAGTTCGTAACATAACGCTAAAGATTCGTATACTCTTGGTGTATAAAAATGTTCAACATATTTTTGTGTAATTTCATTAAAAATTTTTATTGCGTTATCAAAATCGTTCAAAGCTAAATAACAATGACCTAAAATGTACATCATCGGTACTACAACATATTTTGGTTTTCTAATCTTAAGAAATTCGATACAAACTTGCTTTGCTTGAACAAAATCTTTGTTCTCATATAAACCATTTGCTTTTAAATACATTGCATACCCTGCATATTTTGAATTTTTATAATTATTAATAATTTCGTCTAAAATTTTATTTGCCTCACTAAAATTTTTTTGATATAAAAAATTTTCAGCAAAAAGTAGTCGTTGTGAGACATATTCTTTTGTATGTTCTATTCGAAAAATTATAATTATAGTTAGCAAAATTATTATCAGCAATATAGAAATTATTCCTATTATCCAGTTTTTATATTTCTTATAAAGATTTTTTATCAACTGTAAAAATAGTTCTGTTGTTATTTTTTGTTGCATAATTTTTGCTCCTAAGATACAATAATTGCACGGCTAAAACCGTACCCTACAAATTTTTGATCTACTTTTCACTTCGAACTTTCCTCTTTTTTTTACAAAACTTGTCCCCGATGGGAATCGAACCCATATCAGTAGCTTAGGAGGCTACCGCTCTGTCCATTGAGCTACGGGGACATTATTAATATTTTACTAAAGAAAAAATTTCGTATTCTTTAAGTTTTTGGCGTGGGTTCAAATATGTTAATTCAACAACAAAACCTAACCCTACAACTTTAGCTTCACATTTTTCTACTAATTTTGCAACAGCATATGAAGTACCACCTGTAGCTAAAACATCATCTATAATCGCTACGTTCTCTTGTGGACTTATTGCATCTTCATGAATTTCTAAAACATCTTTCCCATATTCAAGTTCATATTCTATGGATATTGTTTTATATGGTAGCTTTCCCTTTTTTCTTACTGGCACAAATCCGCAACCAAGCCTATACGCTACTGTACTACCAAAGATAAATCCCCTTGCTTCAATCGACAAAATTTTTTTTACATTTTTTGTTTCAAAAAATTGTGTCAATGAATCAACCACAAACTTAAAAACTTTATGGTTGTTTAATAAAGGTGTTATATCTCTAAAAATTATCCCTTTTTTAGGAAAATCAGGAATATCACGAATATAATTTTTAATATCAACGAGATTCATAAGTTAACCTCCAAATCAATCAAACATAAAGTTTATATTTAACATACGCAGCTAATTTGTTCAAAATTTTTTTTTCCATTTGCCTGACATATTCAGGTGAAATGTGTAGTATTTTAGCTATTCTTCTATAAGACAAACCTTTTTTATTATTTTTCTGCTGAAGTAATCTTTTTTTAATAATAAAAATTTCTTTTTTAGTAAAAAGTTTGTTTAAAATTTCATTTAAAGTTTCATGAACAGATATTACTGACAAAATTTCTTCTGGAGATAAAGATTTGTCTTCAATGAAATCTTCAATCGTATCATCTTCTCCAACAGGTGTAGCAAGCGATTCTGCTGCAGTTAACATGTTTAATTGGCGAGCTAACTTTTTTGCTTTGTTATATGAAATTTTTAAAGTTTTTGCTAATTCGTTCAAAGTTGGTGTTCTTCCGGACTTTTTCAAAATTTTATTATATGCTTTAAACCATTTTTTAAACATTTTTATTAAAGAAGTGGGTAATTCTGCAATAGCAAAAGGTTTCTCTTCTTTTAAAAACGTTTGTATAGATTGTTTAATCCAATACTCAGCGTATATTCTAAACGATGATGTTGAAAAAACCTTGTACCTGTTTATAGCTTTTAACAATCCTATAATCCCTTCTTCAATTAAATCCGAAAACTCTAAGTTTGTATCTTTATACTTCCTATAAAACTTTTTAGCAATTTCTACAACAACCCATAAATAAGAATTAACTATTTTTTCCTTTATTTTTTGATCTTTTGTAAGTTTGTACTGTTGTAACAGTTGGTTTAATTCTTCTTTTTTAAGCCGTGGGGTTGTATCAATTATATGTTGTATATGTTCAGGAATTCTCATTTTAAAATATTATTCTAAAACTTTTATAATTTCTAGGTTCTATAGGTTGTATCTCAACTTCTCTAACTATAGCATAATCATGCTCAGTTTTTATTCGATCGATAAACCTATCAATTTTTTCTTTCTGTTCAGACTCAGCAACTATTTCAACACTGCCATCATAATTGTTTTTAACATATCCATATATTTGTTCCTGTTCTGCTATTTCTTGGACGAACCATCTATATCCTATTCCTTGTACTCTTCCTCTGACAATTATCTTCACGCAGATTAGTTGTTTACTCATCTTTACTAAACTTTAATTGAAATACCAAATATAAAATTATAAAACAATACATTGTTTAAATTTTTTAGATCATAAATAAACAATCCCAACTTAACATCAGGCATAAGAAGAACTCTTATACCTAACGCATAAAGTTCTTCAATAGGATTTATATCAACTATGTACTCTACCCATTTAGTATATTTTGATATTGCAAAAGAATATTTAAATTTTTTCTGTTGTGTAAAAGAGAAAAAAAAATTTGTTAAAATTGATGTAGAATAAACTTCCGGTAACAATTTTTCTACAATAACGAAAGGTATTGTTCTATAAAACCCTATTGCTAAATCAATAGGCTGATCTTTTGAACTTATTATTTTATATTTTACATAAGGTGAGATTTTTGTAATATTTTTATCAAACTCCATTATATTTTGTTGTTCATTTAAATTAAACTTAAGACCAACTTCAGAATTTCCTGTTGCACCATATGATATAGAAACATCAAATCTATAAATACTAAACAAAATTTTGTTTTGTGTAAGAATATAAGTATTAATAGAATAAAACTTGCCACAAGAACCTTCAACACGAGCACATTCAGCAAAATATTTATATCTACTTATCGTAGTTTCTGTAAACGAACAAGAAAATAAAATAAAAAACAACATACCAATTTTTGGCAGTTTTATAAAACCTTTTTTAACTAACAACTTTGTTTCGTCTATTGACGATTTAATAATTGCCTTTGCAGTGTTGTAAAGTTGTTTATATGTAAATTTTTTTCTTGTTAATTTTTGTTTGATTGCAGAAATACCAGCTGTTGCTGCAATCTCAGGATATAACTCCCATTCTTCCATAGTTGGAATAATATAATCTTCACTAATTCCTTTCTTTTGAGCAAATCTAGCAATAGTTTCTGCAACACTTATACACATCTCGTCTGTGATAGTTTTTGCTTGAACATCTAACACACCACGAAATATACCTGGAAAACACAACGAGTTGTTAATTTGGTTTGGGAAATCTGACCTACCTGTGGCTACAACAGCTGCTCCGGCTTCTTTTGCTTCTTGAGGCAAAATCTCAGGTACAGGATTTGCTTCAGCAAAAACTATTGGTTTAGCATTCATTTTTTTGATCCATTCTTTTTTTATTACCCCTGGTCCTGGACGCGACGCTGCAATAACCACATCTCTACCAACTAAGGCTTCTTTAATAGCACCTTTTATTTTTTCCTTGTTTGTAGTAAGACAAAGTTCCCATTTTTCTTTATACAGATGAGCATTTTGTTTAATATCTTCTCTGTCAGGATGAAGGATACCTTTCGAATCAACAACCACAATATTTCCAGCTTTAACACCAGCTTTTATCAATAACCTTGCAATACATACATTTGCAGCACCTGCACCTATCAGAGCTAATTTTATTTCATCAATTTTTTTCCCAACAATTCTTAACGCGTTAATAAGTCCAGCAAGAGTAACAGTTGCTGTACCTTGTTGATCGTCATGCCATACAGGAATGTCTAATTCTTCTTTCAATTTCTCTAAAATATAAAAACATTTTGGTTGTTCAATATCTTCAAGGTTTATCCCACCGAAAGAACAAGAAATTGATTTTATAATTTGGACAAATTTATCAGGATCTTTTTCATTTATAACAATTGGTATTGCATCAACACCACCGAGATATTTAAAAATTAATGCTTTACCTTCCATTACAGGAAGTGCTGCCTCAGGACCTATATCACCTAAACCTAATACACGACTTCCATCTGAAACAATTGCTACTGTATTCCATCTATTTGTGTATTCGAAAATTTTCTGTTTATTTTTATAAATTTCTTGACAAACTGCTGCAACACCTGGGGTATACCAATAATTAAAATCAGATAAGTCTCTTATAGGACATTTTGGTATAGTACTTATTTTTCCTCTATAAAATTTATGTAATCTTAGTGCTTTTTTGTAAATTTTCGCCGTTGTTTCCCTCATATACTTTCTCACTTTTGTCTATTGTAAAGCAATTTTTTAATTACAAAAAGTACAACTGAAACTGTAATCTACATTTTTTAAGACCCTTTTAATTTCAGTAGCGAGATAGCAAAAAAAGCAAAACAACAAATCAAATATTATCTCCATCAATATTTTCTCCTATCTGCTGTCAACTACTCGCCTTAAACCACATCGGGGTGGTGGGAGTTGAACCCACGGCCTCATGGTCCCGAACCATGCGCTCTGAATCCATCTGAGCTACACCCCGATATAGTTATAGATAATTAGTTCTTCATTTTTAGGAATGTTTTAATTTTGAATCTGAGCTTCTCTTTCAACACCTATTGTTGAATTATTTTTATCTTCGTCTATTTTAAATCTTAAAAAGAAATCCTTTACATACTTCCTTTAGTACTAGCAGCAAATTTTCGCCAATATAAGCTGTAAAAGATATTATGTCAACACTATCCATCGCAGCTGCATAAGCATCAACTAATATATTTTCGCAATGTATAAGTAAAAACTTCGAAAGATAATTTTACTCATGTAGAACTTTTCTCCATCTCTTCAGTTATATCTATCATATCATTCCTTATTACCGAAATATCTAAAAGACTACTTTACCTGTTTAATATTGTAGAAGCATCATGTAAAGAAAGGATTTTTCGCATGCCATATTCTGTAAAACAATTACAGGATCAATACTGTCACATCTTGCCCCCATCACAAAACCTTCTAACGATGTAAACTTCATCGAAGTAACAACTGACTTACCATACCTTACTGCACAAACACTCGCACTGTTAGTTAAATGACAAGTTATAATTTTCAATTTTTCGATAGGTTGTATCATAAGTTCAACAGTTCTGTTAGATGCATACCTGTAAGAAGTACTGTAGAAACCGTATCGTTGTGTCTCATATTTTTTATAATAATTATTAAACGATAAAGCAAAAATAAAAGCATACGAAGGCATTGTTGAATGAAAAGTATCAGAAACAGCAACTTGTGGTACATTAGGCAAAACTTCTTCTGTTTGTTCAACATCACAAAGATTGTGTAGATTATGTAACGGTACAAAAGATATACATTCTTTTATTTTCTGCTTAACTTCATCTGTAAAAACAACAAGTTCTGAAAAAAACTCGCTTCCATGAACAACTCTGTCCCCCACAACATCTATTTGTGTTTTGGAAGTGATCACACTATATTTCTTGTCAGTAAGAAATTTAACAATGATATCGCCAACAATTGTAGGAACTCGTACGTCCTCAAAAGTTTCAATTATCTTTTCTTTATCTTTTGCATAATATGTCAATTCCCATTGTCCTATCCCAATATTTTCAACCATACCTCTTACCAAAGGTTCTTTTTTTTCTTCAGTAATATTAAAAAGTTGAAATTTAACAAAAAAACTACCAAAGTTTAAAACTAATATATTAACCTTTATTTCCTCCAATTTTAATGTTTTTTCATTCATAGTGTAAAACATTTTTAATTTAAAATAAAACTTTTTACTTTGAACTTTCAACTTTACATATCAACTTCATTTTCGTTTTTTATATGCTTCAAGAAAAGAATCACAATAAAGCTGTCTTCCTAACAATAACTCAGCTGTAATTATTGCTTCAATAAGCTCTTTATCTAATGGATTAAGTATTGCACTGTCAAGACCACTATGTATTGCTAAAACAACATAGGTGCGGTCAATCAAACTTCTGTATTGTGTTCCTTGAGAAACATTAGATAATCCAAGCAAACTTTTCGGTGGCGGATCAGAAACAACTTTTATTTGTTGAATAACTTCAAGCACAGCAACTGCATTTTGTTGTGCAACATTAACTGGAAGTATAACTGGATCGATATACAAATTTGTAAGATCATACTCGTATTCTAAACATTTTGAGATAATATTTGTAACAAGATCCATTTTGCCAGTAGTATCTTGTGGTACACCATGTTTTGAAATTGTCAACGCTATAAGTTTTGCGTTATATTTTTTTGCCATTGGGACATAAATATCAAGTTTCTCATTATCAGCATGAGTTGAGTTTATAAAACTTCCTTCACCAGCAAGTTTCAACCCTTCTTCCATAACATCGGGTTTTGTTGTATCAATAGCTAAAGGAGCAGATGTAACCTCACGAATAGTTTTTACAAGCCATATCATATCTTCAACAGGATTTAAAGATTCTGGACCTACATTAACATCTAACGCATCAGCACCACAATCAAGTTGTTGCAAGGCAAGATTTTTTATGTACTCAGCGTTACGTTCTTTTATTGCTTGATTAACTTTTTTAAACATACCGTTTATTTTTTCACCTATTATATACATATTTTTCCTCCAAATTTTTCTTAATTGTCAATTATATTAAATTTTAACATCACAATCAACAAAAAATTATGTAAGTTTATAAAAATGTATCCCAGCAGATGCGATCATTGCAGCGTTATCAGTTGAAAGAATCTTTTTAGGAAAATAAACATTTATTTTTTTTGATTTTGCTAAACTTTTTAACTTACTTCTCAAATAATTGTTAGCTGAAACACCACCACTTACACAAACTGTATCACAACCTAATTTTTCAACAGCATAAAGAACTTTTGTACATAAAGTGTCAACAACAGCTTCTTGAAACGAAGAACAAATATCATATATTAGTTTAAGGTTAAAAGTTGAATGTTGTAAGTTAGAAGATTTTAATGAATTAACATAATACACAACTGCTGTTTTAAGACCACTAAAACTAAAGTCCCAACTATCTAACATGTAAGGTCGTGGGAAATTTATACTTTTAGGATTACCATGCAACGCAAGTTTCTCAATCACAGGTCCACCTGGATACCTGAAAATTTTGTTTCTAGTTTTTTCATATAACAACTTAGCAACTTTGTCAAACGCTTCACCAACAGCATCATCTCGTGTTTCGCCTAAAATTTTTCTTTCAGTATAAGATTTTACTACACTTAATTCTGTATGTCCACCAGAAATTATTAACGAAATGAACGGAAAACTAATTTTGCCTTCTTCAGTTAAAATAACAGAATAAATATGTCCCCATAAATGATCCACAGCAATTGTTGGAATTTTAAAAATATATCCTAAAGTTTTTGCTACTATTTTACCAATTAACAAAGAACCTTTAAGACCTGGTTTCTCCGTATACGCTATAAGATTAATTTTTTTTATATCAAAATCTTTTAAAGCTTTATCTACCACATAATGTATTTTCTCATAATGCGCTCTGCTTGCAAGTTCTGGTACAACACCAAAATATGGCGAGTGCAGTCTTTGTTGAGAAAAAATAATGTTTGAAATTATTTTATACTCACTGTCAACTATCGCAGCTGCTGTTTCATCACAAGAAGTTTCAATACCTAAACAATTAATTTTTACCATTTATTTGTTCATATAAATCTTTATTGCTTTAACTATCTCTATAGCACGGTTTAAAACAACATCTTCAACTTGTTCTTCTTTTTTCACAGCAGAAACAGGTTCTTTACCTGGATAAAAAATTTCCTCCCGTTGTTGGTAAAGTTTCGCTTCAATTTCTTTCGGTACTTCAATGATAATATCGGGGATAATTCCTCCCGTATGAGTATCTGTTGACGATTTTACCGATTCATCTTTTTGTATACATCTTCCTGAAGGAGTATAATATTTTGCTGTTGTAAGTTTTAATCCATACCCATTACCTAAATCTATTACACTTTGTACTGATGCTTTACCAAAAGTTTGTGAACCTATGATTATTGCACGTTTGTTATCCTGTAAAGCACCTGCTAAAATTTCAGATCCTGATGCAGAACCACCATTGACTAAAACTACCATTGGTATATCTTCGTATAAAGCAGTTGCATCAGCACGGTATTCTTTTCTTGGCGATTTTCTTCCTTCAGTATATACAATAAGTTTATTTTTACCAATGAAAAGTTTTGCAATTTTTACAGCTTGTTCCAAAAGACCGCCCGGATTGTTTCTTAAATCTAATATCAAACTATCCATACCCCGTTTTTTAAGTTCTTCAAGCGCTTTCTTCATATCGTTGTAAGAATTATTGTTGAACTCAAATAAGGCGATATAACCAATGTTATTTTCTAACATTTTATATTTTATAACTTCAATTTTAATTATATCTCGTGTCAAAGTCATCTCTATAGGATCTTTTACTCCCTCACGAGAAATTGTTATTGTTACTTTTGTCCCAGGAGTACCACGTAGACGTTTTACTGCTTCTTCTATACTCATGCCATAGGCTGATTCACCTTCAATTTTTATAATTTTATCATTTGGTAATATACCTGCTTTATAAGCAGGCGTACCTGGTAACGGTGTGATAACTGTTATCCAATTATCTCGTACTGTAATTCTTATTCCTAATCCGCCGAAGCGTCCTTCTGTTTCAACTTTAAGTTCGTTGTAAGCACTTGGTTCTAAGAACTGAGAGAATGGATCAAGCGGTTTCAACATACCTTTTATTGCAGAAATTAACAATTTGTTTCTGTCAACCTCGTCAACATAGTTTTCTTCTGTGTATTTTAAAACATCTAACAACAATTTTATTTGTTCATAAGTATCATCTTTTTGTGGTGCAGAAATTGTAAATGATGTTGTTATAAAGAAAATCAGCAATATCAGCACTTTTTTCATTGTTTTCTCCCCTTTTTAAAAATGGAGATTTATAAACCTATCAATTTTTTTATTTCACAGATTGTTTTTTTTGCAACAGCTGACGCCTTTTGTTTTCCTTCTAAAAGTACCTCATCTATTTTTTCTTTTGTAAAAGTTTTCCTTTTTTCTCTTATAGGAGCAAGTATTTCGTTTAACAACTTTGCAAGATTTTTTTTATCTTCTACACAACCAAGTTTTCCTTTTCTGCATAGAGTTTCAATTTCTTTTACATTTTGTTGATTAAAAACTTTATGAAAGGCTAATACTACACAATTTTCAGGATTGCCAGGATCATTTTTTCTTATTTTGTTAGGATCAGTAAACATCTGATATACTTTTTTATCAATTTCTTCTTCAGTATCTGTAAGATAAATACAGTTGTTATACGATTTTGACATTTTTCTACCATCTATACCGGGAATATATGGTGATTCTGTAAGTATAGGTTGTGGTTCTACAAAATAGTTGCCATAAAAATTGTTAAATCTACGTGCGATTTCGCGTGTAAGTTCAATATGAGGTATCTGATCTTTACCAACAGGCACATATTCTGCATTATACAAAAGAATATCAGCAGCTTGTAGTACAGGATATCCTAAAAAACCGTATGTTTTCAAATTTTTTGCAGATTGTTCTTTTAACTGTTCTTTATATGTTGGACAAGCGTATAACCAACCAAGCGGTGTTATCATTGAAAAAATTAGGTGTAGTTCTGAATGTTCAGGAATATCAGACTGGCAAAAAACAACTGCTTTTTGTGGATCAATACCGCAAGAAAGCCATAAAGAAACTATTTCGTATACATTTTGTTTAATTTCTTTCGTATTTTCATACTCAGTAGTTAACGCATGTAAATCTGCAACCATAAAAAAACATCTATATTCATTTTGTAATTTAAGCCAGTTTTTTAAGACACCTGCATAATGGCCTATATGAAGCTTACCAGTGGGACGCATCCCTGAAAGTATTGTTTTCATAACACAAAAGGTATTTTTGGCAAAAATAATTTAATTAAAAATGCCACTATTGGAGATAGTAAATCCCATAGTATACCTGAATATAATAAAAAAATTAAAATAAAAAATCCATATTGACGAAATATGTTTTCATACATTCTTGCAACAGAATATGGCAAAAAACCTTCAACAACTTTACTACCATCAAGTGGTGGTATCGGTATAAGATTAAATACTGCTAAAACAATGTTTATCACAACACCATATATAAAAATAATTTCAGCACCATACAAATTTACATTTTGTGTTTGTAATAAATAATAAATTAGACTAAACAAACCTGCTGTAAAAAAATTTGCTAATGGTCCTGCTAAAGCTACCATCATGATCTGTTTTCTTGTTAAAATGTACATATTTACAGGAACAGGTTTTGCCCAACCAAAAAGCGGTATCCTACTTATTATCGCTAAAATTGGTAAAATAATTGTTCCAACAATATCAACATGTGCCAACGGGTTCAAAGTAAGCCGACCCATTACTCTTGCTGTATCATCACCAAAATGTTCTGCTGCTTTACCATGAGCATATTCATGTACAGTTATTGCAAACAAAAGTATTGGATATTGAATAAAAAGTTTGGATAAAATATTCATGATTTAAAAATAAGATATACAAAAATTGAGATTAAACCAACTAACCAACAGTAATACGAAAAATATCTAAGTTTTTGTTTGTTCACAACTTTTATCAAAAATTTTAATGATAACAAAGCAAAAATAAACGCTGCAACCATACCGTAAATATAATCTTTTTGAAAAATAATATCTCCTTTTATAACCTCCTTTAGTTCCAAAAAAGTTGCACCTAAAATTGCAGGTATTGAAGCGATAAAAATAAACTTTACTGTTTGAAGTTTATCAATGTTCATTATTAACATACTACCCAAGGTAGAACCTGACCTTGAAATACCAGGTAAAACAGAAATACCTTGGGCAACACCAACAACTAATGCTTTTAAAGCACCAAGGTTTTCAACAGAAATTCTTTCTTTTGTATTGTTCATATAAATCTTTTCTGTAAAATACAGCCATAAACCAGTAATCGTTAAACAAATACCAGAAATCAAACTATTATCATAAACAAAACTAAAATACTTTTTTACAAACAAACCAATTATAGCAGTTGGTATCGTTAGAAAAACAATGTAAAATATTACCCTTAAGTTTTTCAAATAATCAATTATATCTTTATAAAAAAATATGAATACAGCCAACAATGTCGAAAAATGTAACAACACATCATAAAACAACATTTCTTTTAATCCAAAGACATACTGGATTAACACAAGGTGGCCTGAGCTGGAGATAGGTAAGAACTCAGTTACTCCCTGTATCATTCCTAATATCAATATTTGTAGTATCATCTACAATTTTTTCTCCTTTTTCTTCAACATAATTTTTGTCGTACAAACAATATGTTTCATATGCCACATCTGCAATAAATTCTTTTGCTAAAGAATGTTTTATATTTTGTGTTAAAACACAGATAACAAAATCACCGTTGTTTGTGTAAACAATACCTACATCATGACAAACGTCTTTCATTAAACCTGTTTTATGTGCAACAGCTATTTGTAGAGGTAATTTTTTTGGTATACGATCACAGATACGTTGTTTCAACATAATCGACAACATCTCAATACAAGCTTTCTTAGAAACAAGCGAACCTCTATATACCTTCTCTAACAACAAACCAATATCTTCAGCCGTAGTATAGTTTTCAACACCTTTGTTCTTTAAAAACAAATCCATTACAAACCTGTTTATATTAGTATCTTTTAATCCTAGTTCTTTAAAAATTTCGTTTAAGTTTTTTAACCCAATTCGCTCAATCAACATATGTGTAGCAACATTGTCAGAAATAGTAATCATTAACTCAACCAATTCTTTAATAGTAAACTTTGTACCGTATGGCATTTTTTTTATCACACCTGAACCACCACAACGATATTTCTTTTTATAAACTAGTTTTTCATCTAAAGATAATTTGCCTTTATCCACCAAATAATATACAGCAGCCATAATTGGTATCTTTACCAAACTTGCAGAAGGCATCTTTTTATCAGAATTAATTTTTATTTCATAACCTGTTGAAAGATCTTTAATATAAATTGCAACTTCTGCACCATCTTGTACAATAGAATTCACATATTCTTGTAAGCTATGTTCTAGTTTTTTAAACTCTTCTGCTTTTAATTCATATTTTTTATAGATAGAATTTATTTTTGACACAAAAACAAAAATTATAAGAAACAAAGCAATATTTATCAATGATACAACAAATTTAAAACTTTTTCTATTCATACCACATACTTTTCTTTTATTTTTTGTATTTTATAATTTTGTTCAATAAAATATGCTGTTTGCAACAATAGTTTCTCATTAAAATGTGATGACAAAATTTGTACTCCTATTGGCAAATTTTTGTCGTCATAACCACAAGGAATAGATATCCCGGGTAAACCTGCTAAATTACAAGGTATTGTAAAAATGTCAGAAAGATACATTTGTAAAGGATCGTTAATTTTTTCGCCGAGTTTAAACGCTGTTGTAGGTGTTGTTGGTGTAATAATAACATCAACTTCTTCAAATGCTTTCATAAAATCTTCAAATATTAATCTGCGCACTTTTTGCGCTTTCAAATAATAAGCATCATAGTATCCTGAAGACAAAGAATAAGTACCTAACATGATTCTTCTTTTAACTTCGCTTCCAAATCCCTCTTTTCTTGTATATCTGTACATATTTATCATTTGCGAATATTCTTGTTCATCTATCTTCTCAGTATATTTATAACCGTATTTTACACCATCATAACGAGCAAGGTTTGAAGAAGCTTCAGACGGCGCAATAATATAATACACAGCAACTGAATATTCTGTATGTGGTAAAGATATTTCTTTAACTTCAGCTTTTTGTTTTGACAAAAAATTTATCACATCTAAAACTTTTTCTTTTACTTCTTTTTGTATTCCTTCAATAAAATATTCTTTAGGTACCCCAACTTTCAATTTTTTTGGAAAATTTTCGTCAACTTTTTTTAATTCTTCAACAAAATTTTCTTGTGGTAGATTAACACATGTTGAATCACGTTCATCATAGCGACAAATTATTTGCAAAATAAAAGCAGCATCAACTACATTTCTTGCAAAAACGCCTATTTGATCCAAAGAGGAAGCAAATGCTATTAACCCATATCTTGAAACTCTACCATAAGTAGGTTTTATACCAACAACACCACAAAACGCTGCTGGCTGTCTTATAGACCCACCTGTATCAGATCCTAACGCAACAGGAACCTCTCCTGATGCAACTGCCACTGCAGAACCTCCTGAAGAACCGCCTGGTACACGTGTTAAATCATACGGATTTTTTGTAGGACCAAAATATGAATTTTCAGTTGAAGATCCCATTGCAAACTCGTCCATGTTTGTCTTACCAACAAACACAGCACCTGCTTGCTTCAGATACTCAATTACAGAAGCATCATATGGAGAGATATAGTTTTCAAGAATCTTTGAACCACAAGTTGTCCTTTTGTTTTTGATGCATATATTATCTTTTACAGCAATCGGTATAAACTTTTCGTTGATAAAATCATCGTGTATTTTATCTAATTCGTCTTCAAACAAAGAAATAAAAGCATTAAGTTCTTTATCAACTTCATGAATACGTAAAAAAAGTGAAGAAAGTATTTCTTTTTTTGAAACTTCTTTTTTAGCCAATAAGTCTTGCAATTCTGTTAAAGTTAATGAATACAAATTTTTCATAGGAAATTTATTTATGAAATAAAAATTTAAATCTCAACAATTGAAAAATTATTCTAAATTAAATACATAGAGTTTCACATAATTAAGAAGTTTCTAAAGCAAAGATTATTGAAAGAAAAAAATTAAAAAACTAATGAATATTAGGAGAGATAAATTATGAAACTAAAAATTGGTTTACCAAAAGGTTCCCTACAAGAAAACACATTAGAGTTATTTAGAAAAGCGGGTTTTAAAATTTACACTGAAGCACGACAGTATAAACCATATTGTGATGATGAAGAACTTGACATAACTTTAGTTCGCGCACAAGAAATACCAAAATATGTTGAAGAAGGTGTTTTTGACTGTGGAGTAACTGGCTATGATTGGATTTTGGAGACAAATTCCAAAGTTAAACAAATCTGTGAACTCGTGTATTCGAAATCGGGTTTTCGACCAGTTAGATGGGTTGTTGCTGTCCCCGAAGATTCAAATATAACTTCTATTACACAACTTAAAAACAAACGTATTGCAACAGAATTGATAAATTATGTTAAAAGATATTTTAAGAAAAAAAATATACCTGTAAAAGTAGAATTTTCCTGGGGTGCAACTGAAGTAAAAGTACCTGACCTTGCTGACGCTATCGTTGAACTTACAGAAACAGGTAGTTCACTTCGTGCTAACAAACTTAAGATTATTGATGAAATACTTGTTTCAACACCAAGGTTTATTGCGAACTATAATTCGCTAAAAGATAGTTGGAAAAAAGAAAAAATTGAAAACATAGCATTACTTCTAAAAGGTGCTTTAGAAGCAGAATCTATGGTTGGGTTAAAAATGAATGTAGAAAAAAAGAATTTAGAAAAAATTGAAAAAATTATTCCTGCACTTAAGAATCCAACAATCTCTCCTTTATCTGACCCAAACTGGGTTGCTGTAGAAGTTGTACTTAAAGAAACAGAAGTTAAAAAAATTATTCCTTTACTTAAAAAAGCAGGAGCACAAGGAATAATAGAGTATCCTCTAAACAAAGTTGTGTACTAAATTGTCTATGAAACAAATTTTCTGTCTTTTCATAATATTTAACTTTTTATTTACCTCATTTATTTATTCACAAAAAATAAAATATAAAGAAGCGTTGTTTTGGGAAATAATAGATCAAAACGAAAAAATTGTACAGTGTTTGCTTTGTCCTCGCGAATGTATTCTAAAACTTAATCAAAAAGGATATTGTACTGTAAGAATAAACATTAACGGAAAACTTTACACCATGACTTATAACCGACCAGTATCAATCGCAGTAGATCCTATTGAAAAAAAACCTGTGTTCCATATGTTACCTGGTACAAAAAGTTTTTCATTAGCAACAGCTGGTTGTAATCTAAGATGTATTCATTGTCAAAACTGGGAGATCTCTCAGCGTCCTTTAGAAGAAATTCCATACTATGAACTTACTGCACAACAAATTGTCAAAATGGCACTTGAAACAAATTCAAAAAGTATCTCATATACATACACTGAACCAGTAGTTTTTTATGAATACATGCTTGATATCGCAAAAGAAGCAAAAAAACATGGATTAAAAAATGTAATGGTTACCTCCGGATATATAAACTTAGAACCGCTTGATGAACTTGTAAAATACATAGATGTATTTCGTGTTGATTTAAAAGGTTTTTCAGAAAATTTTTACCGCAAACTTGCTTTTGGTAAATTACAACCTGTATTAAAAGTATTAAAATATTTGCGACAAAAAGGCGCGTTTATAGAAGTTGTTAATTTAGTGATACCAACTTGGAATGACGATCCACAAGAAATTAAAAAAATGTGTCTGTGGATAAAAGAAAACTTGGGTGATGAAACACCAGTTTTTTTTAGCAGGTTTTATCCAATGTATAAACTCACAAATTTGCCTCCAACACCCGTTGAAACACTAGAAAGAGCATGCAATATTGCAAAAGAAATTGGACTAAAATATGTTTATATTGGCAACGTACCCGGACATCCTTATGAATCAACATACTGTCCAAAATGTAAAAAACTGTTAATAAAACGTATTGGCTACAGTGTGTTAGAAAATAACATAAAAAATGGTTGTTGTAAATTTTGTGGACAAAAAATACCTGGTATCTGGAAATAAATTTGTATGAAACAAAAATTTGTGTTAATAATATTTATAACATTTGCAATTTTGTATGCGGAAGAAATAAAATTGCCGCCTGCTGATAAAAAAAGTAATGTCTCGTTTGAAGAAGCAATATATAAATGGTCTGCGACAAGAAGATTCAAAGATAAACCTTTAACATTAAAACAAATAAGCCAACTTTTATGGGCAGCTTTTGGCACAACAGTTGATGGTATATCTTCAGCGACACGTGTTTTTCCTTCAGCTGGTGCTATATATCCACTTGAACTTTATGTTGTTGTAGGAAAAGTTGAAAATTTACCTTCTGGATTGTATAAATATAATTATGTAACACATTCGTTAACACAGCTAAAACAAACTGATTTAAGAGAACAGTTAGCTTCTGTTGCATTAAACCAATTTTTTATTAAACAAGCACCTGTAAGTTTTGTATGGACTGCAAAATATAAAAAAATGTTTTGGTATGGAGAACGTGGCAAAACAAGATATATTCATATTGACTTAGGTCATTCAGCACAAAATTTAACAATACAAGCAACAGTATTAGGTTTAGGAACAGTCCAAGTTGGCGCTTTTAATGATAATAAAGTCAAAGAAGTTCTTTCTTTGCCAGAAGATGAAACTCCAGTTTATATAATGCCTGTAGGATACAGAAAATGAAAAACAAAAAATATAGCATTTTTTATTTCTATTTCTATTTTTATTTATAACCGTATTATAAATTGATTATGAACACAAAAATACGGGTAAGGTTCGCACCATCACCAACAGGTTTTCTACATGTGGGTGGATTAAGAACAGCGTTGTTTAACTATCTTTTTGCAAGACATAATAATGGCGTTTTTATATTAAGAATTGAAGATACTGATAGAACTCGGTATGTTGAAGGAGCAACAGAAAATTTAATATCTATTCTTCACTGGTGTGGACTTGACTATGACGAAGGACCATATCTTGATGAACAAGGAAGAATTTATCAAAAAGGAGATTACGGTCCCTATATACAATCACAAAGAATTGAAATTTATAAAAAATTTGCAGAAGAATTGTTAAAAAATGGTTATGCTTACAGATGTTTTTGTACTCCCCAACGACTTGAAGAATTAAGGAAAACACAACTTCTAAACAAACAACCACCAATGTATGACAGGTTTTGCAGAAACTTATCTCAAAAAGAATCTGATGAACGTGCAAAATCAGAACCGTATACTATAAGATTAAAAGTTCCAGATGAAGAAATTGTAGTTAAAGATTTACTTCGTGGTGAAGTAAAGTTTGACGGTAGGTTGATTGATGATCAAATATTGTTAAAGTCAGATGGTTATCCTACGTACCATCTTGCAAATGTTGTTGATGATCATTTAATGGAAATAACACATGTTATCCGTGGTGAAGAATGGTTGTCATCTACACCAAAACATATACTTCTTTACAAATATTTTGGTTGGGAAACACCAAAGTTTGTTCATCTACCATTGTTACTTAGTCCTGATAGGTCTAAACTTAGTAAACGTAGTGGCGATGTCTCTGTTGAAGACTATAAAAAAGAAGGGTATCTACCTGAAGCTATTATAAACTATGTTGCATTATTAGGGTTTTCAACTGAAGATTCTCAACAATTTTTTACAAAAGAAGAATTAATACAGAAGTTTACTTTAGAAAGATGTTCAGAATCGCCTGCTATATTTGATAAACAAAAACTTCTTTGGATGAACTCAGAATATATAAGAAAAACTGATATTGAAAGGTTGTATATTTATACGAAACCGTTTCTAGAGCAAGCAGGTTTTAAAAATATCGAAGAACAAAAAGAATATATTAAAAAACTTATTGAAGCAGAAAAAGAACGTATAAAACTTTTAAAAGATGTGCCATATTTAATAGAATATTTTTTAAAAGATGATAACGAAATTGTTTATGATGAAACTGCAGTAAAAAAATTTCTTGCAACAGACCAACAAAAAAATATATTAAAAGAAATTTTGGAAGAATTGAAAAATATTGAAAGTTTTGATAAAACAACATTAGAAGAAAAAATAAGAACTTTTTGTCATAGAAAAGGATATAAAACTTCTGATGTTTTCCACCCTATACGAGTCGCAGTGTCTGGTAGAAAAGAAGGGATTGGCCTTTTTGATTTGCTTGAGCTGTTAGGTAAACAAAAAGTTATAAATAGAATAAATATCGTTTTAAACAAGTTTTTCAAATAATAAGGAGGACATTATATGTCAGAAGAAAAAATAAACTATTTTTTAGCTTTGGTAACATCACTTGCTTCAACCTGTTGGATGCAACTTGGCAAAGTTCCAAATCCTATTTCAAACAAAATTGAAAAAGATTTACAAAATGCTAAGTTTACTATTGATATTTTAAGAACTTTAAAAGAAAAAACAAAAGGTAATCTTACTGACGAAGAAGAACATCTTTTAATTACTGTTATAACAGATTTAGAACTTAACTATGCTGACGAAATAAAAAAAGAAGGGGCAGGAAGTAATAATTAAAAAGAAAAATTGTTTTTTCTTAATAAACTAATCCCTGTCCCCTGATTAATGGTTTCTAATGTCTTACTTATTCCGGGGTGGTGTAATTGGTAACACAGATGGCTCTGGACCATCTGTTCCTGGTTCGAGTCCAGGCCCCGGAGAAAATAAACCATCATCTAATAATTATTTAGTTTGTAAAACAAAACAATAAGACTTAATAAAAAATAAACAGAACTTGTCATCTTTAAACGAGATTCTTTAATACTTACTCATATATAGGTAAAATAATAACTTTTTCCATCACTTCAATTCGAAATGTATTTTATAAATATCTTGTAATCTCATCTTTAGAACTAGCTGCTATTCCACCCGAAACAATTATTTTCAATGCTTCTTCAACAGAAAGAGAAGTATACCTAATTTCTTGTTTTGCAAAGAAAACAAGATAACCTGTTGTTGGATTAGGTGTAGATGGGATAAAGACCCCTACTTTATCCTTTGTCTGTATTGTAGCAATACCAAACGCAAAAACTCCTTGCCTTGGATATTCAACTATTACAACTTTGTTATTTTGCATTCCTTTATATTCAACAAAAAAGTCTATCAATTTTTTTATTGACAAATAAATTTCATTAATTACTGGAATCTTCAAAATACCCCTCTCAAATATTTTCAAAACCCTTCTACCAAAAATGGTATCTGCAACAGTACCTATCAGATAAAACAAGGACAATGAAATAAAAAAACCTATGGAGGTTATCAAAAATGAAGACTCCGGTAAGTCAAAAATAAATAACAAAGTTCTAATAAAAGGTGAGGTAACATTTGCAACTAACTTTACAAACATCCAAATAAGCCATAAAGTTATCCATATTGGTACAAACAAAATTACACCTGTAATAAAACGTTTTTTAAAAGAAAATTTTTTGAGATTCATTTTGGATATTCTTATCTAAAAATATATCTTATTCCGATCGAAGGTGCAATCCCTACACCCGTTGTCGGAGCAATATCAACATAAGGTGCTAATTTAAAAAAGATTTCAAATGGAATGTCAGCAAAGATATATTCTAAACCAATCACGAAACGCAAACCAAAAACATTTCCCCCATCTGTATTTTCTACTTTAATTCCTAAACCATAAAACACAGGAAATTTACCAGTTAGATCCTTTGAGACAATTTTATTATAATCATATTTCAAAAAATCACAGTGTATATAAAAATATTGATACTCAGGATTAGAAGCAAAATTCATTACTAAATCATATACCAAATCTTTTTGTGAATGTAATTTTAATGAAATACCTGTAGGATTACCCAAAGAAATTCCAACAGAAAAACTATATCCCATGCAAAAACAAAAGCTAACTATAAAAATACCTATCAAAATTTTTTTCATTTTTAGCCACCTCCTTCCTCAATGTTATTTTCTTCAACATTTTGAAGATTTTCATCAAAATCTGTTTTTTCTTTGATTGCATTTTTTTTCTTAGTAGACTTTGTAACTTTAACTTTCGCTGGACGTAAAACAATTTCTTCATTATTGTAAACAAAGATATAACCATCAGAAATTACTTCAATAATTGTATCTTCTTCTTTTGTATCGTTTTCAACAAATTCTACGACTTCATGAAATTGAGGATTAACACGTTTGTCCAAACACTCTATCTTAGTTATACCTTCTCTAGCAAGAAAATTCTCAAATTCTTTATATAAAATATTTAATCCTTCAAGAACTTTAGAGAAATCTTTTGTTTCTAAGTTAATCTTTTGCAAACTTTCTATTGCAACTTTAAACATCTCATAAAGATAAATGATTTTCTCAAAAACTGAAATCTTTCCTAACAAAAACTTATGTTGTTTTTCTTTTTCAACACGTTTTCTAAAATTATCAAATTCTGCTTTAAGATATAACAGTTGTTTATTAAGTTCTTTATTTTTTTCTTGCAACTCAGCAATTTGTTTATTCTTTTCTTGTATCGCTTCTTTTATAAGTTCTTCTTCAGAAAGTTTTACTTCACGAGCAAGATCTACAATTTCTTCTATTTCCTCTTTTGTATTATCTTCGGTTTTTTTCTCTTCTGTTAATTCTTTTTTTATTTCTTCTTTTTCCATAACTTTACCCTTTGTTAGAAAATTCTAAAATTTTTATTGCTTCTAAAGCAACTTTTATTGCTTCTTCAACACCAACTTTTTTTATAATTGGACTTTTAGCCCAAGTTAAACCTATTATTGCCAAAACTTCGCCAACTAAAAGTTTTCTTATACTGCTTATAACAAACAATGCAGAGGATTCCATAGATGTTGCTAAAACATTGCTCCTCTGCCATACTTTCCATAAAAATTCATTATATTCTTTCATTGGAAACACATAATTATGTCCACCAAATTCTTCAGTATAAAACGCATCTTTACAATGTACAATCCCCACATGATATTTATATTTTAACTTTTTTGCTGCTTCAACCAACGCGTTAACAACCTCAATAGACGCAACTGCTGGATATGATAAAGGGACATACTGTCTTGAAGTACCATCTTCACGTACAGCTGCTAAACTTACCACAATATCACCAAGTTTAACATGTTTTTGCAACGATCCTGCAGTACCTACACGAATAAAAACTTCACCACCAATGTTAGCTAACTCTTCAATACAAATTGCTGCTGAAGGACAACCTATACCTGTTGATGTTGTAGCAACTCTTATTTTTTTACCATCATATCCTTCAATATATCCGTTGAATGTTCTAAACTCTCTATTAAACGCAACTTCTTTTACATCAACAAAAAATTTTGCAATTAATTCTGTCCGTTTTGGGTCACCGGGTAAAATAACATACTTACCAATATCACCTTTCTTTAACCCGATATGATATTGTATTTTTTGCATAACTATTGTTCTTGTTGAATAGTTTCGGTAGATGTTGGTTGTTGCTGTTGTTGTGCTTGTTGTAGGGCTTGTTGTTTCGCAAGCAATTTTTTCTTTTTTAATCTACGTTTCCACTTTCTTCTAATTTCAAGTTTTCTTCTTTTTTGTTTACTTTTACATCTATGTGTCATAGCTTTCTCCTAATCAAATTAATTTAAAATTTTTAATTTCTTTTTTCAAAATTTTATATGTTTCATTTAAACTTTCACTAATAACTTTTGTATTAGAAACAACAGGCATAAAATTTGTATCGCCTAACCAACGCGGAACTATATGTACATGAAGATGTTCATCCACACCAGCACCTGCAGCTTTACCTAAATTTATTCCTATATTACAACCATCAATTTTATATGTTTTCTTTAGTATTTTGACCATCTGACATACAAGATCAAAAAGTTCATATAGTTCATCTTTTGAGAGTAACTCTAAATCGCTAATATGTCTATTAGGGACAACCATAAGATGTGCATTTGTGTATGGATATAAATTAAGTATAACAAAGTTGTGTTTCCCTCTATATACAACAAGATTTTTTTTATCATTTTTTTGTCTTATTTTATTGCAAAAAATACAAGTTTTCTGTTTTTTCTGTCTTATAAACTTTACTCTCCAAGGCGCCCAAAGTAGCTTCATATAATTCACCCTGCAAGCATTCCAATCTTATCTTTCTTGATCCATCCTTGAACTTTATCCTGCAACAAATAAACAGCATAATAATCACCTTTTTCAGACAAAACAACTACTTTTTTTGCTTCGTTTATAACAACAGATTTTGTAAACGATGTTTCTTCAGGCGCAGATAACAAATTCACAGGTTCTAAAACAACGCCAGTTTTTTTAAACTCTAAATTTAATCTTATTATCCCAAGAACTGCAAAACATAAAAGAAATACTAAACTCAATCTTTTTATCCAACGAAGAAAATTTAACTTCACAAAATTTTCTACAATCAAACTTCCAAAAAAGAATATGTTAAACAAAAACATAAAAATATATGTTTCTTCAAAAGATAAAAATTTAACAATTTGTATAAAAAAACTTTCTTCTGCAGTATTACCTGTTATTTTTTTTACAAACCGAAGGTTGTGATTTATATCTTTGTCATGATATGCAAACTTTTTTGCAAGTTCAAAATAAAACCTTGCATAACCCAGCTTATTTTCTCTAAAATAACAACATCCTATGTTATAAAGAACTTCTGGTGAAACTTTGTTATTTTTGGTCAGAAACTCATTTAGCTCAAAAAATTTTTCTTTAGCAGAAACAAAGTCTGCTTTATTATAAAATTCTGTTCCTTGTTGGAACAAATTCTGTTGACAATAAATAAAATTTGTAAGTAAACTTAAAACAATTGTAATTTTAATACTTTTTTTGTAACTCATATTCAAGTCTCTGCAAAACATTTGTTATTTTTCTTACCTGTTCTATTACATTCAACTCATTTAAATCAATTTTAGAAGGGGCAAATTTGTAATAGTTTATCTCATCCCATAAAGATATAAGATCATTGTAAACATTTGTATCTATTTTACCATAAAAAAACTTATTTATTTCTTGCGTACTAACCGCTTCTTTTGTAATATTCATTTTATCTGCGAGATATTCAGATATAATGTTATACAGTTCTTCAATAACATTTTTTGATTTATAGATATTTTTTAATTTTCTTTTTGCATTTTTATATGCATTAGTAAATCTATATTTATGATAATTTTTAAGTTTTTTTTCTTCATATTTTTTGTATCCAACTACACCAATCCAACAAATAAAAGGCAAAAATTGTAATGCTATATAAAAACCTAAAGATCTATTTTTACTTTTTACTTTATAAAAAGTTTTCAAATATCTTATATCTTCAAGTGAAATTTGTTGTTGTTTTGAAACTACAGGTTTTGCAATCTGATATTTAGTTGATGGTATAACCTCCAAAACTATCGGAGTTGACGATGTAGTCTCATATTGTTTAGTTTGAGGATTAAAATATATAAATTTTATCTCAGGAATAACAAATCTTCCTGCTGAAGAGACAGATATTGGAACTTTAAACGTTTTTGAACCTTTAACAACATAATTTTCTTTTTTAATATCAAATGAAGTTATAGGATCATATATTACAAAATTTTTTCCTAAAAATGTTTCAATTAACGATTTTGAGAAAGTCAAAGATTTGATGTTTCCTATTCCAGAAATTTTTATATTTAAAAAAGTACTTTCATTTTGTTCTATTTTTTGTTTATCAACACTAACACTTATCGTATATTTACCAACATTGCCAGAAAACAATTCTGGTTGAGGCTCAGGTAATGACAAAACTTTTATTTCAATTGGTTCTGATTTTAAGACAACCTCTCTTCCTGAAGAAAAAAATCTACGGAAAAAACTGTCTGAAAAAAAGTCGTCAATATCAAAATCTTCTATCGTACATCTTACTGTAGCAGGACCTATAACAAACTTGCCAACTGAAACTGGAAATAAGGCTGTCTTTATTTCAGAAACATAATATCTTTGTCCATCTATAATTGTATAATAATTTCTTTGCGGTGGTAGATCTTCTGTGATAAATCCTGCTGTATCAGGGGGTGTATATTGTGGTTGAGATAAAAGATTAATTCTTGTATAAAACCTAAATGTTAAAGTTATTTGTTCGTTTACATATGCTGTACGTTTGTCAACAGTTGTTTCAACAAATATATCTCGTTCTTTAGTAGAATAAATACTTTGTTGAGGCATATTTTGTTGTTTTGGGACAGATTTTTCAACTTTAATTTTTATAGGTTCTGTTTGATAAATTTTCCCTTTGTATTCAACAGAAATTGGTGGTATCTCAAACTCGCCCACACGTCTTGGCGAAAGAATATAGTTAAAAGTGACTGAAGTACTTACCCGTCCATTAATAATCGATATACTTTGAGATCTTCCAGAAGAATAGATTTGAAAATCCTGTAGTTGGGGCACATTAGGCTGAGGGACATTTGTAGTTTCACCACTTACTACAACTTGTAAAGTTACATACTCATCTAATGAAATAACATTTTTGTCAACAGAAGCAGAAATTGATATTTCTGCAAAATTTTTTGTCGCTAACAGAAGAACAATAAAATATATAAAAATTTTGGTTCTCATTTTTTTCAATTTCTGTTGTTACATTTACTTTTAACTTTTCAAACTATAATTATCACCAATCTTTCTCAACAGCTGGTAATTGAGGTTTTTGTGGTTTTAAAATATCTTTTAAATTTTTTTGATTCTTAGTTTGTTGTTGTCTTGCTAATTCTAACAACCTTTGTAAATCTTGCTCAGACATATATTTTTTTTGTTTTTCTTGTTTTTTATCTTTATCTTCTTGTTTTTTTTGTTCTGAAGATGATTCTTTTTGTTTTTGACTTTGGTTTTGTTGAAGTTGTACCAAAGCATACTGTAAATTATATTTTATGTCTTCATCATCTGGATTATTTAACAAACCTTGTTTATAAGCTTCTTTTGCATTATGTGTATCCCCAATTTTAAGATAACTATTACCGAGATTGAAAAATATCTTAGACTTTAAATTTTTATCTTTAGTTAATCCCAATGCTTTTTGATACTCCTTAATTGCTTGCTCATACAACTGTTGTTTATAAAAAGCATTAGCTCGGTTAAAATAAACTATTGCTGAATCAGGTTTTTTAACCTCTGCAGAATTATATTTTTCAATTGCTTGTTCATAATTTTTTTTATAAAAAAGTTTATTCCCAGTATTAACATCTTTTCTAAAACTACAAAAACCAAAACAACTAATTAACAATAAACTAATAATAGTTAATTTTTTCATTTAAACTTTTAACCACCAACTTTTAGGAACAAAAATTTCTAAAAGTAATATCAGAATTATAATGTATACAAAATAATGATACTTATGTGTATAAATGTTGTAAACTTTTGATTTAATCTCAGATTGTTTAAGAGATGAAATCTCGTTAATTAACTGTTGTGCAACACCTAATTCACCATAATTTGAAGAAAAATACCGTCCTGAAGTTTTCTCTGCAATTTCGTACATTAACTGCTCATTTAGTCTACTTACAACAATGTTACCTTGTTTATCTTTTTTATAATCAACAATATTACCTTGAGAATCTCTTATAGGTATTGGTCTTCCTTCTGGTGTCCCTACACCAACTGTGTATACTATAATACCATCTTTTTTTGCTTCCTCAGCAATAGAAGAAGCATACGAGTCATGATCTTCTCCATCAGAAAACAACACGACAACTTTTGTTCCTTGAGATTGTTCTTTTAAAACACGTACAGCTTCTTGCAAAGCTAAACCAATCTTCGTACCTGGATAGGTCACAATATCTGTGTCAATTATAGAAAGATATTCTTTTACTGCGGTATGGTCAACCGTAAGTGGACAAAGATAATACGCTATCCCAGCAAACACAATTATACCAACACGGTGTGTCTCAATCCTATCCAACATAAACTCTATCGTACGTTTCACAAATTCTAATCTATTTGGAACAACATCTTCAGTTAACATACTTTTTGAAACATCAACTATAAAAACTAGATCAACCCCATACGTTTTAACTTCCTTAGGTACAAGTCCCCATTGAGGGCTACTTAAAACAAATAAAAACAAAGCAAATACCAAAAAGTAAAAAAACAATAATACTTTTTGAACCTTAAACAAACCAGGAATAGTAAGTTTAGATACTAAGTTTAAAGAAAACAAATTGTTCACATTCTGCACATACTTTTTGTAAACAAAAAACAAAACTACTAACCATATGGGTACAAGTACAATCATTAAATATATCCACACAATATTTGCAAATTTCATACAACTAAGGAATACGGAAAACAAAAATTTTTTCTAACAAAAATCTTGAGATAAAACACAAAAACGCCAAAATTACAAAAATTTGATGAATATATTTGTATTCTTTAAATTCTTTCACTTTAACCTCGGTTTTCTCAAGTTTATCAATTTCTTTAAATACAACAAACATTTTTTCCTTTGTAGTAACATTAAAATATTTACCACCAGTAATATCTGCAATTTGTATCAAAGTAGGCTCATCTAAGTCTTGTGGTAAGTATACTTTCCTTTTACCCCAGAAAGGATCATCTATGATATACAAAGATTTCCCTGCTGCTGTACCACAGCCTATTGTATAAATCTTTACATTCATAGATTGTGCAGCTTTTGCTGCTGTTATTGGATCAACTTGCCCCATGTTATTTCTTCCGTCAGTAAGAAGAATAATAATTTTTGACTTACTTTCTTGTCTCATTCGTGATAATGCAAGCATTATTGCATCACCTATCGCTGTACCATCAAGTTTCACCATACCTATATAAGAATTGTTTAACACACGAATTATTGTATCTGTATCTGTAGTAAGAGGACAAGCAAGTATTGGTATCCCACTGAAAACAACAATACCTATTCTATCATTTTTTCTTAGTTTAACAAATTCTTTTGCTGCTTGTATTGCAACATCGAACCTGTTTTTTGGATAAAAATCTAATGCTAACATACTTGTTGAAGAATCTATACAAAGAACAATATCAACAACATACCTTGTTTCTTCTCTTGAAACAATACCCTTTCTTGGACCCGCTGCTGAAATTATTAAAAAAAATAAACATAAAATTGTTAATAATGAAACAATTTTATGTAAATCAAATCTTTGTAAAGATTTATCAGAAATTTTTGTCAATATATCAACATTAGTAAATTTTATTTTTAAAACATTTTTTTTCTTAACCAAAAATTGCCAAACAAACGGTAAAATACACAACAAAATAAGTATATATGGTCGTTCAAAATTCATACTATAAATCTTTTTGCATCCTCAAAATCTTTAAAAATTTGTTTTTCTTCAGGGATATGTTTAGCAAACTTTACAAGATCAGCTTTATCTAAAAACGATTTTAATTCTATATTATATTTTTTGTCAACTCTTTTCTTTAAAGCTGAAAAAAGTTCTTCTGTTGTTAACTCCAAAGCGTTTATTTTATACTTTTTTTCTAAATACCATCTTATTATTTCAGTAAGCTCGAAATAAAACTCTTTTATTAAACCACAAGATATAAGATTTTTTTGCCACAACTCATCCAACTTTTTTAATGCAACTTCTTTTATATCAATTTCTTGTTCAATTTTTAAAACCTGCGCTTCTTTTGGTTTTAATCTATATTGGTACACAATCCATCCCAGAATAGAAAAAATACATAAAAAGAATAATATCAACCACAAATAGTTTTTAATCCAAATTTGCTCTTTAATATCTATAAGTTGACCATCAAAAACTTTTTTGTTAGGTTTTGGATAGGGTTTCACAACAACTTCAACTGATGGCACAACTATTGTCTTGTCTTCATTTGTTTGTAAATTTTTGTAGCTAAAATTTATTTCACCTATTTTTAATGTACCGAGTTGAACAGGGATGAGTTTAAATATAAATTTATGGACAACCTTGTTAGTAAATAATTTTTTTATTTTTTTACTTTTTGCATTATACAAAACAAAATTTTCAACACCAGTTGTATCTTTTAAAACATCATAAATCTCAAATTTGTCAATTTTAATATTTTGTAGATATTCTATTGAAACATAATAGTTTACAATATCACCAAGATATACTTCTTTTTTATCTACAAAATTCTGAACTTTAATTTGTGGAAACAATGGAATTGTTAAAAACAGTAAAAAAATTAGAATCATTTTTTTAAACGAGTAGAAACTACAAGAATAGAACCTATACACGCATTCTTATTTTTCTTTTATAGAAAAATTTTAACAAGCTGTCAATATAATCCTTATCAGTTGTAATATCAATGAAATCTATGTTGTACTTTTTGACCAATTGCAACAAGTAATCATTATATAGAGTTATTTGTTGTTGATATTTTTCTCTTAACACTGGTAAGAAAAAATTTGCTGATATTTCTTTGTCTGTCTCAATATCTTGAAACTCAAAATATAATTGTGGCAGAACTACTTGTTCTAATGGGTCTATAATACGAACCAAAATTAAGTCATGTTTTTTAGTAACTATTTTTAAAGAGTTTTCATAACCAGTATCTTTAAAATCTGAAAAAAGAAATGTTATACATCGTTTTTTCTGCGCATGATAAAAATATTGCAACGCGTTGTTTATATTAGTTGTTTTATTTTTTGGCTTGTAATACAGAATTTCGCGAACTATACGTAAAACATGTGATAACGATTTTTTCGCTGGGATATAAAGTTCTGGCTGGTTTGTAAAAATTATTGTTCCGACACGATCATTGTTTTTGAGTGCTGACAAAGCTAAAATACAAGCAATCTCTGCAATAATCTCAGCTTTAGTTTTATTCTTTGAACCAAAATATTGTGAACCACTCATATCTAAAAGAAGCATCACTGTAAGCTCACGTTCTTCTTTAAATTTTTTAATAAAAAGTCTGCCATATCTTGCTGTCACATTCCAATCAATAGTTCTTATATCATCTCCAGGGATATATTCTCTTACTTCCTCGAACTCCATCCCACGTCCTTTAAACACACTTAAATATTGCCCTGCAAAAAGCTCATTAACAATTTTGTTTGTTGTTATTTCAATTCTACGAATTTGTTTTATAATTTCTTTTGGTATCATAACTTTTTAACTAATCTGGCAACCATTCTACCATAATCTTTACATTGTCGTTCCACACGCTTATCAGGTTTCCCAATACTTACAGGTCCGTAATGGTCTCCTTCTGAGGTTCCTTTAACAATCATACCATGTATCAACATTGCTTGTATAATTGCCATTATAGTTGTTTTCATTCCCACCTCCAATGTTAGCAGAAGATGCAAACGCACCACCTACTTTACCTTCAAGCGAGCCATGAAACTGTACACTTTCATCTAACAATTTTTTTATTTGATACGCAGGCAAACCATAATATGTCGGTGAACCAATTATTATACCATCATAATTCAAAAACTCTTTTGCTTTCACAGAATCAGCATCTCTAACAACAACCTCAACTTGTTCTTCTTTTACACCTTCAGCGATAAGTTCGGCCATTTTTTTAGTGTTACCTGTTTCTGAATAATAAACGATTAGAATTTTTTTATTCATTTTTTTCCCCTTTTTCAAGTAAGTTCTTTTTCTAAATATTCAATAAAACTTTTATACAAAATTTTCCCTTTTTCAGTTTCAAACTTAAGATTTTTTAGCATATTAAAGTAAAACTGATACTTCTTTTTATTTCCTGTTTTTTTATAATACTTAACTCTTACTCTAAGTCCTGCCAATAAGTAGTAATTTTTATAATCATTAAAAGACAAAAATCCTTTGTAGTATCTATAAACTATGCGGTTAAAAATACCAGCATTTATTATTTTAAAATTAAAAAAAATTATTAACGAAATCAATACTGTTGATAACAAAATACGCGAAGTATTACTCGAAATAGCAGAGTATATAAGTTTTGTAAAACAAAAACAAATAATAAAAAGTATACTCATAAAAAAATATTTTTCAGTATCAAGAACTATCCTTGGCAAAACTTTAATTCTAAACAAATTACCAAAATTATTAATCACAACATTTATAAATTCACTAACTGTATAAGGTTCAATAAGAGAAATAGAATTTTTTGCTGAAAGAATTAATAAAATAACTGTCCAAAGACACAAAATACTACATATAATAAAAAATACGTATTTTGCTTTAGAACTTTTTAAAAAACTATATACTTGAGCAATACCTACTGCAAAAATGAGTAGACAATCTGTAAGATATCTAATCCCAAAAGACCATCCACCAGCAGGTGATACAACTAACGAAATCAAAAATATCTCAGAAAACAAAATCAAAATAAAACTTACAAAAACTACAAGTTTTTCTTTTATACCTAAAAACAAACCTAAAATACCTACAAACAAAATCGGCGTCCACCAAAAAATGCCATGATACGAAGAAAACAAAACATCAAATACAGATGAAAAAGATAATTGTTTTAACGAAATTGTGTATCCTTTAGGAACTATAATCTTTCCAAACATAATTAATGAATTTAAAAAATATGCTGACAAAGCTAATAAAAATGCTGACATAAAAACACATATTGCTTTAAAATAAAACTTGCCAAACTTTTTGTAAGTAAAAACATCTTCAAAAATTTCTAAAACTAACGGAAAAACAAACAAAACTTCTTGTTCTCTTATCAAAGTTGCTAAACCTAAAATTGTTCCAAGCACAAACCATCTTGATAATCTTTTCTGTTTCAATGTAGACAACCAAAAATATAAATATGCAGAACATAAAAATGCAGTCATCGTATGAGGATTTTGTGGTACTACATAACAATAAAACAAAAGTGGGCTGCCTACAAATACAAAAAGTGTAATTACTTTGGACAACAAATTGTTTATTTTAAACAATAACAATGTTTTATAGACAAAATACAGAGAAAATATACCAAATAAAGAAGAAAAAAAATTGACAAAAATTATTGAAATTTGTCCTGATTCAAAAATCCTGCTTATTAAATACGCAACTGACCAAAGTACTGCACAACCACAACTAAAATCGTTAATCACAAATCCTCTATCTGAAACACCTATATTATGGGTATACAACTTATACAACGGCATAAAATCATAATTTTTTAACACAAACAAAACAGGTAAATATGAATAATATCCAATACCGTCTGGGAAGTGCCAAAGAGATGTAGGAAAATATAGAATAATAAAAAAGAATGCTAAAACATAAAAAATTTTGGCCAACTTATTTTTTGTTGTTTTCATCTATACCATAATATTTTCTAATCTCTTTGTTTATTTTTTCAATATCTTTGTACGAAATTTCTTGTTTATATTTATGAAAGCTACTAGGTTTTTGTTTAAGTTTTTTAACTCTATTTAAAAACTCTTGTACACTTAAAACTTTTGCACCATAATAGCTTACATACCTGCGTAAATCTTTATCGTTAGAAACAACAATAATATCTTTTTTGTTTTTATCTAATCTCACAAGATTTTTGATTTCTTCATCAGCTAAACTATGTGAAGTAAATAACACTTCAATATTATAATTTTTATATTCTAAATGTTTTTGTGCTCCAATTTCATATTTACCATCAAAAACTACCACAACTTTATTTTTATAACTGCCTTGTGGTTTATTTTCTATCAACATTTTTATTAACCAATCTCTTTGATACTTTAATTCCTTACTGTTTAAAGTCTCAACTTGTTTTGTTATGTTATACCCATCAAGGATATACTTCATACACACATATAATTTTCAAAAATTTTCTTCAATATAAAAGAATACTCTCTTTGCTTTACCCAATTTCCATACACTATGTTTTTATTTTTTAACTTTTTAAAAAATTGATTATACATTTCAAAACTATCTTTTGGAAGAAAATTTTGAAACTTTGTTGCAGGAAGAGGAATAAAATAATGTGCATGAATACGAACATTATATTTTGTTAGCAAACTATCAATAAAATTTAAAGTTTCAATAACATCATCTTTTGTTTCATATGGCAACCCAAAAATAAAGTCCAAATTAACTTTAAAATTAGCTTTTGTCAACAGTTCCACTGCGTTGTATACATCATTTAAAGTATGACTTCTGTTGATAAGTTTTAAAATTCTCTCAGAGCCAGATTGGACACCGATTATCACATTATCATTATCAGCATATTTTTTTAATAATTCCACCGTATCTTTATTAACATGTTCAGGTCGTATTTCTGATGGAAATGTTCCAACAAAAAATTTTCCTTTTGATCCTATTATTTTTTTGACATTTTTAAACAATTCTTCAATTTCTTTAAGATTTAAATCTTTAGCTGTTTTTGCACCATATAAAAATAAACTTGGCGTTATAAATCTTATGTCAAATAAACCTTTTGAACACATTATTTCAACATATTCACATATTTTTTTGACACTTCTATGTCTTAACTTTGTAGCAAAAATTTGTGGGGTCTGACAAAAATAACATCCATATGGACAACCACGGGTTATCTCAATGGGTCCATAATGATTAAAATATTTTGTTATTGGAGGAAACTTGTCTAAATCCACAAAACCTGTTTCTTTCTTGTTTATAACTAAATTCTTGTTTTCATCAAAATAAGCTATAGATGGAAGATCTAAATAATCTTCATCTTTTACTATTTTGTTTACTAACTTCAAAAATACTTCTTCTGCTTCACCTAAAACTACTATGTCAAAACCAAGTTTTAAAGAACTTAAAGGTAAACCTGTTGAATGTGCACCCCCCGCAATACAAAATATTTTGTTGCCAAAATTTTTTCTAACATTATTTATAACATTTTCTATCTCAAAAAACTGTGTTGTAAAAAAAGAAACCAATAAAACGATCTTTTTATACTTTCCCACAATATTAAACAAAGTTTTATACAAATCATTCTGTTCAAAAATTGTAAAAACATCAATCTGTGACAAAATCTCTAAATCTATCTCCAATGCTCCAAATAAAGCGTTGAGGCTGTATTTGTTTTCCTTAGTGTAATAGAAAACTAAAGCTACTTTCATTGTTTTTATAGAATTGAAAATAGAACTATTGTTTTATATATAATTTTGACCAAATTTTAAACTTTTATACAATGTATGAAAAAATATGACTGTAGCTGTATAGGCAGAAGTTGTATTGATTATATTGCTTTAGTAGAAAGATACCCACAAAAAGATACAAAAACACAACTTATAGAATACAAAATCTGTCTTGGAGGACAAGCAACAAATACCTCCATTGTTTTATCTTCTCTTGGGATAAAAACACTGCTTATCACTACCGTTGGCAATGATGAAAATTCAAAACTTGTAAAAAAGTTTTTATCACAATATAAAAACCTAAAAACATATTTTATAACGAACAAAAATATAAAAACACCATGCGCTTTTATCTGGACAGAAAAACTAACAGCTAAAAGAACTATCGTATATGAAAAAATACAGATAAAATCTGACTGTCTTTATCCACCAAAAATTCTTAAAAGATTTATAAAACAATCAAAATATGTGATATTTGATCATCAAAGCAGTAAATATGTCTATAAAGTGAAAGAATATTTTAAAAAGTATAACACAAAACTTATGATGGACGCTGAACGATATGATAAATATATGTTTAAAATGCTAAAATATATAAACTTTTTTGTATGTAGTAGCGAGTTGGCAAAAAGTTTAAAAATAAATATAAATCAGTTGCTAAAAAAATTTATCGTATGTGGACCTGAAATAGTTTGTTGTACTTTAGGTGAAAACGGAGCTGTTGCTATATGTAAAGATAATCCAAACAAAATCTATTATTCAAAACCGCCTAAAGTAAAACCAATAGATACAACAGGCGCAGGCGATGTTTTCCATGCAGGATTTATGTACGGAATAATAAAAGGATGGAAATTAGAAAAAATATTATCTTTTGCAAACAAAATTGCTGCCTTATCGACAAAATATATCGGAGGTAATACTTTTTTAAATTTTGAAAAATTTAGATATTAAAAAAATTTTTAATGTTTTTATTTATCTTCAAAAGTAAGAATTATTGCTGAAGCTATTTCTTTAATAGGTTTTCTTAGGTCCATACTTTTTTTCTGTAAAAACCTATGAGCTTCTTCTTCAGACATACCCCTATGTTTCATTAGCAATGCTTTAGCACGATCAACTAACTTTTTTGTTTCCAACGCTTCTTTTGTAAGAATAAGTTCTTCAAACAACCTTGTATTCTCAATAGCTAATGCAGCTTGATTCGCTATTGTTTGAATAATTTTTATTTCTTCATCTTTAAATTCATAAGGTTCTGAAGTATAAATGTTAAGCACTCCTATCACCTTGTCTTTCACGATCATTGGTACAGCCAACATTGAACACAAACCTTCTTTTTCTGCAATTTGTGGATACATATACCTTGGATCTTTTCTTACATCTAAAACAAATATCGGCTTTCTTTCTTTTACAGCAAGACCACTTATGCTTGAACCAACTTTTACAGGCGGTTTGTTTTTATAAACTTCAGACAAACTTTGTGTTGCTTTTATAACAAGTTCATCTCTTTTTTCATCAAGCAACATTATTGAACAAATTTTTGAATTAAACATATCAGCAGTGATTTTTACAATCTGTGATAAAATATCATCTAAATACTTCCCTGAAACAATTGTCGAACTTATAACAGACAACGCTTCTATTTTTTTTAATCTTTGCGATCTTTTTCTCATTTTATTTTAAAAATTTTTGGAGGAAACATTTTATGCAAGCTTTGTTCTTTTTTAGTCAAAACTTTTTCAACAGCTTCTCTTTTAAACTTTGCTAAACTCTTTTTTTCTTCAATAGCAGTAATTATTTTGTCTAACACTTTATATTTTATCCCCATTTCTTTTTCATCTGTTTGTCCAACCCATAGTCCAGCGGAAGGTGGTTTTTTAATAATTCTTTGTGGTATATTTAAAACTTTTGCAAGTTTATAAACTTGTGTTTTTGTTAGATCTCCTAAAGGCAAAATATCCACACCACCATCACCATATTTTGTAAAATATCCCATCGTAAGTTCTGATTTGTTTGCTGTCCCTACAACTAAATAGTTAAGTTTGTTTGCAAAAAAATAAAGAACTATCATTCTTAGACGTGGTTTAATATTTGCAACAAAAAGATCTTTACTTTTTGGATCAACATCTAAAATTTTACACAAAGATAAAAAAACTTCTTCAAGTTCTACAGTTTTAGAATTTAAACCAAATTTTTTTACAATAAGTTCAGCATCAGCTAAATCTTTTTTTGAAGAAAAACAAGGAAGGATTAACGCAAGATGGTTATCAAGAAAAACATTTTTACATAAAACAGAAACAACTGCTGAATCAACACCACCACTTAAGCCAAAAACTACACCTTTTGCCTTTGCTTCTTCAACTTGTTTTTTTATCCACTGAGATATGTCTTTTGCTAACTTTTCGTAGTTCATATTTTAAAATTTTGGTTGATTGTTGGTAAAATATGAAATTTTGCAAAAAACTTCAAGAGAAAGATAAGTAAAGGTAAAAGATGTTATAAAAAGAAGAGGAAGAGGCAGGAAATAAACCTTCCTGCCTCTTCTTATGTATTATAGAAGATTATGAATTCAAAATTTTTTTTGCAACATCGTCTTCAGCTTCAGTAATAAACGGAATACCAGTCACTTCTTCTGTTTCACGATTTGCAGAAAATAAATCGTCTCTTGAAATTGCAGTAACAGAAAACTTTCTTGCCCCAGCTAACAGTTGTTGTAACCCAGCAGCAAGTTTGTCAGCTAATGTATATGCAGCAATTGCACCAAACGGAATATTTTTCATCTCATCTTTTCCAACTTTTTTTTCAACATCGTAATATCCAGCAAAAATTTCTTCTGGTTTTGAACCAAACTCAGCAACTGCTGCAGGAAGTTTATCCCACATACCATTAACTTTTTCTTTATTTTCTGGTTTTAACACACCTTCTATATTTGAACCTACAAACCCAGGTATCATCAATGCTCTACCCATACAAACAAGTTTGCAATACGGTGCACCTAAAGCTAAAGCTTTAAATATATGATCTTCTCTTGCGAATCCGCCTGCAAACGCCATATCAACTACTTTTTTCTTCTTTTTAGATTTTTTGTATTTATTTTCTAAAATTTTTGCATATTCATAAGCTTTTGCATGAAGATAAATAGATGGTACACCCCAAGTCTCCATCATATTCCATGGACTCATTCCTGTCCCACCGCCAGCTCCATCTATAGTTAAAAGATCTAGTTCTGCATCAGATGCAAACTTTATCGCCATAGCAAGCGCTTCCATCCCATAAGCACCTGTTTTCAATGTTATTCTTTTGAAACCAAGTTTTCTTAATCTTTCAACTTCTTTCATAAACGCTTCATAAACTTGCTTCCAAGAAGAAAGTGAGGTATAACCTAATCTGCTGTGTCTTGCTATACTTTTTATCCCACCTGATTTAAATGCTTGTTCAACTTCTGGTTTTGTAGGATCTGGATCTACAACATAACCACGTTGTCTTAAAAGCTTTGCATATTCTAAATCTGTAACTTGTATCTCTCCACCGATATCTTTTGCACCTTGTCCCCATTTGAGCTCTATTATAACTTTATCACCATATTTATCAATAACATATTCAGCTACACCGTTTCTTGTATCTTCAACATTCAACTGAACAATTATTGCTCCATAACCATCAAAGTATCTAAGATATGTCTGTATTCTTCTATCTAATTCGGGAGCTTTTACAACTTTACCATTTTTAAATTCTGCTTTTTTATCTACTCCAACAACATTTTCTCCAACAACTATTGGATAACCAACTAATGCTGCTCCAATTGCAAAAGATTCCCAATATTTTGCTGCAATAAATGTTGACCCCAACGCACCTGTCATTATAGGGATCCTACATTTTGTTTTAACTTTGTTCCCAAATTCTGTCTCAATTGAAACATTTGGGAAAACACAATCATCTTCTGAATTAGTTAAGCCTTTTGGTAATCCATATGCACCATATAATCTTCCTCTTATTCTTAATGAATTATATGAAACACCAACGTGTATTGTATTTGAACTACCAGCGGTCACAAAACCAAAATCTCTTGGATAAAGCATTTTTCTACCACGTAAACTTGAAAGCCATGTCTCACACTTTCCCGTACAATCTGCCCTACACAAAGTACAAAGTCCTGATTCACAAGGATTACCACGATTTACTGTTCCTAATACATCATTATTTTTTCTAAATTCTATCATTGGTTTACCCCCTATTAAAAAATTTTAGTTGTTTTTACTTCTTTGTAAAGAAAAGACTTAATGTGAAAAGCGTCGTTGCTTTAAAAAATATCTCGTCATTGAGATAAGAAAAAATGCCGGGGGAGAGAATCGAACTCCCGACGCTCGGTTTTTCAGACCGACGCTCTACCACTGAGCTACCCCGGCTTTATAAAAAACTTACTCTTCTTCTTTACCAAACTTTTTTATTATTTTATCCTTACCTTCTTCAACAAACTTTTTAACTTTCTCAGTTTCTTTCTCAACAAATTCTTTACCTTTTTCTAACAAATCCTCACCTTTCTCTTCAATTTCTTCAAGATATTTAGCAATTTTTTTCCTTGTTTCTTTTCCTTCAGCAGGCGCAAATAAAATACCTAAGATAGCACCAACTGTTAATCCTAACAAAAACGCTAAAAGACTATTTGAATCATTTTTCCCATTCATTTTTTACCACCTCCAAAAAATAATGATTTTAACAATTTCACTAATCTTGAGGATACAATTCCTACCATAGAAAATACAATTGGCAAAACAGTATTAACAGTGGAAAAAACCTTTGTTGAAAATTTAGTTACACCATCTATGTTTTTATCAACTTTCTCAAAAACTTTTTGCATTTGTTTCGCAGCACGTTTAATTTCAATTAAAGTTAAAATAAGATAAACAACTAAAGTTATAAAACTTGCAAGAAAAATTATTGTAGAGATTATAATAAATGTTTTCATAAAGGTAATTAAATTAAACAAAGTAAATTTTGTTTTTTCAATAGTTCAAAAAAAATTTTAACTACAATATCTTTTATAATTTTAAGTTTGTTTTTGCAATAAAATAAATCTAAATCGGAGGGGGAGGGATTCGAACCCCCGTCTCCCTTTTATCGGGAGAACTCCGTTTCGAGCGGAGCCGTTTCAACCACTCACGCACCCCTCCATAAATAGAAGTCAAATTTTTAATAAATTTTTTTTATTTCGCAGTCAGGATAGTAATGTTTTATAATATTTATATAATTTTCCCCT
>CAZLOB010000062.1:0-6604 GCA_964561135.1 uncultured Elusimicrobia bacterium | reverse complement strand
CAATAACAAAACTAAACCAATGTAGTATAACGAAGACAGATACAAATCTTGTGTAGCTTCAGCAAATTCATTTGCTATTACAGAAGCTAAAGTTGAACCAGAAGAAAAAAGAGATAAAGATATATTTGGCACATTTCCTATTATCATCGTAACAGCCATAGTTTCTCCTATCGCTCTACCTAAACCTAAAAGTATTGCTGCAATTATACCAATCTTAGTTGTTTTTAAAACACTAATTTTTATCATCTCATACTTAGTAGCACCTAAGGCTAAAGCTGCTTCTTTTAAATTTTTTGGTACCGCATCAAACAATTCTTTTGAAATAGAAGATATTGTAGGAGTTATCATAACACTTAAAACGATACTTGCTGAAAGAAAATCTAAACCATAAATATTTCCTTGAAAAAAAGGTAAAAATCCAAAAAATTTCTGTAAAATAGGCCCAATGTAGCTTCTCATAATCGGAGCCAAAACAAATATTCCCCATAAACCATATATTACACTCGGAATAGCAGCAAGAAGAGAAATAACTACAGTTAAAAACTCTTTTAATCTTTTTTCAGCAAATTCTGATAAAAATAAACCCACACTTATTGAAATTGGAACTGATATAAACAAAGCTAAAAAAGAAGTAACCAATGTGCCATATATAAATGGCAGAGCACCAAATTTTTCGAAAACAGGATCCCAAGTTGTTTCTATAAAAAATTTAAAGTTAAAAGTTTTAATAGCTAAAAAACTTTGTTTTATCAAAATTATAAACAATAAAACTACAATACCAAGAGTTATTCCAGAAGCAAGTTTTAATATAGTCTCAAAAATTTCATCAGAATAATTTTTGCTTTTCATATATAAAAAATGTATAATTAATACTCAATTGTCTCTATTGTTTTCAATACTTTGCTTACTAAATTTTGTGGCAATGGCGCATAAATTAGTTCGGGGCAGTATTTTTGTCCTTCAGTAACAGCCCATTTTAAAAACTGAACTAATTTTTCACCACGAACTTTATCCTGTTGTTTTTGATAAACCAAAAGCCAAGTAAACCCAACTATAGGATAAGAGTTTTTACCACCAGCATTCACTATTGATACACGATAATCATCAGGAATATTCTTTGTTTTATCCTCAATAGCTGCTGTAATACTTTCAACAGAAGGTTTAACATAATAACCATCTTTATTTTTTACAATAGCATAATCAAGGTTGTTTTGTATTGCATAAGAAATCTCAACATAACCTATTGAATATGGAGTATTTTTCACAATACCAGCAACACCTTCGTTACCTTTTCCACCTAAACCAACGGGCCAGTTAACCGAAGTTCCTTTACCAACTTTCGACTTCCACTCAGGAGATATTTCACAAAGATAGTCAGTAAAAATAAATGTTGTACCACTACCATCAGAACGCCTCACTACAACAATTTGTTTATCTGGCAAACTTAAATTTGGATTTTCACTCTGAATGAGCTTGTCATTCCATTTTTTAATTTTTCCAAGATAAATCTTTGAAATTATCTCTGAAGTTAACTTCAGAGGTTCTTTTCCTTTTAATTCAGGAATGTTATAAATCAACACAACAGCTCCTGCTGTCATAGGAATGTGTAAAATCTTTCCAGGAGCTTGTTTTAGTTGTTCATCTGTCATAACGGCATCTGATGCACCAAAATCTACTGTCTGTGCTAAAATTTGTCTTATTCCACCACCTGAACCTATTGATTGATAGTTAAAATTTACTGTTTTATCAATTTTTGCATATTCATAAAACCATTTTGAATAAAGCGGATAAGGAAAAGTTGCACCAGCACCATTTATTAAAACTACCCTTTTTTGTTGAGCAAAAACAGTTGTTATTAAAAACATACTTGTTATTATTTTTGTGATTGTTTTTTTCATATTATTTAATCCTCCTTTTTTATTTAAACTAAATTTACTTAAAAATTAACTTGTACCATAAAGTTGTAAATTTCGTGTGCAGGTTTGTTAGGTATACTGGAATTTCTATAATCTACAAGTAATCTCAAAAATTTGTCAAAGTAATAATTTATACCAAAACTTGTAATTGTCTCTTCATCGTTAGAAGTATTTATCTTTTTATCCCACAACTCGTACCTAAAAGTAGGTGAAATTCCTTCTAAGTATTTATTTTTTGTTAAAGCAAAGGGTTTTATCTCTAATGTACATATGTAATCAACGATATCATTTTTTAATTTTAAATCTTTACCATACACATATTCTAATGTAAGAAATGTAGGTATTACAATTTTTCTTTCAATCTTTATATATCCAGCATAGTGTTTATCATTTTTAACAGCCACAGTTGTAGAAGTACTATAATATCTATCATATACAGAAAAACTTACTTCAACATCTTTTAACAAGTAATATAATAATCCTAAATCAACTACTGTTTTCAAAACAAAATCTTTTTTATCATTTGTTTCAGTAGATTTTGTTGTACCATTTATCACTGCTGCTTGAATTTGTAATAATTTTTTATATCCAGCTGTCATTTGTAGACCATAGTCATAATCAGAACCTAAAACTTCTTTTAGATATTTTGGCGCATCAACAAACTTTTTCTTCGAAGAAGAATATACATTTTCAAATCCGAATGGTTGATTGAACTGCCCTATTCTAAAACTTAAATAATCTTTAAATGGCGTATAATCAACATAAACACCCTTTAACTCAACATTTTTATCTTCGCCAAGTTTTGCAAAATCCGGTGTCAATGAAAAATTTAAGAAATCAGTAAACTTTTTACTGAATGTAACCCTTGCACGAAGTATACTAAAAGGAGCAGTTGTAGTTTTTTGGTCATCCTTGTACAAAATTTGTAAATACCCTGAAGTTTTTAGTTTTCTATCGTCTGCTTTTTTCTTTTCATCTTCTTTCTTTTTCTCTTCATCTACTTGTTTTCTAACAATATTGCTTACTTCGTTTCTTATTTCCTGTGCTTCATAGCTTTCTATTAAACCTTTTTCAACGAATTTGTTTATTATAGGATCAACTACTGTCTCAGCAAAAGATAAAAATTCTAATAATAATAGAAGATATAACCCTACGAGTATTTTTATTTTTTTATTCATATTTTTTACCTCCTTTTTTTATAGAATATTCTTTAAAAATTCTTTTTTTGCTTTTAGTTTTCTTAAAATTTTTTCTTTTATTTGTCTTACTTTTTCTCTTCTTATATTTAAAATTTTTGAAACTTCATCTAATGGTAGCCCTTCTGTAAAAAATAACCTAAATACTCTTTGTTCAATATCTAATTCTAAGACATTTACAATTTGATTCAAATTATCAGAGTTTTTGTTTATCACATTATCATAGTTTTCATAATAATAAAACCGATTTTCATCAATTTCTTCAATTTCTAAAGGTTTATTTTTATTTATATATTTTAGCATCATTTTTTTAATCCAAAATGTTGCATAAGTTGAAAATTCTGTATTTTTTTGACTATTATAATTTCTTTCAGCAAACATTAAACCCAAAAATCCTTCTTGTATTAAATCTTCTAATGTAATATTGTATTTATTCTTGTATGTATTGAAATACTTCCTTGCAAAATAAAAAATCAAGTTGTTGTAATTTTTAGAAATTTTATTATTCATATAATAATTATACAAATTAATTATTAAGAGAGTATAAAGAAATTGTTAAGATTTTGTTAAGAAATTTTAGATATGTTTGGCAGTGTAACGATAAACTTTGAACCCAAATTAGGAGAGCTTTCTACAACAATTTTCCCTTTATGAAGGTTTACAATATGCTTTACTATTGCCAAACCAAGGCCAGTACCACCTGTTTTTTTAGACCTCGCTTTATCAACTACAAAAAATCGTTCAAAAATTCGTTCATGATATTCTTTAGGTATACCTATGCCGGTATCTTCAACTGATATTTTTGTCTCTGTTTGGTTTTGTTCCGCTATAATTTTTACATGTCCTTTTTCTGTATATCTTATTGCATTATCTACTAAGTTTGATAAAACTTGTTCAAGTTTGAATTTATCCGCTTTAATAGGCTTCAGTTCTGTCTTAATTTCTATAATAAAATCTAAATTTTTTTGTTTTGCTTTTGTTTGAAATAAATTTTTAATAGAATCAAAAATGTCTAATAAATCTACATCTTCAAATTCAATAAAATCTCTTTTTCCTTCAAGACTTTCAAGATATGACAAAGTTGTTAAGTCGTTTACAATGCTAATTAATCTATTCGTATTAAAAATAGCAATCTCTATAAAGTGTTTATGTTGTGAATTTTTTTCTTCTTCATAAAGTGTTTCTAAAAAACCTTTTATACTTGTAAGTGGAGTTTTAAGTTCATGCACTATATCTGAAATAAACTCTTTTTTAACCTTATGTAATTGTTTATAACTAGTGATATCATATAATAAAACAATTATTTCCTGTTCTGACACATTACTACAACTAACTAAATATATTTTGTCTCCTATTTCAAGTTCTTCAGTTAAACCTGCCCTTGAAGAAAACGCTTTTTTTATAATTTCATCGAATTTATAAGACAGCAAAACCTCATAATAAAACTTATCCCCGTTTGGTGAGATTTTGCACAATTTTTCAAAACTTTTGTTATAAATTAAGATTTTTCTATTTTTATCAATTAAAACAACTGCTTCCTGTAATGAATTAAATACATTTTTTAATTTATCTCTCTGAAGAGATAAATCTGATAAAAGTACATTTATTTTATCAATCATCTCATTAAAACTTTCTGCAAGGAAAGAAAATTCATCAGAAGTTTGGACCTCTATCTTTGTGTTAAAACTTCCATTTTTTATTTTTTGTATGCTGTTAACTAATTTTTTAATAGGTCTTACAAAAGAAAATGACAAAAATGTTGACAAAATCAAAATTAAGATACATACGAAAATTGTAATTATTAAAATTTTATATATAAATTTGTTTATACTTCTATATAGTTCATCAATAGCATAACTTGTTCTAAGAATAGCAAATATATTTCCACTTTTTTCTTTTAAAGGAATAGCAACATATAACATTTCTTTTCTTAACGTAGAGCTATATCTTACTGAATATCCAAAACCTGTAGTTTTTGCGTTTACTATTTCAATCCTATTTGAATGGTTTTCCATCTTTGTTTTATCATAATGAGAATCAAACAAAACTACACCGTCTATTGCAACAATCGTAGTTCTTATTTGCAAGTTATTTTTTAAACTATTAATAAACTCATCAAGTTTGGTATAATTTTTAGTTAATAAAAATTCTGTTATTGGTAGCGAAACTGAATAGCAGGTATTTCTTAAATTAGAAACATATATTTTTAACATCTGTTTTTTAAAAGAATTATTGGTCAATATAACAAGAAATATAAAGTAAAATAAAATTATGATTATATAACCTTTTAACAATTTCTTAAAAAATGGATTCATAACCAATCTTCAAATTTATATCCAACACCTCGCACACTTTTAATAAATTTTGCAGCTTTGCCAAGTTTTTCTCTTAAATGTGTTATATGGACATCTATAGTTCTGTCAATTACTGCTTTTTGAGTACCCCAAAGATAATCAAGTAGTTTATCTCTACTTAAAACTTTATTTTTATTTAACACGAGCGCCTCTAATAATTTAAACTCAGCGGTCGTTAGTTCAACTTTTTTATTTTCAACATACACATCAAAAGTTTCAAAATTAATAGTTAAAATATTGCTTATGTTAATCTGTTTAGAAGATTCTGCATTCATCTCTCTCCTTAACACTACTTTTACCCTTGCAATTAATTCTCTGACAGAAAAAGGTTTGACTATGTAATCTTCTGCGCCTAATTCTAACCCTAATACTTTATCAACCTCTTCTGACTTTGCAGAAAGAAAAATTATCGGAATGTTTTTTAGTCGTAAGTCAGTTTTTAACTTCTTACAAATTTCATAACCATCAACTTCAGGAAGCATTATATCTAAAATAATTAGGTCAGGGATATTTTGCTGTATAAAATTGAAAAATTGTTTAACCCTTTCGAATGTTTCTACTTCAAAATTTTCTTTTGACAAGTTAATTTTGATGAGCTCTAGAATATGTTCATCATCATCTAAAACTACTATTAATTTTTTTTTCATAGAAAAAAATATAGAAAATAAATAGACCAAAATCAACTAAATGTTTTGGCGAAAAATATGATTTACAAAAACATGACGTGCTAACTGAACTAAAATCTACTACTTTTCACCAATTAAAAATTGTTAACCAAAATAATGTTTTTACTACAATAATTATTTTTGATACTTAAACACATATTTTTTATTTTTTTGTGGATAAAATACATTTTTTGTGGATAAAAAATTTTAGTTTAAAGTTTTACAGATTTTTGCGATCATTTTGGATATTTATCCACTTGAAGTAATATAACAAATTTTATATCATACACAAAAAACAATAGTTTTATTTTATTATTATTTTATTCTTAAACTGTATTTTAATACTCAATTGTATCAATTGTTTTAAGAATTTTGTTAACTAAGTTTTTAGGAAGTGGTGCGTAGATGAGTTCAGCACAGTATTTTTGTCCTTCTGTTAAAGCCCATTTTAAAAACTGAACAAGTTTCTCACC
>CAZLOB010000061.1:0-61185 GCA_964561135.1 uncultured Elusimicrobia bacterium | reverse complement strand
AAAAAATAGTTTTATGCCACAACAGTTTGAAAATCCGGCTAATCCTGAGATACATCGTAGGACTACAGCAAAAGAAATACTTGAAGCTACTGATGGCGAGTTAGACGCTTTTGTTGCTGGTGTTGGTACAGGAGGGACGATTACAGGGGTAGGGGAAGTTATTAAAAAAGTAAACCCTAAAGTAAAGATAGTAGCAGTTGAACCTGCTGGATCTGCTGTGTTATCAGGTAAAAAACCTGGTCCACATAAGATACAAGGTATAGGTGCTGGGTTTATCCCTAAAGTACTTAATCGCGAAATAATTGATGAGATAATTACAGTTGAAGATGATCAAGCATTTCAAACTGCAAAACTGCTAGCAAAACAAGAGGGATTGTTTGTAGGGATTTCATCAGGTGCAGCATGTTTTGCTGCACTTAAAGTAGCAAGAAATTTAGGTAAAGGTAAACGTGTGGTTGTTATTTTTCCTGATACAGGAGAAAGATATTTTAGTATGGAACAGTATTTTACAATATAATATAGTCCACAGTCGACGGTCCACAGTCCACGGTCGATGGTCCATGGTTCACGGTTGATAGTCCACAGTAGAATTAGGGAAAAAGTAATGTTTAAGTTTGAAAAATTAGAAGTGTGGAAAAAAGCTATTGAGTTAAGCTTTCATATTCATGAGTTAACTAGGAAATTTCCTAAAGAAGAGTTATATATTTTAACAAGTCAGTTAAAAGAGCTGCAGACCCAATAGCCTTAAATATAGCGGAGGGTTCTACTGGACAAACTAATGGGGAATTTAGACAGTTTATTAGTTATGCTATTCGTTCTGCAACTGAGGTTGTAAGTTGTCTATACATTGGTAGGAGAAGGAATATTGTTAGTGATAAAGATTTTAAGAAATTGTATTTAAAGGTAGAAATGATTGTTAGAGTGTTACAATCTCTCAGAAGATCGTTAAAGTAAAATCTAACTGTATACTCTATATACTATCGACACTACAGTGGACTATGGACAATAAACTATAAACCATCGTCATAACTACGGAGGTTTTAAAATATGTCATATGTTAAAGGATTAAAATGTAGGGAGTGTGGTAGGGAATATCCGAAACAACCACTTTATGTATGTGAGTATTGTTTTGGTCCGTTGGAGGTAGATTATGATTATTTATCAATTAAGAAAAAATTGACCAAGGAATTAATTGCATCACGTCCAAAAAATTTATGGAGATACCGTGAACTGTTGCCGATAGATGGTGACCCAATAGTCGGTCTACATTCCGGATTTACTCCTTTAATTAAAGCAAATAATTTAGCTAAAAAGTTAGGAGTAAAAGAATTGTATATCAAAGATGACTCTGTATGTCATCCTACACTTTCTTTTAAAGATAGGGTTGTTTCAGTAGCAATATCTAAAGCGAAAGAGTTCGGGTTTGATACGGTTGCTTGTGCTTCAACTGGTAATTTAGCGAATGCTGTTTCTGCACAAGCTGCTGAGGCAGGCTTGAGATGTTTTGTTTTTATTCCAGCAGATTTAGAATTATCTAAAATAATTGCGTCACTTATTTATGCACCAAAAGTTGTTGCAGTTGAAGGTAATTATGATGAAGTGAATCGTCTTTGTACTGAGATAGCAAACAAATATAATTGGGCATTTGTTAATATAAATATTCGTCCTTATTACTCTGAAGGTTCAAAAACATATATTTATGAAATTGTAGAACAACTTAATTGGCGTGCACCACAACATATTATAGTTCCTGTTGCTGGAGGTTCTTTGATTTCAAAAATATGGAAAGGTTTGCAAGAGTTATACAAATTAGGCTTTATTAATGAAGTAAAAACTAAAATTTATGCTGCGCAAGCACAAGGTTGTTCTCCTGTAGTTACAGCAATAAAAGAAAATAGCGAAATTATTAAACCAGTAAAACCAAAAACAATTGCTAAATCATTGGCAATTGGTAATCCTGCAGATGGATATTACGCTTTTAAAACAGTAAAAGAAAGTGGTGGTTGGGGAGAGGTTGCAACAGATGAAGAAATCGTTGAAGGGATAAAATTATTAGCTTCTACCGAAGGGATATTTACTGAAACAGCAGGAGGTGTAACTGTTGCTGTAGCTAAAAAGCTTATACAACAAGGAGTGATCCCCAAAGATGAATCAATAGTTATTTCGATTACTGGTAATGGATTGAAAACTCAAGAGGCAGTTTCATCAAAGTTACTTACACCTATAAGGATTAAACCTAACTTAAATTCATTTGAAGAAATAATTCGGATTTAAATGTTTAGGGATTGGAGGTAATAAAATGAGTATAAAAGTTAGAATACCAACACCACTTCAAAAACTGACTAATAATCAATCTGAAGTTGAATGTAATGCTAAAAATATTAAAGAACTAATTGAAAACCTTGATGAAAAGTATCCTGGAATAAAAGGAAGGCTTTGTGATGAAAACGGTAATTTACGACGTTTTGTGAATATCTTTGTGAATGACCAAGATATTAGGTTTTTAAACGGTGATAAAACAGAACTTAAGGACGGTGATGAAGTTTCAATTATACCAGCGATTGCAGGCGGATAATGGTCGATGGTCCATAGTCGATAGTCCACAGCAAGTTGGAAAATAATCAACGTTTGACTGTCCCCGAAAGGATAGCAGGAGAAATGTTTAAATTTGAGAATATCGTAATCTTTAAGGAAATCATTAAAATAACTGTGGACTGTTGACTGTGGACTATGGACCTAATGGGAGGTAACTATGAACCTTACAGAAGAACAAATTGAAAGATATAGTCGTCAAATAATTTTACCAGAAGTTGGTGGTGTAGGACAAAAGAAATTGCTTGATGCAAAAGTTTTAATAGTTGGTTGTGGTGGGTTAGGTTCTCCTTGTGCTTATTATTTAGCAGCAGCAGGAGTAGGACATATTGGATTGGTAGATTCTGATAAGGTTGAGTTAAATAATTTGCAACGTCAGATAATTCATTTTACAGCTGATGTTGGGAAACCAAAAGTTAAATCAGCAGAAGAAAAACTGCGTTCTCTTAACCCTGAATTACAAATTACGACTTACGAACTACGGTTAACATCTAAAAACATACTTGATATAATTAAAGAATACGATATTGTTGTTGACGGAAGTGACAATTTCCCAACACGTTATTTAGTAAATGATGCATGTGTGCTTTCTAATAAACCTTTTATTCATGCTGGGATATTAAGATTTGAGGGCCAAGCAACAACTATTATTCCATACAAAGGACCATGTTATCGTTGTATTTTTCCTGAACCGCCGCCACCTGGTCTTGTGCCATCATGTCAAGAAGCAGGGATATTAGGTGTGGTAGCTGGTATTCTTGGATTAGTTCAAGCAACTGAGGTAATAAAATTTATACTAAATAAAGGTGAACTTTTAGTTGGTAAACTTCTTATTTTTAATGCTTTAGAGATGACTTTTAGAAAACTTAATATCCATAGAAACAGAAACTGTTCTGTTTGTGGAGATAATCCAACAATAAAAGAACTTATTGATTATGAACAATTCTGTGGATTAAATCGTCCATCCACAGCTAATAGTTTCTAAAGACAAAATTGTATGACACAGGTTTTTAGTAATAAAATGATAGAAAACACATCTACTACTAACAAAGCCAAAGCAGTAGCACTTTATTCAGGTGGGCTTGATAGCACTCTTGCGATACTTGTTATGCTTAGGCAAGGGATAGACGTTGTTGCTTTAACATTTCTTACACATTTTGGTTGTGATATATCAGACAGGTCAAGTTGTTCACAAAACCCGTTTATAGCAGCAGAACAGTTTGGTTTCACTGTAAAACTTTGTCATCTTGCTGACAAGTTTATAGAGATGGTGAAAAATCCAAAATTTGGTTATGGAAAAAATATGAATCCTTGTATTGATTGTAGAATTCTTATGCTTAAAGAAGCAAAAGAGTTTATGAAACGTATTAACGCTCAATTTGTAATCACAGGCGAAGTTTTAAATCAACGGCCAATGAGTCAAAGAAAAGAAGTTTTTCAAATTATTGACAAAGAAGCTGGTCTTGAAGGATATGTTTTAAGACCTCTTACTGCTTTAAATCTTAAACCTACAATTCCGGAACAAATGGGGCTTGTAAAAAGAGAACTACTTTATGGATTTAAAGGAAGGTCAAGAAAACCACAAATGGCTTTAGCAGAAGAATTTGGTCTTAAAGATTATCCTACACCTGCAGGAGGATGTCTTCTTACCGACCCAATATATTCTTATCGTTTAAAAGATTTGCTTGAACACAAACCCAATGTTTCTGTTAAAGATATAAATCTTTTAAGAGTTGGAAGACATTTTAGAGTATCAAAGACATGCAAAGTTATCGTCGGAAGAAACGAAAAAGAGAATGAAATTCTTAGGTCTGTTGCTAGTGATGAAGATTTTATTTTAGAAGTTGAAGGTTATAAAGGACCAACAACACTTATTTGTGGCAACCCTACTAATGAAGAAATAAAATTAGCTGCATCTATATGTGCGAGGTATTCCGACGCAAAAAAGATGCCTTTTGTTGAAGTTGCAGTTTTTAAAGATAACCAAAAATTTAAAATAACTGCAACTGCTTTATCTGATAGTCTTCTTAGTGAGTTAAGAATTGAACCTAAACCTAAAAATAAAGAAGTAAAACTTGTTGATTGTGCTACCTCATCACCGACTGACTGTAAGGAGGATTTAAAATGGCTAAAAAGAAGTTAGTAAAAAAGATAGTAAAATTAGTTTTCCCACAGCATTTGATTAAAGAACCTGTGACTTTTCGTATGGCAAAAAAGTATGATATAATTCCTAATATACGTCGTGCAAAAGTTACTGAAACAATAGGGGAGTTAGTTTTAGAATTAGAAGGTGAGGAAAAAAATTTAGAAAAAGCAATAAAGTATTTAATGAAGTTAGGTGTTGATGTAAAACCTATTGAAGGCGACATTATAGACAAGTAACCTTTTTATATCTTAACAACAGTTTCAAAAATAAATATTAAAAAAACGATTTTTAAGATAGAAAGGATAAATATATGAAAAACAAAATTTTTACTCCAGTTGGAGAAAAAGATGTTACAAAAGCAATCGTAACTGAGTTTGCTAAACAGTTTGCAGAATATGTAGAGAGTGACTGTATAATTGTAGGTGCGGGACCTGCAGGACTTATGGCAGGTATGCAGTTAGCAAAACATAAATTAAAAGTTTTAATTGTTGAAAGAAATAATTATTTAGGTGGTGGATTTTGGATTGGTGGGTATTTAATGAATAAAATTACTGTAAGAGAACCTGCGCAGGAAGTCCTTGCTGAGTTAGGTGTACCATTTGAAGAAGTTTCAAAAGGGCTATATGTTGCTGATGCACCACATGCTTGTTCAAAACTTATAGCTTCAGCTTGTGATGCAGGCGTAAAATTTATTAATATGACTGTGTTTGATGATGTTGTGTTAAAAGAAGAAAACCGTGTTGCAGGTGTAGTTGTTAATTGGACACCGGTGCAAGCATTACCAAGGGAGCTTACTTGTGTAGATCCTGTTGCGTTGGAGTCAAAATATGTTGTTGATGCAACAGGACATGATGCTTGTGTTGTAAGAAAATTAGCAGAACGTGGAATAGTAAAAATTGTTGGGTTTGGAGCAATGTGGGTTGAACGTTCTGAAGATCTAGTAGTAGAACATACAGGCGAAGTTCATCCCGGGTTAATTGTTTGTGGAATGTCTGTAACTACAACATATGGTCTTCCAAGGATGGGGCCCACATTTGGTGCAATGTTGCTTTCTGGTAAAAAAGCAGCAGAGGTTATATTGCAAAAACTTAAATAACTATTAATGAAGATACCATCGTTTATTTATCTTTACGATGGAGGTAAGACAGAAAGTTTAAATCTCAACGAAATTTCTCAATATTTAGCAAATATTTTTAAAATTAGCAAAATAAAAATAAGAAAGGAATTTGTAACACATTATACAGAAAATTTAAACCCTCAAGAAAAAGAAAAACTTATAAATCAGCTAGCAAAAGAAATAGCAAAAATTAAAGTCAGAAAAATAGAACAAAAACTTACAGATTTTGAGCCATTATATGGCGAAATTGAATATGAAAAAAGAAGATTATTAAACCCGGATAACAAATCCTTTGGCATCTTATACGATGGTTTTGAATACATGGCAATTATTTCTAGATTGATTCCTAAAGAAGAAGCATCTCTTAATCATTGTCATATTGTTTTTACTAATATTCTTTTTGGTAGTTATGATGAGACAGACAAAAGATATCATCTCCGTGTGAGTATCTATGGTTTTCCATCAATTATTTCTACTACTGGTATAGTAGAAGCGCCTGCTAAACCAAGAGAGTTTTATCTAAAAAAACAAATGGGTGTTGATATTAATATACTTAAACAAGAATTTTGTGGCAAATTTATTGACTATGATGATCCTCGTATGACAGAAGTTATGAAAGGTTATGTTTTGCAAGCAGTATTTTATCACATGACAGGGGATCCTTTTTGTGAAGATAAAAATTGTCGTCTTTATAATTCTCACTGGCAACAAGAAGTAATTCAGTCACAGATATATTCTAAAAATGAATTTTGTAAGAAACATAAAGAAATTATAAATAGACTAAAATAAAATGTTAATAATCAAAATTAAAATTTTATATTAATTTTAATTGATTTTCTGAAACTAAATTTGTATAAAAACCTTCCCTTAGAATTCTTTTCAATAGATATTTTATGAATTAACAAAGGAGACACTACATGCCGGACGGATATTGGTGTTTAGTTTTGCATCACCATCTTCCTTATGTTCGTCATCCAGAATACGAAGATTTTCTTGAAGAAGACTGGTTTTATGAAGCAATGACCGAAACTTATATCCCACTAATTTCTGTTTGGCAACAGCTGCTTCAGGAAGGTGTCGATTTCAAAGTGACAATTTCCTTAACTCCGCCTTTAGCAAACATGATGGCTGATAAACTTCTTCAAGATAGATATTATAAACGTTTATCAAAACTTATTGAACTTGCAGAAAAAGAAGTCTGGCGACTACATAACCAGGAACCTTTTTATACTACTGCAAAGATGTACTTACAAAAATTTACTCATTGTATGCAGATATATGAACAAGCAAATAGAAACTTGTTAAATATTTACAAAACACTAATGGATACTGGAAAAATTGAGATAATCACCTGTAACGCAACTCATGGGTTTCTTCCGTTAATGAGTTCTGACAGAATTAGAAAAGCACAAGTTAAAATGGCAATAATTGATTATGAGACAAAATTTGGTAGAAAACCAAGAGGTATCTGGCTTGCTGAATGTGCGTATTACTACGGTATTGACAAAATTCTTAAAGAATGTGGATTACAATACTTTTTTATAGAATCCCATGGAATCTTATACGGTGAACCAAGGCCAAAATATGGTATTTTTGCACCTGTTTATACACCAGCTGGTGTTGCAGTTTTTGCTCGTGATATGGAAACAGCACATCAAGTATGGTCAGCAGATGTTGGCTACCCAGGCGATCCTGATTATAGAGAGTTTTACAGAGATGTTGGATATGATTTAGAATATGAATACATTCGTCCATATTTACATTCTGATGGAGTAAGAAGAAATGTTGGGATAAAATATTATCGTGTGACAGGCAGGGTTGGACTTGATAAAAAAGAACCATATGTTGTCCAATGGGCACAAAATAAAGCTGCAATACATGCTGGAAATTTTATGTTTAACCGTGAACATCAAATAAGATATTTAAGAAATATTTTTGACAGAGAACCAATAGTTGTATCTATGTATGATGCAGAACTTTTTGGTCATTGGTGGTTTGAGGGACCAGATTTTTTGAATTATTTGTTTAGAAAAATACATTATGATCAAAATGTTTTCAAACCAATTTTGCCAACTGAGTATTTAGACCGGTATCCTAAAAACCAAATCTTACAACCAGCAGCATCTTCCTGGGGTGATAAAGGGTACTACGAAGTATGGCTTAACGGTTCTAATGATTGGATTTATAGACACTTGCATAAATGTGAAGAACTTATGTGCGCTGCTGTAGATACTTACCATAATGATGTTTTATCTGGAGATAATCTGAAAAAACGTGTTTTAAACCAACTTGCAAGAGAACTTTTTTTAGCTCAATCGTCAGATTGGGCGTTTATAATGACTACTGGAACTATGGTTGAATACGCTCATAGAAGAACAAAAGAGCATGTTAGTAACTTTTTAAAACTTTATTATCAACTTAAAGAAAATAGAGTTGATATTGGATTTTTAGATTGGTTAGAATACAAAAATAATATCTTTCCACAAATGGATTACACAATATTCTTATGATAATTAGGCGAATCCACATCATTATATTTTTGTTTATTTTAACAATTTTAGCAATCATAACTTATGTATTTAAAGAAGAGATACAACAGACAATTTTTGTTGTTAAACATATTCTTTTTCCAATGGAAGGGGGGTAGGAAGTTTTAAAGATTGTTAGAAATGTAAAACTTAAAAATTATTAATTTTTTAAACAAAAACAGATATATTTAAAATCATTTTTTATTTTTTTAAAAATTTTGTTGACAAATTTACATTTTTGTTTACTATTATATAAATTGATAACTTTGTTATTTATTCTTTTTAGTTTCTTTTGCTGAATCTTACCTTAAAAATTTATCATTTAGAGTAAAAAGATGAATAGTTGTATTTTTTGTAAAATTATAAACAAAGAGATAAAAAGTGAAATTGTATACGAAGACGATATAGTGATTGCGTTTAAAGATATAAATCCACAGGCACCACTGCATCTACTAATAGTTCCTAAAAAACATATTGAGAATGTGAACGAAGTAAATAGTGAAGATAAAGAATTAGTTGGACATGTTTTTGTTGTAGCAAAAGAGATTGCAAAAAAGTTTAATGTTGATAAAGATGGCTATCGTATTGTTGTTAACACAGGTAAGTTTGCTGGCCAAGCTGTTTTTCATATACATTTTCATTTTCTTGCAGGACGAGAATTTTCCTGGCCTCCAGGATGAAAATATGTTGAGTACAAAAATAGTTTCGTTGATTATTAAAAGAAAGGGGGTGAAAAATAATGGTTGAAGTAAAAGTAAGGGAAGGAGAAAAATTGGAAGACGCGTTAAAAAGGTTCAAAAAAGAAGTTGAGAAAGAAGGGATTTTAAAACTTGCTCGTGAAAAGATGTTTTATAAATCCCCAAGCGTGATAAAAAAGGAAAGAATGGCTCAATTAAAAAGAAAACTTGAGTTGAAAAAGAAAAAACAGCAATTAAAAAAAAGGGGTAAAACATGAAATTAAGACAGCTTTATGAATTTATGGTTTCCTATGGGATAAAGAATGATCCTCGTGGAGAAAAGGAAGTAAAAGAACATTTGAACCAACAAAAACAAAAATATGAAAAATTGTCAGAAAAAGAAAAAAAATATTTTGATACAGAAAAATTAAGAAATCCGTATAATGATACAAGAATATTGTTTGGAGATCCTGATACAGAAGTTAAATCAGTTCTTGTAGGGATAGATATGGAGATGCCAGAAATATTGTTAGCATATTTGTTAAATTTACAAGGGAAAAAAATTGACTTGGTTATTTCACACCATCCTGAAGGAGCAGGATACAAAGATTTCTATGAAGTTATGCAGATGCAAGCTGATATTCTTAACAAGTTTGGACTACCTATAAACATTGCTGAAGGTATTTTAGAGCCACGGATGAAAGAGGTACAAAGAAAACTTATGCCAATAAACCATACTCGTGCTGTAGATGTTGCTTCTGTTTTAGGAATGCCTTTTATGTGTTGTCATACACCAGCTGACAATTGTGTTACAACATATTTACAAAAGTTGTTTGATAAAAAGAAGCCAAAGTTTTTAGGTGATGTTATGGACATTTTGTTAGATTTGCCTGAATACGATTATGCAGCTAAAGTTGGCAGCGGCCCCCATATACTTGTAGGTAACAAAGATAGAAAAGCAGGAAAAATTTTTGTTGACATGACAGGCGGTACTGAAGGATCTACCGAAGTTTTTGAAAAACTTGCTGTTGCTGGTATCTCAACAATAGTAGCAATGCATTTAAGTGAAGAACATTATAAAAATGCTCAGAAGTATTATATAAATGTAATTATTGCGGGACATATAGCTTCTGATACGTTAGGACTTAACCTTATGTTAGATGCTGTTGAAGAAAAATTTGGTAAACTACAGGTTACTGCTGTTTCAGGATTTAGAAGATTTAAACATAATAGAAGTTGAGAAGTAAATTGCTGAAAAAGAATATATTGTAGGGCAAGGCTTTAGCCTTGCAAACTAAAATAACTATGATAAAACCTGAATGTATAAAAAGACTTAAAGAGGTTGTAGATATTGTAGATGTTGTCCGTGATTATATTCCTAATTTAAAACGTGTTGGTAAAAACTTTTTTGCCTTATGTCCGTTTCATAGTGAGAAAACACCATCTTTTTCTGTTTCTCCACAACATAATTTTGTTCATTGTTTTGGTTGTAATTACACTGCAGATGCAATAAAGTTTGTTCAAGATATAGAACATATTAATTATTATGAAGCTGTGGAAAAACTTTCAAAAAAATATAATGTTCAAATTGAATATATTAATGATGAACAACAAAAAGTTTTAAAAGAAAAATATGATGAGATACGTTTATTAACAGAACTTTTGACAGATGTCGCTGATGTTTATCATGAGTTACTTTTAAATTCTGAAGAAGCTGTTGAAGCAAGGAGGTATCTTGTCTCTCGCGGTATAAAACACGAGACAGTTCTAAAATTTAAATTAGGATATGCACCACCAGGTGATTATATTGCAAAAAATTATAAATTAATTCCAAAATTAGCAAAATACGACTTGTTATCGTTGCATAAAGCTGGTGTTCTAAATTTTTCTTCAACTGAAAAGGGATTAGAAAAATATGAGCATGTTTATGATTATTTCAAAGATAGGATAGTTTTTCCAATATTTAATATTTCAGGCAAAGTCGTTGGGTTTGGAAGCAGAATAATACCATCTAAAAAACCTTTTTATGCTGAAAACAACGAAGTCCCTACTTATATTAATTCGCCTGAAACACCTGTTTTTCATAAAGGAAATGTTTTGTATGGGTTATTCCAATCAAAAGAGTATATTGTTAAAGAAAAGAGTGTCTGTGTTGTTGAAGGTTATATGGATGTGTTAATACTTTATCAAGAAGGGATAAACACAGTTGTTGCACCTTTAGGAACAGCATTAACTGAGCAACAAGCAAAACTTTTAACACGTTTCGCTGAAAAGATATATTTGTTGTTTGATCCGGATACAGCCGGTGTTGAAGCAACACTTTCAGCTGCTAAAAGTATTTTTTCAGTAGGTGGTTATCCACAAGTTGTGGTGATTGAAGAAAAAGATCCTGACGAGTATGTCCTCCAGTATGGAGCAGAACATGTTAGAAACCTAATTACTAACTCTGTCTCAGTAGTTAAACATGTGGTTCAACATTATCATAAAGAAAAATCGCAGTTGTCTGTACAAGATAAAATTTTGTTGTTGAACAAATTTATAGAATTGATTAATTCTATTACAAATCCTGTGGTAAAATCAGAGTTGATAAAAGAAATATCTTTTGAACTTAAGATAGATGAACAAATTATTCGTTCAGAACAAAAGAAATATACCAAATTTTATGCAAAATCAGTTGATTTACAACAAGTTGTTTTAAACAGACCTTATACTTCTGAAGAAGAACTTTTATGGATTTGTATTCATTATCCTGAGATGATCAACGAAGTTGATGAGGATGCGTTTTCACACGATAAAGTTTATTTAGAAATTTTTAAAGTTCTTAAAAATTCCTATTTGATATCAAAAGATATAAACGAGGTCATTTCACAATTAGAATCGCCTTCTAAAGATATTGTAATAAAATTGGTTTTTGATACTGAAAGAAAGTTGACAACGTCTTTAGAGAAAAAAATTAAAGAATTATTTACAGAAATTTATAAGATAAAAATGAAAAAACGCTATCAAGAATTAAAACCTATTGTTGAAGATATGTTGCAAGAAAAAATTCCGTTTAATCCACAAATTATTAACGAATTCAAACAAGTTGTAGAAACTTTAAAACTTTCACGGAGGGTTTCCTAACAGTGAGCAGCAAAAATAAAATTATCAAACATTTAATAGATTTAGCTCAGAAATACGGTTATCTCACTTTTAATGATATTAATAAAACTTTTGACGAATACGAAATTGATAAAGAGAAAGTTGACGATTTTGTTGAACAGTTAACAGAGATGGGTATAAAAATTATTGGTGCTGAAGAAGAAAAGAATTTGCTTAAGGATATTCAAGCAGTATCAGAAGAAATAATTCAAGGTGAGCCGCTTCGCTTGTTTATAAATGAAATTAATAAATTTGGTGTAATGGATAGAGAGACAGAGATAGCAATTGCTAAACGTATAAGAGCGAATGAAGCAAAATTGTTGTCTTTGGTTTTAAGTTCACCGATTGCGTTGCGTGAGATAAACCATTGGGTAGAATTAGTGAAACAAAGAGAGATGTCACCAAAGGAATTGATGAAACGTGGTAGAAAGACACGTCGTACATTAAAAAAAATGCGTAGAAAACTTGCTTCTACAGTAAAAACTGTTAATAAGTTGATAAAAAAACTTGCTAAATTACAGCGAAAATTAGAAAGTAAAAAATTGTCGTTGAAAAAGAAGATGGAATATCAAACAAAGTTTAATAAAATAAAGAAAAAAGTTGTTGATAAAATAAATTCTTTAAATCTTAATCCTGAAAAGGTGAAACGTTTGATTAAAAAAACACAAACGGTTACTGATAAAGTTATCCAGTTGATAAAAGAAGAAAAAAGGTATGAGAGTATGTTTTCCGCAAGTTATGACACAGTAGCAAATTGGTTTAAAAACTTGAAATCTCGTAAGATTACTCCATCACAGTTTAAACGTATAACAGGCTATAATGTAACAGCAGCACAAACATTGTTTGCTAATTTTCAAAAAGTTCATACAAAATTGTTACACTATAAAAAAGAACTTAATATGTCAGAAGAGGAAATTATACAACTTAACAAACAAATTAGTGAAATTAAAAGTGAAATTGAGAAAGATAAACTTGAGATTATACAAGTTAACCTTGGTTTAGTTGTATCTTTTGCAAAAAAATTTGCAATGTTGACAGGTGCTGATGTTAACGATTTAATACAAGAAGGTGCAACAGGTCTTGCAAAAGCTGTTGAAAAGTTTGAATGGAGGAAAGGATACAAGTTTTCAACATATGCACATTGGTGGATAAGACAAGCAATCAGTAGGTATATGGCAGAATATACTAAAACAATAAGGTTGCCTGTGCATATAAGAGAACTTGTGTCAAAGATGATTAAAGTATACAAAACATTTAAACAGAAATCTGATGAAGAAATTACTACAAAAGATTATGCTCGTATCCTTAAAGTACCACATAAAAAAATTATTGATACACTTGCTGTTTTGTTAGAACCAATCTCGGCTGATATGCCACGAGGTGATGATGAAGATTCTACTATACAGGATTTTATTCCGGCAGGAGAAGATGAGCTACCAATAAACTTGCTTCTACAAGAACATAAACGCGAAGTTTTAGAACAAGTTATGGAAAAATTTTTAGATGAACGTGAACGACAAATATTAAAAATGCGTTACGGGTTTGATGGAAAAGAATATACTTTAGAAGAAGTTGGAAGAATCTTCAAAATTACTAGAGAACGAGTTAGACAAATTGAAGCAAAAGCTATCCGTAGGTTAAGAAGTCCTGAAGCATTAAAAATATTAAAAGAAATCTATCCTGTTAAAGAATAAATAAGAATTTTGTAAATAAACTATTGATTTTATAAATTGTGTTTTGTATACTTTGAAGATTTTTAAAAATGGAGGTTATTAAATAAAATGAGAGTAAAAAGTGGAGCATATTCTCGTAGAAGAAAAAAAGATGTTTTCAAGTTAGCAAAAGGTTACTATGCAAAATTAGGTTCTTGTTATAGACAAGCCAAACAACAAGTATTAAGATCGCTTAAATTTCAATATGTAGCACGTAAAGATCGTAAAGGTGTTTTTAGACGTTTATGGATTACAAGGATAAACGCTGCAGTACGTCAGTTAGGTTTAAAATATAGTGAGTTTATACATCTTTTGAAAATTGCAAATGTTAAGTTGGACCGTAAGATTCTTGCTTACCTTGCTGTTGAAGAACCACAAGTGTTAAATAAAATAGTGGAGTTTGTAAAAACTTTTTCTGATAAAAACAATAAAAGCCCTGCAAAAGCTTCTCTATAAGTTTCTCTACTCTGCAATAATAAAAACATGAAATCTCACGCTTATAAGATCATAATTCTATTTTTTATATTTTTAGTTTTTATAGGCACATTTTTGTTATCTTTACCACAAGTTGCAAATAACAAAATTTCTTTTGTTGACATATTGTTTACTGCTACATCAGCTGTGTGTGTTACTGGACTTACAGTCGTAGATGTTGGTAGAACATTTAATTTTTTAGGACAACTGATAATGATATTGTTAATACAAATAGGTGGTCTTGGGTACATGTTGATGGCAACTATTGTTATGATTTTATTAGGAAGGTTAAGTATAATGCAAAAAAACATTGTTAGTGAATCATTAAGTATTTCAGAATTTGCAAAGGTTTCACAAATTGGTTTATTGATAAAAAAAATTGTTATACTTACGATTATTTTTGAACTTTTAGGTATAGCTGTGCTGACGGTTAAATTTACTTTAGTGGATAAAATTGGTTTCTTCCAAAGTTTATGGTATGGTATATTTCATTCTATTAGCGCGTTTTGTAATGCAGGGTTCAGTTTGTTTCCAGATAGTCTTGAAAGGTATAAGAGTGATGTTGTGATAAATTTTATTTTTCCGTTATTATTTATCGCAGGCGGGTTAGGATTTTTTGTATGGATTAACATTTTTGAACATTTTAAGAAAAAGGGGAATTTGCAGTTGCATACAAAAGCCGTTTTGTTAACTACAGTTATATTAATTCTAATACCAACATTGCTAATATTTTTATTAAACCAAAAAATTTTTTCAGAAAATAATTTTCCGTTAAAAACACAATTTTTAGTAAGTTGGTTTCAAGCAGTGACGCCAAGAACCGCAGGATTTAATACTTTCCCTATCAGACAACTTTCAGGTTTAACTGTAATTCTTATAACAATTCTTATGTTTATAGGAGCCTCACCTGGTGGTACAGGTGGCGGGATAAAAACTACTACTGTGTTTGTTATACTGGTTAGTATTTATAACTTCCTTCGTGGTGAACATGATGTAAGTGTTTTTAAACGACGATTAGCACAAGAAATTGTAGTTAAGAGTTTTGTAATATTTTTTGTGTGTTTTATATGGATTATCATAATTTCTTGTAGTATATATTGGATAAACAATACGTTTTGTTCTCCAAAGTTTTCTTACAGAGAGATTTTTTTTGAAACAGTATCAGCGTTTGGTACAGTAGGATTATCCTTAGGGATTACTCCATATATTGATAATTTTAGCAAAATTTTGTTAATAATAACGATGTTTTTTGGGAGGATTGGCGGCATAACTTTGCTTTCGTTTTTGTTAACTAAAGAACCAAAAGAAATAAAATATCTTGAAGGACATATAGCAGTTGGATAAAATTATCTTAGAAGAAAAAAACATATGTCGGAAGAAAAACCAAAAACTTTCGTAGTGATAGGGTTAGGAGTTTTTGGTAACCAAATTGTGCGTAATTTGTCAAAATATAATGTTGATATAATAGGTATTGATAAAGATGAAAAAAAAGTTGAAGAAGTAAAAGATCATTTAAAAATAGCAATAATTGGTGATGCGACTGATACTTCACAGTTAGAACAAGCTGGGGTTAATGCACAAGATGTAGATGTTGCAATTGTTGCAATAGGTGAAAATGTTGAAGTAAATGTTTATGTATCATTGTTATTAAAAGAGCTAGGGATAAAAAAAGTTTTTTCACGAGCAGTAAATGATCAACATGCTAACATTTTAGCGAAAATTGGTGTTGATAAGGTTGTCTTCCCTGAAGGGTATGTTGCAAAACATCTTGTTAGTAGTTTATTATCCCCAAAAGTTCTTGATATGTTTTCTTTTTCTGATGAATACAGCGTTATTGAGGTCTCTTCGCCAAAAATGTTTGTTAACAAAATGTTGCAAGAACTAGGAGTAAGAACAAAATATAATGTTACAGTAATAGGTATTAAACGAAAAATACCGATAATAGATGAAGCCGGCGAAACTGATACAAAAGAAGAAATAATTTTTGTTCCATCTCCTGACGAAGAAATTTTGGAAGGAGATGTACTAATTGTTGTAGGTAAGAATCAGGATATAGAAAAATTTAAAAAAGTTATTGGATAAACTTTATTATGAACCAACAAAATATTGAAGATCTCTGGGAAACAGGAAAATTTTATTTTTTAAACAATAAATATGACGAAGCGTTAAAAATTTTTGAACAACTGTTAAAACTGGAGCCAGGAAATCCTGAAGTATATTATCACATAGGTTTGATTAAAGAAGCTAAAAACGAGTTTTCTGAAGCTAAAAAAATGTTTTTACAAACTCTTAAGTTACAACCTAAACATAAAAATGCGAAAAAACATCTTAATAAATTGCTTGGAATAAATGAAGAAGTTAAATAAAGAAGTTTTATATGAAATAAAACAACGATGTTTAAAAGAATTAGAACAGGCTGATACAACAGAGAAAATAAATGAATTAAAACTAAAATATCTTGGTAAAAAAGGTGAGCTAAAAAAACTTATCAGTAATATTTCTATTCTACCAATTGAGGAAAGGAAAGTTATTGGTGAAGTTTATAATCTTGTAGTAGACGAAATAGAAGAAGAGATAAATAAGAAATTACAGATAATAAAATCAAAGATAATCTCCACTACTCAACACAGCAGATTAGAACTTACCCTACCTGCAGCAAAGTTTTGTTTAGGGAAGAAACATCCTTTGCAACAAATATATGACGAAATTATAGAAATATTTTTATCATTAGGTTTTGATGTTGAAGAAGGTCCTGAGGTTGAGTTTGAAGATTATAATTTTACATTGTTAAACATTCCTTATGACCATCCAGCACGAGATATGCAAGATACGTTGTATCTTTCTTTACCTCATACAGATAAAGGTAGGTTGTTGTTAAGAACGCATACATCACCAGTACAAATTCGTGTTATGCTTAATAAAAAACCACCAATAAAAGCTATCATGCCAGGAAGAGTTTATAGACATGAAAACATAGATGTTTCACATTTGTTTAATTTTCATCAAGTTGAAGGGTTAATGGTAGACAAAAATGTTACATTGCCAGATCTTAAAGGTGTACTGATATATTTTGCAAAATCAATTTTTGCTGAAGACATTGGGTTTAGGTTTAGACAATCTTATTTCCCGTTTACTGAACCTTCCTTAGAGATGGATATACAATGTTTAGTTTGTAAAGGCAAAGGATGTGGTCTATGTAAAAACAGTGGTTTTGTTGAAATTTTAGGTTGTGGATTAGTACATCCACAGGTGTTACTAAATGTTGGAATAAATCATGAAGAATATACAGGTTTTGCGTTTGGGTTAGGTGTTGAACGTATAGCAATGTTGAAGTTTAGAATTGACGATATCCGTTTGTTTTATGAAAACGATGTAAGGTTTATTACACAATTTTAAATTTTTAAAAAATTTAAATAATACTTTTATGAAACTTTCGTTACAGTGGTTAAAAGAGTTGTTGGGATACAACAACATTTCTGATGAAGAAATAATAAGTTATATAGAAAAACTTGGTTACGAAATTGAAAATATCTCTAAACAAGACAAAAATATTTTGTCACAAATAAAAGTTGTTAAAGTTACATCTGTCAAAAAACATCCTAATGCTGACAAACTTGTTATATGTAATGTTACTGATGGAACAAATTCATACGAAGTTGTCTGCGGAGCACCAAATGTATATGAGGGTATGATTACTGCATATGTTGGGGTTGGTGGTATCTTAGCAGATGGCACAAAAGTTGAACAAAGAAAGATTCGTGGTGTAGTTTCAGAAGGTATGTTATGTTCAGCAAAAGAATTAGGTCTTTACGATGATCACAGCGGTATCTTAGAACTTGATAAAATTTTTGATTTAGGAGCTTCTTTAAGTAAATATTTTTCTGATACAATAGTTGAAGTTTCTACACCTTTAAACAGATATGACTGTTTAGGACATTTTGGTATAGCAAAAGAGTTGGCAGTAATGTTAGATGTTAATTTGAAGGATATATTTATTGATACGACAGGTTTCACAAGTTTTGTAAAAACGCTCCCTATGTTCGATGTAAGGATTTTGTCGTACCAGTTATGTAAAAGATATCTTGCGATACAGATTAACAATGTTAATAATAAAATTTCGTTACCGTTTTATATAAAATATAGACTTAACAGTTTAGGGTTAAGAAGTATAAATCCTTTAGTTGATATATCAAATTATATTATGCTTCTTATTGGTCATTCAGTACACATATTTGATTTTAACAAACTTGTTGGTGGGAAAATATTTGTAAGGACTGCAAATGATGGCGAATCTGTTGTTGCTTTGGATAATAAAACTTATAATTTAGATAGTTCTATTATTGTTATTTCTGACGAAGAGAAACCTGTTGCAATTGCGGGTATAATTGGTGCTGAAAACAGTTGTGTAGATGAAAATACAAATAATATTTTGATAGAATCTGCAGTGTTTAATCGTAGTATGATACGTCTTGCAAGAAAAAAACTTGGTGTGCAAACAGAAGCAAGTATTAGGTTTGAACGAGGTAGTAGTTTAAATCTTGCAGAAATTGCTGCGTTTAAAACATGTCAGATGGTATTACAACATTGTGGTGGTGAAGTTGTCAGATTTTCTGATATAAAAGACATTGAATATTATAACGATCTTGTTTCATTTCAACAAAATACTATTAAAGTAGATTTAGATTACATAAGTTCAATACTTGGTTATGAAATAGAGACAAACAAATTTATAAATTTGTTTTCAAAACTTAATTATCAATTGAAACATATTGAAGGTTTTTCAAACCGCAAATTTCTTGTTTTACCACCGCTTGAACGACAAGATATAAAGTTTCAAGCTGATATTATTGAAGAGATAGCACGGTTTATCGGTTATGAAAAAGTTCCATCAAAGTTGCCACATAATGTAAATAATTTTTATAAGCAAAAAACAGTAGATAAACTTAAAGAACAAATTATTGAATGTTTAACTTCATTTGGGTTTAACCAAGCTATAAATTATTCTTTATGTTCTGTTAATGACAACAGTTGTATCTTAAACAGTCAGCAAAAAAGTGTTTCAATTCTTAATCCTGTGTCTAACGAATATTCACAATTAAGGTTATCTTTGTTTAGTGGTTTACTTAAAAATCTTATAACTAATTATGACCGTCAAGTTGAAAATATAGCTTTGTTTGAACTTGGAAAGGTATTCTATAAGGTTGATAACGAAATAAAAGAAGAGATGCAACTAGCTTTTATTACACATGGTGAACATTTGTATTTAAGCTGGAATCACCAAACAATACAATACGATTTTTATCATCTATGTGGTGTAGTTGAAACATTACTTGATGTTCTAAAAATTAGATATGTCAAAGACATAACTTCTGAAGATAATTTTTCAAAGCCTGTTTTTGACAAAAGTTTGTTTAAAAAAATAGTTTATTACCTTTCGTTTGATAATAAAGAGACAATTTCTTTTGTAGGCGAACTAGATAAAGAAAAATTTAAATTAAAACTTCCTAAACCTGTTTTTTATGGAGAAATTTATTTTGAACTTATTTTGCAAAAACTTAATATTCAAAAAATATACAAACCGTTACCAAAATATCCATATGTTATAAGAGACCTTTGTTTAAAAATACCTGAAGAATCCGTTTATGTAGAGGTAGAACAAAAAATTCTACAGTTTATTTTATCTCAGAATTTTATAGTTGATATTTATCCAATGGACTTTTATAAAAAAGATAAAGAGAAATTTATCACATTTAGGTTGAAAATACGTAGTGAAACAAAAACTTTAACTGATGAAGAAGTTAATGTTCTTATTAAAGATCTTCTAAACGAACTTAACAAAGATGGAATTTGTTTAAGAGAAAAATAGCAAAAGCTATGGTTTATGTTAAATAAATTGCAAGCAAAAATATTTTTTTGTTTTTTAATTTTTTTCTTTACTACATCAATTTTTTGTCAAATTGATCCTATAACTAACCTTAGAGTTATTGATGTTCGTTTTAGACAAGTAACACTTCAATGGACAGCTCCTCAAACAGATATTGTTCAATATCAAATAAGACTGTCAACATATAGAGTTTTATCTAATGAATATGATTGGGAAAACAATTCGTCTGACCCAGGGTATCCATATAGGATATTTATCAATACTAATACTAGTTTAGGACAAACAGAAACTTACACTATTACTGGTCTTAAAAACGGAACTGGATATTTTTTTGCAATCAAATCAACAACTGATAATATAACTTGGTCTTCAATAGATATTAGTTCTCCACGACCTTATGCTCTACCAACAAATTCTCCACCAGACCCTTTTTCACCAAATTGGCCTGTAGCATATGTTGTGGTTACATCGCAAACAGTTATACCGTTCGACTGGGAGGATGCATCTGATGTTGATATACGTTATGGAGATACGATAAAATACGAACTTTATTATTCAACGGTGGAAACAGCATTAAATTCAACGCCACCTTCATTACTTGGCGGGAAAGTTGAGTTCGTAGTTAATATAACAACAAGTTATGTTGAGGTCCCATCAAATTATTTTTTGGACAATACAACATATTATTGGCGTGTCAAAGTAATAGATTCTGAAGGAAGTTTTTCATGGAGCTGGTATTTTTCTCCTAAAGAATCAAGATTTGTTGTTAATAACATATATCAACCACCAGGTAGTCCCAGTTTGTTGACACCAGTAAGTTCTACTGCAACAACACCTGTTTTTTTTGACTGGTCTGACACAGCCGATCCTGACCCACAAGAAACAATAAAATATTTTGTGTATATTTCTTCACAAAGTGAAAACTATGGTTTTGTTTCACAAGTTTCAGATATAACATGGTCTTCATACACATTGGCATCTGTTTTTGGTGGTGATTGGGTTGAGAATACGACATATTGGTGGTATGTTGTTGCAGAAGATTCTTTTGGTCTTAAAAGTTTCTCTGCTACAAGTTGGTTTGTTATAAATGATCTTAATGAACCGCCTATACAAAACTTTTTGTTTTCGCCAGGGGCAACAATTTATTACCAACTTGATGTAAACAATCCTAACCATATTATCTTTACATTACATCCAACATTTTATTGGAGTTTATCTTTTGATCCAGATCCGCTCAGTAGTATCTATTATCAGTTGTTTATTTCATCATATTCTGAACTGCCGGATGAGTTAAACTCTTTATTCTATACCACAGAAAAAATATATACTTCATTCTATTATCTTACAAGTTTAGTTTTAGAAAACAAAACAACATATTTTTGGCGTCTTCGTATTTGGGATGAACCATATTCTGGTTATGCAGTATATTCATCAACGACATTTTGGTTTTACACTTGTGTTGAAAACAAACAACCTTCAGCTGCAACATTGATCTACCCAATAAATGAAACTACAACATCTTATTTTTACCCAACTTTTGTCTGGCAAAAAGGAGAAGATTTTGGTTTCAACGCTAAGGTCTCATCACAAACTTTAGTTTATTGGACTGATAGTGATACCACAACAATTTCTTTATCAGCAGATACAACTTTTTATGTTCCGGCAACACCGCTAAAAAATAACTCTACTTATTTTTGGCAAATAATAACTTATGACAATGGATATCCACCACCACAACTTTCTTCTACTTCTATAGTAGGAAAGTTTTTTATAAAAAATTCTTCTCCTACAAGTTTTGAGTTGCTTTCACCACAAAATGGTAGTATTGTTGAAACACAAAATGTTCAACTTTTTTGGTCCGAAGCAGAAGAAGTTGATTTCGAACCTGTAAGCTATACTTTAGTTTATTCAACAGATAATTTCAAAACTTTTGTTTCTTCTTCCGGATTAACTACAACAAGTTTTGTTTTATATAATGTTTTAGATAACACAACATATTTTTGGTATGTTTATGCACATGATGTATGGGGTTTTACTACTGCTTCTTTAACCTTTTATTTTGTAGTTGACAATATTCCACAAAACCCACAAAATTTTGTTTTAATCTCACCGTTAAATGATACTATTCTTTATAATACGTCTGTTACATTTTACTGGCAACAAACTTTTGATCCTGACCCGTATGACCCTGTTAGTTATGTATTGAAAGTTTCTACTACATCAGACCTGCAACAACTTATTTTTACAACTCAAACTGTTTCAACAAGTTTTTACCTGCCAGTGGGTGTTTTAGAAGTTAACACTACTTACTACTGGACTGTTGTTGCAATATCTTCCCGTAGTGGTCAAACTTTTGCTGATTCTTCACCATATAGTTTTTTTGTTTTTAATACGCCGCCCTCAAACCCTGTCTTGCTTTCACCAGTAAATAAAGAAATCATCTCTGTAAGTAGTGTAACATTAAATTGGCTTGCATCTATAGATTATCAATTTCACAAGCTTTATTACGAACTTTATATAACTACTTCACAATTTCAAACTTATATAAAAATTATCCTTCCTGGAGAACAAAACTATTTTAATTTAGAAAACTTGTTAGATGATACAACGTATTGGTGGTATGTTGTTGCTATTGATACATATCAAACAAAAAGTCCCTCAGATATATATGAATTTTATACTTCGTATGAAAACTTGCCACCATCTACACCTATAGTCCTGTCACCACAAAATAACGAAACCATATTTCTGCCTTATATTATAAGATGGACAGAATCTTTTGATTACGATATTTTTGATTTTGTGTCATACAGAATTGAAATTTCAACTACTGAAAATTTTTCAACAATATTAAAAGAATTTATCACACAAGAAACTTCTTTTGAATTAATAGATTTAGATTTTACTTTACCTTCATCTACCTACTTTTTGCGAATAGTTGCTTATGATGCTAAAAATTTAGAAACAGTTTCATCAAGTATAAGATTCTTTATTGCTAAATATTCGCCTTTAATTTTTACTCCGTTAAATAACGAAGTTATTACAAAACTGCCTATAAAATTTTCGTTTTCAAAGGTAGAACCAATTGTTATTTTTGATACAATAACTTATAGAATAGTTTTTTCAAGTTATACAGATTTTAGAGTAAAAACAGAAATTACCACGCAGTCAACATTTTATGTTTTTTATAAAGAAGGATTTTTAAATCCTTCAACATATTATTTATATCTTGAAGTTAAAGATAGTTTTGGCCATTTAGCAAAAACTCAAACACAAACTTTTGTTATACCTAATACCCCTCCGCCTGCTCCAAAAAAGATAACTATATCTCAAAATACAATAGAGTGGCAAGAAATAGTAATTGATAATTTATGGCAATATAGAATATATTTTGGGATAGATGTTGATAACATACATTTAGTTGCTATTTCAACTGTTCCATATTTAAAATTAGAAAAATTATATAATGGGTTTTACACAGTAAAAACAGTAAATCATTTTGGTGTTGAAAGTGATGACAATGTTTTTGTAAGGGTCTTCCAAGAAGAACAAGTAGATTTTTATTTTAGTGAAGATAAACAATTTTTAGTTTCTATTCCTAAAACTGAAAATATAGTTGTACAAATCAAAAAGTTGGAAATTGACCAACCTAATGTTGTTTTCGCATACGATATTCTCTCAGAAAAACAAAAAACAGAAAAGTTTTGTGAATTACAGTTTGTAAAACCTCAAGAAGATAAAAACTATTATGTTGAATTTTTTGATGGGTACAACTGGCTTTCAATACCATTTTCTCAGGATAAAAATAAAGTATATATTGTCACACAATATCTGGGTAAATATCGTCTTGTAGAAACAGCTGAACTAAAATTAGCTGAAATTGCTATTTTAGGGTGTTCACCTAAGAAAAAAATTATTACTCCAAATAATGATGGAATAAATGATTATATTGAGTTTTATTATTATTCTGCTATTGAAGGATATGTTTATGATTTAAATTTGTCCAAAGTTTGTAGATTAAAACATAGAAATCCTAACATTTTGTATTTTGATGGCAAGAACGATGAAGGTAAACTTTTACCACCAGGAATTTATATTTACCAAATCAATGCTACAAAAGAAAATAAAATGTTTAAAGGTACAATAGTAATAAAATATTAGATGAAAAAACTTATAACAATTTCATTTCTATTATTTGCTGCATCATTGTACAGCATAGATATTGCAGGTTACACTTATACTAGTTATCCGCAGGAAGCAAATGTTATGTTTTTGAATCCTGCAAATGTTGCTTTATTAAACAAATTTGTTTTAACAACAGGGTATGGTATATTGTTGAAAAATGTAGTTAAGAATAACTTATCAAACTCTGTAGTCTCTTTAGTTTATAGTGGTGATAGATTATTTTTTGGCTGTGGTATACAAAGTTTGGTACTTGATAGTATTTATTCTGAAAACTGTTATCTACTAAATTTTGGAATAAAGACTTTTAAAAAATTGTTTCTTGGAATGAATGTGAAAATATACGAGTTTAAATACGAGTTTGATGAATACTATGTTAATGATCCTTTAGCACAACAGAAAACTCAATTGATACAAGATTTTACTTTTGGTATAACAACTAAAATTTCTGAAAATTTAAATTTTGGGTTTGCAATTGATAATATTTCAGTCGCTACCTTAGGCAAAGATATAAAATATCATCTTCCACAAAAGTTCATTATGAGTCTGGGATATATATACGGTATAACTTTGGTTAATTTTGATGTTCTTTATCAACATAGAAAAGTTGAAAATAATATATTTTCTGACATAGGAGGTAAAATTACACTTAATCAACAGTTGTTTTATACAAAGTATATAAGTTGTGATGCAACAGTTGGAGTACAAAAAGTTGGTAATTTAACTGAATTAAATTTATCTTTTCAAACCAGATTAATATCGAATAAAATCGGGATAAGATATATCTGGTCATATCCAGTAAGCGAAATTTCTGGTTTTGCAGGAAACCATTATTTTTTAGTTTCGTTCCAACCGCTACCTACTGTTAAAAAAAGAAAAGTTGTAAAATATGAACAACCTCAAGAAATTATTGAAGAAGTTGTTGTAACACCTAAGAAAAAACGTATTAAAAAAATTATTGAAAAAGTTGAAGTATCCACTGGACCTACACAAGTTTCATATGAAGTAAAACCTTCTACTTACCTACCTGAATTAACTACACAACTTTTAAAACCAACAACTGCTGAAGTTGTTGTAGTAGAACAAAAAGTTGTTAAAAAAGAATTTGTATATATCAGAGAAGAACCAACAATTAAATTCCCTGTCGCTCACAAAGTTAAAGAAGGGGAAACTTTAGTTTCTCTTGCAGAAAAGTATTATAAAAACAAAAAGTTGTGGAGAAAAATTTATGAAGCAAACAAAGACAAGATTATTAAAGGAGTACCTATTGTTGGGGAAGTCCTTATTATACCGGAACCGTAGTTTAAAACTTGTTTTTTAGTTTTTTGTTTTGTATTTAATTTCTAAATATAAATTCAAAAAGGAGTACAATGCTATGACAGATAAAAATGATGAAGAAAAATTTTATACTTGGGATGAAATAGAAAAAGAACTTTCAGAACTTGAACTACACTACGGAGATAGTGACGAGATTGTACACAATATAATAACTCCGTCAGTATCCGCGTATTGGAGAAAAAAATTGGAAGAAGAAAAAATTTTGTATGAAAAAATGTTGCAAACAAAAGAAGAAGAAAAAAAACAGATAATGTTAAAACTACAACAACAGGAACAAATAATTGAAGATTTAAAGAGACAAATTGAAAAACTTGAGCGTGGTGAATATGAAAGATTAAAAGATAAGTATGAAGAACTTAGAAGAAAGGAGTTAGAACTTGAAAAAGAGAAAGAAAAACTCGTATGGCAACAACAAATACAAGGTCTTGAGTTTGATAAAAAAGTTGTTGAGCAAGAAATGGTTCGTTTAAAACAAGAGTTTGATCAACAAAAACAAGAACTTTTGATTTATTACAATAGACAATTTAATTCGTTGTTAGAAGTTCAGAAACAACTACTTGAAGAAACCAATCGTTTTGAAAAAGAAATAGACGAAATTGTATCTTTTGCAAAAGAAGAAATATCTAAATATGTTAGCCAAAAAGAAGCTGTTGAAAAAGAACTTGCTGAAATGAAAAATCTTGTTGAAAAAATTAAACAAGAAAAACAGATAATAATGAATGAAAATGCAAACTTGAAACAAAAACTTGATGAACTTGTCCAACAAAATATCCAAGATAAAAAACAATTAGTTGTGCAAATAGCACAAAATGTGAAAAGTTATATTAATGAAATAAGAAGTTTGTGTGGTATTATAATAGGTGCAGCAAATTTTGTTACAAAATATAAATGGTTGAAAAGGTCTATTAAGTTTCATAACGAACTTATTTTAAATACAGTACAAAGAATTTTAAGTATTTTAGATGAAATAGTTAAAACCATTCTTGAGTTTTCTTTATAGCTAATGAACAAAAAAATATTGTTTATTTTTTCTAAAAAAGAACAAATTGAATTCCCACAAAAGTTGTTGTCTGAATATCAAATTAAATCTGTTTCATTGGTGTCAACTAAAAAGATTTATGAAATAATAATTGATTACAAACCACAACTTATTCTTTTTGATGAAAACACAAAATTGAAATATGTAAAATATACAGCGGAACATTTTAAGTTTATCCCTATATGTATTATTGGACATTTTGTTCAGCCAAAGGTTTTAGAAAAATTTTTAGAGTTAAATCTTACAATACTTAATCTTAATCATCAACCAGAAACAGAAATTATTTCTACTATAGAAAACTTGTTATGGTTTTCTCTTTCAAAAGAAGAATTTTGGGATGAAGAGTATAAATTATGTAGGGCAGACTTGTTAAAAAGCAAGTTTTTATTTTTTACAAAATTTTTTTGTTTAATAGCGGTTGTATTAATTTTATTCTTTTTTTTACCAAAAGTATATAATATCTTGGCAATAACGAAACCTCTATATAATGAAATTAGTTTAAAATATATATCACCATCAGATATTACACTTTTAAAAGACAAAATTATCATAACTGATTGGACAATAAGAAATATATTAGAATTCGATTCAGATACTACTCAGCTTGTTAAAATGTATGTTGCCGACGAACAATTTAATGCTGTAAGTTTGAACAATAACAACTATTTTGTTGCATCTTCAATATTTTCAAATAGTGTTAAGTTGTTCCGTTATCCAGATTTTTCAGTTGTTATATCTACATTAACTTTGTTAGGTGAAAAAACTGTATTAGCACTTCACCTTACTGATAACAATGAGTTGTATGTTTTAGATAACAAAAATACATTGTTTCTTTATACTCTGAAAAACAATAACTTTGTCTTTGTTTCCTCTTTTACAATAACAGAGTTTCTTCCTATCGATGTGTATGTTTATAATAAAAACGTGTTTTTGTTAGACGACAAAAATAATATACATAAGATAATAAATATAAATCAAAAAAAATATCTTCATATTTTGCTTAACAAATTTTTTGATCCACAACAAATAAAATTTGTCTCATTTGCGATAGATAAAAACTGGATTTTTTTTGTTAGTGAAAAATTAAAGAAAGTTGTGAAACTTCCATATAAAACTGTTAATGTTGATTAGGTCTTGAAAGGAGAGAAGAATGAAGAATCTTAAAAAAGTAGATATTGAAATTTATGAATGTATAAAACAAGAACTTGAAAGACAAAGAAGTTGTTTAGAACTTATTGCTTCGGAAAATTTTCCATCGTTAGCTGTCTTAGAAGCGCAAGGGTCTATTATGGGCAACAAATATGCTGAGGGATACCCTTTGAAAAGATATTATGGTGGGTGTCAGTATATGGATGCTGTTGAAACTTTAGCTATTGAACGAGTGAAACTTCTTTTTGGTGCTGAACATGCAAATGTTCAACCACATAGTGGTACTCAAGCGAACATGGCTGTATATTTTGCTGTGTTGAACCCTGGCGATACTATAATGGGTATGCATTTATCCCATGGTGGACATTTGTCTCATGGTCATCCAACAAGTTTTTCAGGTAAGTATTATAAAGTTATACCTATTAATGTCCGTAAATCAGATCAACTTATTGATTATAGAGAAGTCAGAAAACTTGCATTGAAACATAAACCAAAACTTATAGTTGCAGGTTCATCGTCATATTCACGTATAATTGATTGGAAAAAATTTAGAGAAATTTGTGACGAAATAAACGCGTATTTTTTGGCAGATATTGCTCATTACGCAGGACTTATAGCAGCAGGTGTGTATCCATCACCGGTTCCCTATGCAGATTTTGTTACTTTCACTACTCACAAAACAATGCGTGGTCCTCGTGGTGCTGTGATTTTATGTAAAAAAAAGTATGCTAATTTAATAGATAAAACAGTTTTTCCTGGGATACAAGGTGGCCCTATGATGCATACTATAGCAGCAAAAGCTGTCGCATTTAAAGAAGCTATGTCAGACGAGTTTAAGTTATACCAGGCAAAAGTTCTAGCTAATGCACGTGCTTTAGCTTCAGCCTTGGCAAAAAAGGGTTATAAAATAGTTTCTAATGGAACAGATTGTCATATGTTTGTTGTTGATTTACGGCCATTAAAAATCACTGGGTTGGAAGCACAAAATATTTTAGAAACTGCCGGAATCACAGTTAACAAAAATTCAATCCCTTATGACCCATTAGGACCTGCTGAAACTTCCGGCATTCGTATAGGTACACCAGCAGTTACAACTCGTGGTATGGGCGAAAAAGAAATGTTGATAATTGCGGATTTAATAGACAAAGTGTTGAAATCTCGAGGTAGTAAAAATGTCGTTACATATGTTAAAAATAAAGTAAAAATGTTGTTAGAAAAATTTCCGTTATATCCACAATTAGATTGCTGATGTTATGGTAAAAGTGTATTTTTTTTGTCTATTCTTACCATTTTTATTTTCAATTTTTTTAGTTCCGTTCTCAAATTTTCTTGCAAAAAAATTTAATATTTATGATCGACCATCTAAACGAAAATTAAAATTTAGAAAACTTACTCGTTGGGCAGGGTTTGGGATAGCTTTATCATTTTTTATTTCTTTGTTTGTAATTATGCATCTATTTCCAGAAATAAAAAAAATTCTTAGTTACAAATATACACTTTCTTGGGATGAATACCAAGAAACTGTTGTTTTAGGGAAACAATTGTTAGGAATATTTTTTGGTTCAATTTTAATTATAATACTTGGTACAATAGATGACAAGGTTGGTGTTCCTGCAATTGTAAAATTTTTGGTTCAAGTAATAGTTGCGTATTGTGTGATGGACTATGGTGTACGGATTTTAAGTGTTAATTTACCTTTTGTTGATAAACCAATTATATTTCCACGAATTATAAGTCAGATAATAACAATTTTATGGTTATGTGGATTTATGAACATAGTAAACCTTGCTGACGGTGTAGACGGTCTTGCTGGAGGAATCGTTTTTATTTCAAGTTTCACATTTTTTATAATTTCAATATTACAAAAACAAGTATCTTCACAAATAATATCAGGACAACTAGTTTTGTCTGCTATATTAAGTTTACTTTTATGTGGTTCAGTTGCAGGATTTTTAATCTATAACTTTTATCCGGCAAAACTTTTAATGGGTGACACAGGTGCGTTATGGTTAGGGTTACTAATCGGTTGTATAACAGCAGTTGGTATCTTAAAAACAGGAGCGTTAATATCTTTTATTTTACCAATTATTGTAGTGGGGATACCGTTTGTAGATGTAGCAGCAGCAATCACAAGACGAATAAAAAAAGGAGTCAGTATCGCAACTCCTGATAAACATCATATACACCATCTTTTGTTATCTTCAGGTTGGAGTGAACGCGAAGTTGTTTTATTTTTTTATGTTATCACACTTTTTCTTTCAATAATAGCGGTAACATTAGCAGCTTTGCGAAGATAAATAGTTTAAAGGGGGAATATTATGAAAAAGTTTTCTTTCTGGATAAAAAAAATACAAAATGTTAAAAACACATCGTACAAATTTGGAAGTTTGTCTGAAGAAATATTAAACGAGATGCTTAGAGGTATTAAAGAAAAGTTAGTTATGTATAAAGAAGAAATTTTTGCTGTCAATAAAAAAGATATAGCTTTAGCAGAAGAAAAAAAGTTATCAAAAGCATTAATTGATAGGTTAACTTTGAATCAGAAACGTTTTGAAGAAATGCTAACAGGAATTGATACTGTTCTTTCTTTAGCTTCGCCAATAAACAAAGTTGTTTCTTGTTGGGAACGCGAAGTTAAAAAAAATAAGTTTACAGTAAAAAAAGTAGCTGTACCTTTAGGCGTTATATTTATGATTTACGAATCAAGACCAAATGTCACTATTGATGCGACTGTTTTATGTTTGAAATCAGGCAATTGTGTTATTCTTCGTGGTGGGTCAGAAACAATAAACACAAATAAGTTTTTAGTTAAATTAATAAAACTTGCAGTTGATGATACATGGCAAAAATTTAATTTAAGTTTTAGTAAGGATATTGTTTTATTTATTGATGACCCATCTTATGATTTATTGTATAAAATTTTGCAATTAGATAAATACATTGACTTAATTATTCCTCGTGGAAGTGAAAAAATGATTGAAACAATAAAATCTAAGTCAAAAATCCCTGTGTTGTCTCATGGAAGTGGGGTTTGTCATACTTATGTTGACAAAGATGCTGATGTTGATATAGCAATAAAAGTGTGTTTTAATGCTAAAGTGCAAAGGCCATCAGTTTGTAACGCAATGGAAACACTTTTGGTTCATAAAGATATTGCAGAAGAATTTTTGCCAAAAATGGCAAAAATGTATATTGAGCATAATGTTGAACTTAGAGGATGTAAAAAAACAGTAAATCTTTTAAAAAAACATGGTATAAAAGTAAAACAAGCAAAAGAAATTGATTGGTATACAGAATATCTAGATTATATTCTGTCAATAAAAATTGTAGATAATATTGAAGAAGCAATACAACATATAAATCATTATGGTTCACATCATTCTGATGCAATAATTACTAAAAACAAATCTGCTCAAATTAAGTTTGAACAGGAAGTTGATTCCGCAGCTGTATTTATAAATTCGTCTACAAGGTTACATGATGGTGGTGTATTTGGTTTTGGTACTGAGATTGGTATTTCTACATCAAAGTTACATGCACGCGGTACTATGGGATTAAACGAACTTGTAACAACAAAATATATAGTTGAAGGTGACGGTGCTATAAGAGAATAGGTTATGAAAAAAATAATTTTGTTCGGTGGTACTTTTGATCCAATACATTTAGGTCATCTTATTCTTGCAGAGTATGCAAAAGAGTTTATTGATGCTAAAAAAGTGATTTTTATTCCGTCGTATAAACCGCCACATAAACTTAATTACACTCCTACATACTATAAACATAGATATAACATGGTGAAACTAGCAATTAAAAATTGTAAAAATTTTGTACTCTCTGATTTTGAGATAAAACGAAAAGGTGTCTCTTACACATACATTACAATTGATTATTTTAAGGAAAGATATAAAAATTATGACTTATATTTTTTGATTGGTTTAGATTCGTTAGTTTCTTTGCCAACATGGGAAAAATGGCAAGAAATTGTTAAAAAAATTAAGTTTCTTGTAGGAAAGCGTAAAATAAACCAATACGCTCTTGATAATTTACCAAAAGAAGTTTTAAAAAAAATTATTTTTTTTGATTCTCCAATTATAGAAATTTCATCAAGCGAAATTAGAGACCGTGTTAAAAATTTGTTGCCAATAAAATATCTTGTGCCAGAACAAGTTGAGAAATATATTTTAAAACACAAGTTGTATAAACAATGAAAATAAGACATATCATTTTGATATTGTGTATTCTTTTGATTTTATATCTTGCATGGTTAAGTTCTAAAAGTGTACTTATTACAAACATCATTAAACAAAAACGGATAAATTTTCTTTTGTTAGGAGTTGATTATGTTGACCATACAATGCATTCTGATACAATAATTTTTGTCAGTTATTCTCCTAAACAACAAGTTTTAAACATTGTTTCTATTCCAAGAGATGCTTATGTTGATGTTGATTTTACAAAATTTAAAAAACTTGCTGAGATTTATGCTTTTTTTTATGCTAGAACAAAAAGTAAAAAACTTGCTGCTAAAGAATTTAAAACAATTATTGAGGAAAAACTATTTTTATCAAGTTCTACTAAAATTGAGATACCATATTTTTTTGTTGTTGATTATCAGAACTTTGAAAAATTAATAGATGTAATTGGTAAAATAAAAATTTTTGTTGAAGAACCAATGCATTACGACGATTATGCAGGAAATCTACATATACATTTTGAACCTGGAACATATTATATGAATGGTAAAGATGCATTAAAATTTGTTCGTTATCGTGGCCAGGAAACAGACATTAGTAGAATCAAAAGACAACAAGTGTTTATCAAAAGTTTATTAAATAAATTGTTTAACCCATTATTTTTTTATAAGCTTCCAATTGCTATTTACTATTTTAATAAATGTTTTATAACAAATATGTCATTTTGGGAAATACTAAACTTGACAATAGAAATAAAAAATCTAAAACATACAAATATTAGGTTTTCAACTTTGTCAGGAAATTCTTTTAGAAGATATCTTGAGATTAATAAAGACCAGCTAAATTCTTTAATTGAATATTTAATAAACGATGATTTTAAGATATCAAAAAATATTCATGTTGTGTTAAAAGTGTACAATGCGACTGAATATCCAAAACTTGCAAAACAAGTTGCAATGTTTCTTAGACAAAACGGTTATGATGTTTTAAGTTGGGGAAATTGGCATAAACTACAAAATAAAAGTAAAATAATAGATTATTCACAAAATGAAAAACTAGTGAGTAATTTGTGTAATTTATTATGTATCAACGATGTCACAAGTGTTTTTGACCATGGTTCAAGTGTGCTACAACGAAATATCTTAATTATTTTAGGGCAAGATTTCTTAAAAGAAAATAGAATACAAAGTTTAGCTAAATCGTTATACAACGAATAAATATCATATTAGGGAGGAAGGTATGGAAAAAAATGTTTTGCTTGTGATAGATTTACAAAACGATTTTTGTCCTGGTGGTAGTTTAGCTGTGCCTGACGGAGATAAAATTGTTCCTGTGATTAACAAAATTATGGATAAATTTTACAAAGTTGTTGCAACACAAGATTGGCATCCAAAAAATCATATATCTTTTGCATCTACACATAATAAACAACTTTACGAAACTATTGAAATAAATAATATTTTGCAAACACTTTGGCCAGAACATTGTGTTCAAGGTTCACATGGAGCAGAACTACATAAAGATCTTGATATTAAAAAAATTAATTTAATATTGAGAAAAGGGACTGACCCACAAATTGATTCTTATTCTGCTTTTTTAGAAAATGATAAACAAACAAAAACAGGTCTTGATGGATACCTTCGTTCACTTGATATAAAAAAAGTTTATGTATGTGGTTTAGCATTAGATTATTGTGTATATTATACTGCATGTGATGCTGTAAAATTTGGTTTTGAAACATATGTGATTATAGATGCGACAAAAGGTGTTGATGTACCAAAAGGTAATGTTGAAAAAACTGTTCAACATATGAAATCTTTAGGTATAAAGATTCTCACCCATGAAGAGTTATAATAGTTTATACAAAACGAACTTGTTTTTGTTAACAGATTTTTACGAACTTACGATGATCCAAGGATATTTTTATTATAATATGAATACTGAAGTTGTTTTTGATTTAAACTTTAGAAAAACACCTTTTGGATCTGGGTATATAGTGTTTGCAGGTTTGCAACCTTTAGTTGAAATAATTTTAAATCTTAAAGTAGATAAAGATGATATTGAATATCTCTCTTCCTTAGGATGTTTTAGAAAAGAGTTTTTAGAATACTTAAAGAACTTTAGGTTTACAGGAAGTATTTATTCAGTAGAAGAAGGTGAAATTGTTTTCCCAAAAGAACCGGTATTAAGAGTTCATGCTCCTATTGTTCAAGCACAACTTTTAGAAAGTATTATACTTAATATTATTAATTTTCAATCTCTTATTGCAACAAAAACTGCACGTATAGTAGAATGTGCAAAAGGAAAAACAGTCCTTGAGTTTGGATTAAGACGAGCACAAGGTATAGATGGTTCTATCTCAGCAACACGAGCTGCATTTATTGGTGGTGCAACTGCAACATCAAACGTTTTAGCAGCAAAAATTTTTGCTATCCCTCCGAGAGGTACAATGGCACATTCATGGGTGATGAGTTTTGATTCAGAATATGAATCATTTGAGAAGTTTGCTATGCTTTATCCTGAAAATACGATTTTGTTAGTAGATACCTACGATACAAAAAGCGGCGTGAAAAATGCAATAAAAATTTTTGAAAAACTTAAAAAGAAAGGAATAAAAAATTTTGGTGTCCGTATTGACAGTGGCGATTTAGAAACTTTAAGTAAGTATGTAAGAAAAGAACTTGATTCTGCTGGGTTTAAAGAAGCAAAGATTGTCGTCTCGAACGAACTTGACGAATATATTATTGAGCAATTGTTAAATCATAACTCACCAATAGATATTTTTGGAGTTGGAACGAAACTTGTGACAGGACATCCAGACGCTTCCTTAGGCGGGGTATACAAAATTGTTGCTAAAAAAGTTAAGAATAAGTATATCCCTGTAATAAAAGTTTCTAACACACCACAAAAAGTTTCTTTGCCATATATAAAAAATATTGCGCGATTTTTTACTACTGAAAAAATGTTGTTTGATGTTATATTAATAGACAGAGAAAAAATTGAAATAAAAAATGTCTTTTATGACCCAGATTTTCATTACCCGCTTGTGATTAATACTCAAAATTGTAAGAATATAAAGAAAAAATTTTTGCTAAAACCAATTGTTGAAAATGGTAAATTAGTTTATAATTTTCCTTCTATTGAAGAACTAAGAGAAAAAACAAGATTTAATTTAAATATGTTACCTGCAGAATACAAAAGGTTAATAAATCCACATATTTATACAGTTGGGATTAGCAAAAAATTGAAACAGTTAAAAGAAAAACTTGTTGAACAAGTATTAAGAAAAAATAACATTGTTGAAAAACATAATTAACAGGAGGAATAGAAAGTATGAAATTAATACTCCTTTTATTTGTAACATTACTTATTGGTTGTCAAACATACCAACCTTCATTACAAGTTTTACCTCCGCATATTAAAAAAATTGCTGTTAAACCGTTTGAAAATAAAACAAATGTCTTTGGTTTAGAAGAATTATTAAGGATTGGAGTGTATGATGAATTACTTAAAGACGGTAGGTTTACTGTTACAAATGATATAAACGCTTCTGATGGATATATTTCAGGCGAGATTATATACTATATTTTACAACCGATTGCTTATGGCGAAAATTTCCAACCTACACAGTATAAACTAAGGCTTATAATAAACTTGTATTTTGTTGATAGAGTTAATAATCTGACTTTATGGGAAGAATCTAATCTTGAAGAAACATTATTTTTCTCAGCAGCTACATTACCAGGTGGATTAACTGAAGAAGAAGCAAAGAAAACTATTGTTTATAACATGGCAAAAAAAATTTATCTACGTACTATTGAAGGGTTTGGTGCAGTCACCGGCCGATCATATAAAAAAATACCATAAATCTTATGAGATACAATTATAAAGAGTTTGTAAAAAATATTGAAAAAGCTTTAAATAACAAAATTTTTTTCTTCTATGGAGAAAACAGCTATTATATGTTGGAAACAATTAATTTAGTACTGTCAAAGTTGAAAAATGCGATAAAAGAAGTAGTTTACCCATGGGAAGCTGATGTTGATGAAGTTGTAAAAATTTTAACTACTTTAGGGTTGTTCTCACAAACTACAGTTGTTGTGTTACGTTGGTTTAATATTGTTAAAAAAAATTTTATGTCAGAACTTATAAGTTTTTTAGAAGTTTATAATGGCCAAAATTTTTTGTTTTTATTATATGAAACGAAAGTTCTTGCAAAAGAAAAAGTGGAACCACCTTTAAACTATTTTTTTAACAACTGTATTACAGTTGATTTCCCCGCTTTATCAAAACAAGAAATTATTAACGAGTTTTTACCTAAGAGAATAAGTTTTCAAATGACTGATGAAGCGAAAGAGTTGTTATGTGAGTATGTTAATAATGATTTATGGTTGTTGATGAACGAAATTGAAAAATTGAAATTTTTTGTCGTTGATAAAAAAGTTATAACAGAAGAAGATGTTATAAAATGTTGTGGGGAATACGAATTTTCTGAAATTTCTCAGTTGATAGAAGGAATAACAAACAATAATGTACAGCAAAATCTTGTTGTGTTAGAGAACTTAATTTCGAGCAACAAAATGGCTGAGGTACAGATTTTAATATATTTATACAAATATTTTAGAAAAAATTTTATATTCAAACAAATACCATTGCAAAAAGTTTATCGTATATTAAAAGAGATACAAGTTACAGATGTTAAATTAAAAACATCTCCTATAGATAAAAAATATATCCTTAAAAACTGTGTATTGAAACTAACTCAAATTTATAACGAGTAAAGTTTTAAGATGATAAGATCCTTGCGAGTTTTTTTGCAGCATCAGATTTTAACCTTGCAGCTTTATTTTTGTGGATATAATGAACTTTCGCAGCTTTATCAACTGCTTTATAGAAAAGATTTAGTGTTTGTTTTGCTTCTTCTACTTTTTTTTCTTGAATAAGTTTTATAAGTTGTTTTCTTAGTTGTTTTATTCGGTTTTTAAGCATTAAATTACGTTGTCTTCGTTTCAAAGATTTGCGTAATTCTTTAAGTGCAGAGGTGTGTCTTCCACCTTTTAGTTTTGCCATGTTTGTTCTCCTTTTTTAAGATGTTAATATTGTTTTTTTAAATTAAAATATTTTATCAAAAAAATCAATAATTATGGAAAAAAAACAGTTGATATTTAAAAATATGAGTTTTGTGTCCGTAGGGATAATGATCTCGAGAATACTTGGATATTTTCGTGATATGTTAGTAGCAAGTTTGTTTGGCGCAGGATTTTATGCAGACGCGTTTTATGCTGCGTTTAGAATACCAAACTTATTTCGTAGATTGTTTGGTGAGAATTCGCTTAACGCAGTTTTTGTTCCTGTATTTAGTGAAATTTTGTACAAAAAACAAAAACAAGATGTGGAAAACTTTGTTTCAGCAGTGTCAACAGTAATGTTTATTTTGCTTAGTATAATTACGATTTTGGGGATAATTTTTTCTTATTCAATAACAAAGATTATAACTTGGGGTTTTCCAAAAGATAAAATTGTACTTACTTCAGAATTGCTTAAAATAATGTTTCCTTATACAATACTTATATGTTTTGCTGCTTTATGGCTAAGCATACTTAATTGTTTGAAAATATTTTTTATACCCTCGATGTCATCTGCTTCATTAAGTATTGCAGAGATAATATTCGTGTTGTTTATAGCACATTCTTTATCTGAAAAACAAAGAATATATGGTCTAGCTTTTAGTGTATTAGCAGGTGGTATACTTCAGTTTTTGATAAATTACCTAATGGTAACAGATAAATATAAAATTAAGATTAATTTCGAAAAATTGTTCTACTATTTAAACATGCCGGAAATAAAAAAAATGTTTATTTTATTCATCCCAGTGATAATAGGTTTTTCAGTCGACCAAATAAATGCGTTAGTTGACACATTATGTGCTTCGTTTTTGAAAGAAGGTTCTGTGACGGCTTTATATTATTCTAACAGATTGATGCAGTTACCTTTAGCTTTGTTTGCAATATCAATGGTAACTGTTGCATTACCACAAATGTCTACCGAAGCAGTAAAGGATGATTATCACGAACTTACACAAACTTTGGTTTATTCTGTAAGAAACATAACTTTTTTTATTTTACCAGCAACAGTTGGACTAATCATTTTAGGTGAACCTATAATAAAAGTTTTGTTTGAACGAGGAAAGTTTACTCAACAAGCAACATTAATGACTTATTCTTGTTTATCTTTTTATTCAATAGGATTATTATCTTTTTCGTTTTCTAAAATATTTACAAGTGTTTTTTATGCATTAAAAAACACAAAATATCCATTAAAAGTTGCTTTATGTGTATTGGTATTAAACATTATTTTAAATGTTACCTTGATGCAATTTTTAGCTGTAGGCGGACTTGCATTGGCAACTTCTATTTCTTCAACAGTTGCAGTTTTTCTTTTATGGTTAAAAATAAAACATGAGGTAAAAAAACAGGTTGTTTCGTTATTAAGAAATTTTTTTATAAAAATCATTTTTGTCAACATTTTGTTTGCTGTTTTCTTAGTATGTTTGAAAATGGTTTTAAAACATGTTTTTATGTTAACATTTTTGGGTATTACTACTGGCATAATTTTTTACTTTTTATGTTCTTATTTGTTTAAAATTGAAGAAACAAAGATTATAAGCAATTTTATTAGTAGATTTATATCTTTTGTATACGAATAAACCTATGATCGCAGAAGATCTTGTTGCACAACTAAATAATATTCCAAAACTTCCCGGTGTGTATTTCATGAGAGATAATACTGGCAAGATTGTTTATATTGGTAAAGCAAAAAATCTTGCTTCAAGAATAAAATCTTATTTTGTAAAAAACGAAGATTATAGATTAATATCTATGATGGTGTATAATATAACAAATATTGATTATATCGTATGTGGTTCAGAGAAAGAAGCACTTTTGCTGGAACAAAAGCTTATAAAAGAATTACAACCACAATACAATATTATCTGGAGGGATGATAAATCATATCTTATGTTAATGATCGATCTTAACGATCCGTTCCCAAGGATAAATTTTATAAGATATAAAGAATACATTTCATTGAAACAAAAACCTAAGAATATTTTATTTTTTGGTCCATATCCGTCTGCCAAACAAATAAAATCAGTATTAAAAATTGTTTTAAAAATATTTAAAATTCGTAGATGTAAATATGATTCAACAAAATTCTTTGATCAAAAATACAAAAAAAATTTTTTAAGTTGTATTTACTACCAAACAAAACAATGTGTTGCTCCGTGTATATATGCATCTGATGTAAATAAACGAAAAGAAATAAAAGAAACTTATAATAAACTTATAAGAAATGTGGTTTTGTTTTTACAAGGAAAGAATAAAAAACTTGTTGAACAACTAAAAAAACAAATTGAATTTTATTCTAAACAACTAAAGTTTGAGCAAGCTATCGTAATAAGAGATACACTAAAATATATTTCTAACATCTTTTCAAGATGTATAATAAAAGAAATAAAAGAAGAAGACATTGTGAATTATACATTGCAAAAAATTGATGTTTTAAAGAAGATTAAAGAAAAGTTTAATTTAAACACTCTCCCTGTTATTATAGAAGCAATTGACATATCAACTTTTTACGGTGTAGGGTCTTGTGGTTCTGTTGTGAGATTTGTCAATGGCGAACCTGATAAAACACAGTATAGAAGATATAAAATAAAAACTTTACCTGAACAACAAATTGATGATTATACGATGATGAAAGAAGTTGTGGAAAGAAGGTATAAAAGATTGTTAGAAGAAAAAAAGCAACTGCCAAATTTAATAATTATAGATGGTGGGAAAGGACAATTAAACACTGCATACACCGTTTTAAAAGAATATAAGATCGAAGATAAAATTGATATAATTTCTATAGCAAAAAATGAAGAACTTGTATATACAGTATCATCTCAAGAACCTATTAAACTTACAACATCACAAGAAGATAACCTTTTAAAATACATTCGTGATGAAGCACATAGGTTCGCAATAAAATATAATAGAATACTTCTTAAAAAAAGGTTAGGGATAAAATGAGTCAAAACTTTGTGTTAATAGTGTTTACAATTTCATATTTATTATTTGGTTTCTTTCCATCTAAACGAACTATAGTTGCTGTTGTTTCAGCTTTGATGCTAACAATTTTTTGTTTATACAAATTTAATCGGCTGTTAATAGCAGCCATTAATGTAAATGTGATAAGTATTTTTATTGGTACAATGTTAGTAAGTAATTTGATTGTAGAAAGTGGTATTGCAGAATATATTGCGGAAAAAATTATACTAAAGACTAAAAGTGTGCGATGGTCATTTTTAATATTGTGTATAATATGTGGATTTTTATCAATTTTTTTAGATAATGTATCAACAGTGATAATTGTGGCTCCTGTTGCAATACAAATTGCAAAAAAGTTAAACATAAATCCTACAAAAATAATTTTTGCTGTTGCTATATCAAGTAACTTACAAGGAACAGCAACTCTTATTGGTGACCCACCAAGTATGTTGTTAGCTTCAGCTACAGGTATGACATTTTTGGATTTCTTTTATTACAAAATGAAACCATCAATATTTTTCGTAGTTCAGCTTGGTGCAATGTCATCTTTTTTTGTTTTGTATCTTATTTTTAGTAAATTCAGACAGCAAATTCATAATTATAATTTATCAACAACAAAAGTATCTTCTTGGATACCGTTGTATACCCTTGCATGTATGGTTTTTTTACTTATATTTACTTCTTTTTTCAAAACAAGTTTGAAAAAAGATTATTTATTTGTTGCAGGGACTATTTGTTTATTTTTTGGTATTATTTCTTTATTGATAAAAAAATTTTTGTTTAAATCTTCGTTGTTGAAAAGTTTTAACCTTCTTGATTGGGAAACAGTTTTGTTTTTAGCATCGGTGTTTGTTATTATTGAAAGTGTTGAAACAGCAGGATTGTTAGAGAGGTTTGCTTACAAATTCATTACAATGGTGGGGAATAATAAGTTTATCATTTACTCTTTATTTGTATTTTTTGCTATGTTATTGTCAGGGTTCATTGATAACATACCATTTTTTGCTACTATGATACCTGTTGCAAAAATTGTTTCTTTACAAACGAATATGTCATTAGAACTACTTTTGTTCGGATTACTTATAGGATGCACTTTAGGAGGAAATATTACACCTACTGGTGCTTCTGCGAACATTGTAGGATGGGGTATGTTAAAAAAGGAAGGATATAATGCAACATTTTTAGATTTTATAAAAATTGGCCTTCCATTTACTATTGCTGCAGTGTTACCAGCATATGTTTTTATTTGGTTTATATGGAGATAGATGTATTGAAAAAGATTTTGAATTTTTATATTATTTAAAAGCTTCTTGGCGGTGTAGCTCAGTTGGTTTAGAGCAGCGGAATCATAATCCGCGTGTCGGGGGTTCGAGTCCCTCCACCGCCAATGGTTATCTCTCAGTTTACTTAAAGATTAGAGATAAGATACTATAAAACTTTATTGCCGAAAGAACATCGTTTATTTTTATGTATTCGTTGTCAGAATGTGCTAAGAAAGGATTCCCTGGTCCGAAACCTATTGTTGTAATTTTATATTTAGTTGTGATAGATCCGTTGGTACAAAACTGCCATAAGATACAATTTGGTTCTTTGTTAAAACAATATTTGTAGACATTTTTTGCACAAGAAAAAAACTTGTTGTTTTTATTTAAAACCCAGGCTGGGAAAAACTCGTGTTGTGGTTCAAACACAAAATTTCTTTCTTTTATATTTTTTACCAAAAAATTTTTTATACTTTGTTCTGTCTCACCTAAAACGCTCCTATAGTCAATATATAAACTACATTCGTGGGGGATACTGTTTAAAGAGTTTGTCTTTGATTCAATATACGTTATAGTATATGTGGGCTTCCCCAGTGGAGATGAACAAAATTTTTTGTTTTCTTTTTCTATAATGTTTTTTATAACATGATATGCAGAATATACTGCGTTTTTACCTAAATAAGGTGTAGCTGAATGTGCTGGCTTGCCAAAAAATGTGATTTTAACAGCCCATTTTCCTTTATGACCATATACGATTTTTAAATCTGATGGTTCACAAATTACACAGTATAAAGGTTTTACATATTTTAAAATTTCTTGTATTCCTTTAGCAGAAGAATCTTCTTCGTTTGAAGAAAAAGAAAAAACAACAGGTTCTTTGTTGTAGTTTATTTCAGATAAGAACAATATTGTAAAAACTAAAGCTGTTAATGAACCTTTATCATCACAACTTCCTCTGCCATATATTTTGTCTTTCACTATTTTACCGCTAAATGGTGGATATAACCATTTGTCATTGTTTTCAGCAGGGACAGTATCTGTATGTGCATCGTATAAAATTTTGCATTTTGTTGATTCCACTGGTAGCCATACTAGAAGGTTGTTATGAATTCTTTTTATTTTAAGATAATTTTTTTTATGTTGAGTTAAAAATTTGTGTATATACTTAACCAGTTGCGTTTCTTCTGAAGAGTAACTTCTGATTTTGATAATATCAGACAAAAATTTTGCAATTTTTTTAATGTTTTTTTTACAGAATCTATCAACTTTTTCTTTCATAAACTTTTAAATACAGAATTTTTTTTTGAAATTCAATTTATGTAAACATTGAAGTAGGAATTAAAATTATATATAATCAAAATATGAACACAATTATAGAATTGTTGTCAAAAGATTTGTTATTATTAATTTCAGTTATTATATCTATAGTTTCTTTTGTTTTTATTCTAATCCTCGCAGGATATTATAGAAAAGTAAAAGAACAACAGATAATTTCACAAATTATTTCTTCATCTGAGAAAGAAGTACAAACAACAAAAAAAGGTCTTATTGAAACAGACAAACCCCTTGGTACTGTTGAACAACAAAGAGTTTCTTACCAAGATTTTGATATTATTGTTGCTCAGCTAAATGAAATAGCAAAACAAATAAATTTAATAAACGACCATGTCAAAGAACTTTCAAATACTATTAAGAATTTACAAGAAAAATCTTTAGGTGAGGAAGGGGTACAAGAAGAAACAATTGCAAAACTTGTTAATGTGTTGCATCAAGTTGAGGCCCAACTTAGTTCATTTCAACAGTTTACACAAAGTTCTTTATCTTCTTTGGAAGAAATAAATAAAAAACTTGATAATTTGTTAAGACTTCTTTCAACAATACTTCAACAATGAAACAAGAGTTGATTAAGATATTAATAGTTATTAACACAGTTGTTTTCATAATTTCGCTAGGAATAATTTATTATAGATATTCGTCATTTACATTTAAACAACAAGAAATTAAAGAAACAATACAAATTCAAAATGTTACACCATCTTCAGTTGAAATAAAAGTTGAACCACAGACTGAAGTTTCTAAAGAACAAGTTCTTACTGAAGAAAAACAAATAGTGGAAGAAACTTCTGATTTTATAAAACTGAGAAGACCCAAATTCGTATATTTTTCATCTAAAGCAAAAAAAGTTTCTTTAATTGGCGAATTTAATGATTGGACAGAACAGCCACTAAAAAAAGTTGCTAAAAACAGGTGGGAAATAAGTATTGAAATCCCAGAAGGAACATATCTTTATAATTTTGTAGTTGATGGGAAAATTGTTTTGGATCCAAACAATAAAAGACCGCCACGTCTCTCTAAACGAGGACATAAAAGTTCTGTGTTAGAACTTAAATGAAAACAATACAAGAGATTAATGAAAAAATTAAACATGGTAAAGTCGTTGTCTTAACCGCAGAAGAAATGATTGAATTTGTCAAAGAAAAAGGTGTAAAACAAGCAGCAAAATATGTTGATGTAGTTACAACAGGGACATTTGGTCCGATGTGTTCTTCAGGGATATATTTGAATTTAGGTCATACTAAACCAAGAATAAAAATAGGTGGTGGGAAATGTTATCTTAATAAAGTTCCGTGTTATGCAGGTTTAGCTGCAGTGGATATATTTTTAGGGGCAACAGCTTTGCCTGAAAGCGATCTAAGGAATAAAGAATATCCAGGCGAGTTTAAATATGGTGGAGGACATGTGATACAACAACTTGTTGCTGGAGAAGATGTTGAACTTTATGCAGAAGGTTATGGTACGGATTGTTATCCAAAAAAAGAAATAAGAACATTTATAAATTTAAAAAAAATTAACGAAGCAGTGTTGTTTAATATAAGGAATTGCTACCAAAATTACAATGTTGCTGTGAATCTTTCAAACAAAACTATTTATACATACATGGGGATGTTGAAACCGAACTGTGGTAATGCAAATTATTGTTCTGCAGGACAACTTTCACCGTTGTTAAAAGATCCATATTACAAAACAATAGGTGTTGGAACAAGGATATTTTTAGGTGGTGGTATTGGGTATGTAGCCTGGTGGGGAACACAACATAATCCAGATGTTCCTCGTACAGAACTTGGTATACCTAAATTTCCAGCAGGTACATTAGCTGTTATCGGTGATTTAAAACAAATGTCGGCAGAATATTTGGTTGGTGTTTCAATATTAGGTTATGGTGTATCTTTATCTGTCGGTATTGGTATACCTATACCTGTTTTAGATGAAGAGATAGCGAGATGGTGTGCAGTTTCAGATGAAGAAATTTTTGCACCTGTAGTGGACTACAGTAAAGATTATCCTGATGTGACAGGTAGACCACCAATTTGTTTTGTTTCATATAAAGAACTAAGAAGTGGAGAAATTAAAATAGGAAATAAAAAGGTACCAACTGGTTCATTGTCAAGTTATGCAAAAGCAAAAAAAATTGCTAACATACTAAAAAATTGGATTAAAGAAGGCAGGTTTTTTTTAACTGAACCAGTATTAAAACTTCCTTCTGTTGGAGAATATGTAAAATATAAATTTTTGTCTTAAATTTTTTTCTTTCCTAAAACCAATGTTTGAAGTATTCCATAAAAAAGAAACCTATCCACAAATTTATATTTTAGACGCTTCTGCTGGCAGCGGCAAAACATATAATCTTGCAAAACAATACCTCCATCTTTTGTTTATTCCGCAAAAAGTAAATGAACAACAAACATCAAATATAAGAAATATCTTAGCAATTACTTTTACAAATAAAGCTGCATCTGAAATGAAACAGCGAATATTAGAATTTTTAAAAAAAATTATTTTAGATCTTTTAGATGAAAAAGAAAAAAAGGATATTTTACAACCCGTACTTGAAAGTTTAAATGATGAAAAACAAGTTATATCATTGGCAGAAAAAACTATTGAAGATATAATCCGTAATTACCATTATTTTCAAGTCCAAACTATTGATAGTTTTATAAACCAAATAATTTCTGTTTATTCTTTGCATTTAGGTTTGTCACCTTTGTTTAAAATTAAAACACAGCATAAGGAATATATAGACTATTGCGTTGACAAATTAATCGATAATTATCACAACGATAAATCTGTTAAAAAAATACTTAACAAATTTGTTAACAACTATTTTTATTTAGAACATAGGAAAAGTTGGTATCTTAAGAATGATGTTATAGAAGTACTAAATCTTCTTTATGAAGTAGCGAAAAAGTATGCTAAAAAATATCAAAAGTTCGAACCAGAAGTTCATATTGAAAGAATTTCAAAAAGCTTTATTAACAAAATTAAAAAGTTTTTTAATTTGTTGCCAAAAGAAAAAGTATATAAAAAATTTGTTAATGCTTTAGAACGATTTATTGAAGAAAATTCTTTTAGGAGAACACTTCTTTTAAAAAATTTGTCTAATTATTTTACATATAGTAACATACCTGTGTTAAAAAACTTTGTTATTGATAAAAATTTAGAAGTGTTGTGGAGGAGTATAAGAGACGATTTAAAGCATATAATAGAGCTTCATTGTTTTCAAATTTATAATAGTTATATAGATATTTTTGATTATGTTGAAAAAGAATTAAATTTGTTTGTTAGACAAGAAAATATTTTATTTTTAAATGAGTTAAATAAAAAGATAAACGAAATCATTTCATCGGATGAATATTTTGTTCCTACAGTTTTTATGAAGTTAGCTACACGTATCAAACATTGTTTAATTGATGAGTTTCAAGATACAAGTTGGCTACAATGGAATAACGTATTGCCTATTATTGAAGAAGCACTTGCAAACGGAGGAAGTTTGTTTTATGTTGGAGATAAAAAACAAATGATTTATAGATTTTCCGGAAGTGAATATACTTTATTTGATGATGTCCCGAAATTCTTTAGTAGATACAAAGTTAAGAAAACTTATTTATCAACAAATCTGCGTAGTAAAAAAGAAATTGTTGAGTTTAATAACCAAATTTTTTCAGAACAAAATTTGAGACAATTTTTATCTAAGATAGGGAATAACAATATTAATTTTGAAGAAATACTAAGTATATACTCAAATTCTCAACAAAAAGTTAAAGAAGATAATACTGGAGGTTATGTTTATGGCGAGTTAGTTTCAACAGAGAACTACAATGAGATAATCAAAGAAAAAATTAAACAAATTATTACTGAGTTACATAAAGATAAAGAAATAGCAATACTTGTACGTAGGAAAAAGGAAGCTGAACTTGTCTCCAACTGGTTGATAGAAGCAGGTTTTTCAGTAGAATCTGAAAGGACACTTGATGTTTTCGAGAATAATTTTGTTAAAGAAATTATATCTTTAATAAAATTTTTGTTAACACCAACTGATAATTTATCTTTTGTTTCGTTTATTCTTGGTGAGATTTTTTTAGAAGTTAGTAAACTTTCGTATAACGAAATATATAATTTTGTTTTTGAACAACAAAAGGATAATGTCCCTCTATATCAAAAGTTTAAACAATCTTTCCCTCAATTATGGGAACGATTCTTTCAACCTATATTTGAAACAGCAAATTTTTATGCAGCATATGACCTTTTGGTGAAGATATCTGAAATTTTTGATTTCTTATCTCTTAATTCGTTTCATCAAAATTATCCATTTTTTTATAAATTGTTAGAACTTATAAAAAAATTGGAAAATGAATGTTGTTCAATATCTTACTTTATAGAAAAAATTGATTCTTTTACTGAAGATGAAAGACAGTTGGTTGCTAAAGGAGAAAAACAGATAAATGTTATGACTATACATAAATCAAAAGGGTTAGAGTTTGAAGTTGTAATACTCCCGTTCGTGAGAATTGACATTGAAGTAGGCAAACATAAAGATTATACACAAAGATTTGTCGTTGTTGATGAAAAAGATTATTTAAGAATAGTTAAATTATCTAAAGAGTTAGCAGAACATTCTGAACATATTTCTTCAATATATCATAATGAGTACAAAAATTTGTTAATAGACGAACTTAATGTTTTGTATGTAGCATTTACTCGTGCAAAAGAACAAATTTATTTTTTTGTCCCAGAAGGGAGAGATAATTTAGCAAAATTTTTATTCAGTTTTAATGATAATAAAGTAATTACACATGGTAATTTACAAAGTTTATCATTAAGTTTTGTTAATAAAAAAAATAATATGCACAACATATTGAAATTGTTACCTGTTGAAAATAAAAATAAATTACATTTTATGGTTGAGCAAAAAATAGAAAAGTTCGAAATTGTTAATAAACAAAGGATTATTGAAGGTGAATTACTACATAGAATTTTGTCGGTTATACACAATTTATATAATAAAGATGTTGAAAAGGAGGTTGAACTTGCAATACAAAAAACACAAAAGTTGTTATTGAGCCAACGAAGAATAAATTGGCAAAAATATAAAACTGTTATACTAAACATTATAACTAATTCGCAATTACAACATATATTTTTTGTTCCTAATGGAGAAGTATATTGTGAACAAGAAATAATTACATCAGATGGTGATACAAGACGTATTGATAGAATAATAAAATTGCCGGATAAAGTAATTGTTGTTGATTACAAATTAAAATTTGTTGAAAAAATTAAAGAGTATGAAAAACAACTAAAAGAATATAAAACTCTTGTTCAACAAGTTTTTTCGTTGCCAACAAAAGGATATATTTTGTTTTTGGACACACAACATTTAATAGAAGTTTAAACGTATGAGTTTTAAAAACACAAATTTTGAATATTATACTTTCGATTTTACTGATAATATAATTGAAGAAGTTTGTAAGTATTTAGTAGACAATTATTCAAAAGAAGAATTTAAAAAAGTATGTATCATCTTTGGTGGTAAACGGCCAGGTGTAGTTCTTAAGAAATATTTATCTGAAAAAGTTGGTAGTTGTTTTATTCCACCTACGATTTTTTCTGTTGAAGAATTTGTTCGTTATATTGTTTTAAAGAAAGAACAACTAAGTTATGTTTCTGATTTAGAACTTATTTATTTACTTTATGAAATTTTGTTAAATATTAGATCTTTTGAATTTAAATTTAGTTCGTTTTTAGAATTTGTTCCTTGGGGATACGAAATCTTTGGTTTTCTTGAAGAGATGATGTTGGAAGACATTAAGCCACGCCAGTTAGTAATCTTGTCTGAAGGAGAAACTATACTTGATATTAAAGTCTCACCGTCAATCAAGAATGTTATAAGAAACATAACGGATGTCTATGATAAGTTTTATAATTATATAGTTGAACAAAAAATATTTACTCGTGGGTTAGGGTATAAACTTGCTAGTGAAATTTCAAATGATCTAAAGTTTGAAGAATTTGATAAAATAATGTTTATTACACCTTTTTATCTTCATAGGACAGAAATAAAAATAATTTCTAATTTGATAAAAAACAACAAGGTTGTAATTTTTTTCCAAGGAGATCAGTCAGAGTGGAGACAACTGGAAAATATTGCTAATTATCTTGATATTTCTATTAGACCAAATAAAGAGGCTAATGTTTCTGCTAATTTTTACTTTTATTCAACTTTTGATAATATTTCAGAAATTAACTGTGTATACAACATTTTAAAAAACTTAGATACTTCTGAAATTGATAAGACTGTGGTTGTTCTTCCTTTGGATGAGACTGCTACAGTGTTGATAAATTCTTTACCTGATAATGTTAAAGAGTTTAATTTAGTATGTGGATATCCTTTGAAACGAAGTGTTATAGTAAGTCTGTTGAAAACTATATTTGATGCACAAATTACTAAAAAAGATAATAAATACTATACAAAATACTATCTTGAAATAATAAAAAATCCTTTAATAAAAAATATAAATTTTAGTATATCAGAAACAGGTACTGTTTCTCAAATAACAACAGTAATTTTTAGTTGTATAGAAGATATTCTTTTAGGTAAAATTGAGGATAATAAAATATCAAAAGCAACTTTTATAAATCTTAAAGATGTTTTACATAGTAAGGTATTATTGCGACATATTCAACAAGCTTTGGTTTTATGTCAACAAAAGGCGTCTGTTGAAGATATAACAAATGTTATTACTACAGTTAATAAAATTTTCTTTCTTAAGTGGGAAAAAATTAAGACTGTTAGGGATTTTTGTAAGTGTTTAAAAGAAACGTTGGAACTGTTGTTATTAAATAGCAAAGTAGAGAAAAATATCTTAAACTTGTATTCTATAAATAGACTTTTTGACATTATTGAAGAGTTAGAAAGTGTTTCTTTTTCAGAAGAGGAGTTTAAGAAAGAAGAAATTTTTAAATTGTTTTTTATTTTGGTTGATAAAGCAAAATTATCGTTTTTTGGTTCGCCTGTTAAAGGGTTACAAATTTTAGGTTTCTACGAAACAAGAAACTTAAATTTTGACAAAGTTATAATCTGTGATATGAACGAAGGAGTTTTACCACATTTTGAACGAAGGTCTGCGTTAATCCCGTATACTTTTTTGACACAACTCGGAGTTAATAGGTTAGAAATTGAAGAAGAGATACAGAGGTATCATTTTAAAAGGTTAATATCATCAGCAAAAGATGTTTATCTGATATATATTGAAACAGATGAAAAAGAAAAAAGTAGGTTTGTAGAACAAATAATTTGGGATATACAAAAAAAGGAGAAAAAATTAGAATTAGAAAACATACATTTTTGTTATTATCCGGTTTCTTTTAAAACAAAAAAGTGTGAGGTCAAAAAAACAGATAAAGTAATAAAATATCTTAAAAACTTTTGTTATTCACCGACAGTTGTTGACACATATTTGTTTTGTCCTTTGAAGTTTCATTATATTTATGTTTTAGGATTAGAAGAGCAAGAGGATATTACTGAACCTGAGGGTAAAGATATTGGTGAATTTATTCATCTTTTATTAGCGGAAAGTTTTAGTAAATTTATAAATCAAAAACCAGTGATTGATGATGAGTTTAAAAAGAGTTTTTTTAAATTGTTTAGACAAAAATTTGATTTAACTTTAGCTAAACGGTATAAATCAGAATCTTTTTTGGTAAAAAAGATTATGGAACTTTATTTAGAACAATTTTTATTTTTTGAACAAGAAAGGTTAAAAAAAGATCAAGTTGAACAAATATTAGCGTTAGAACATTATTATGAAGAAAAACTTACACTTAATGGTAAACAAATAAAGTTTAAGTATAGAATAGACAGAATCGATAAACTTCAAGACGGCCGTTTGCTTATTATTGATTACAAAACAGGGAATGCACCACAGATAAACAAAAATTTAAAAATTAATCAGTTAGATTATAGAACTATAAAGACACAAATAAAATCCTTCCAACTTCCGTTATATATTGATATAGTTCAAAAAAAGTTTGCAACTGATAATGTAGATGCTATGTTTTACAATATTAAAGAACCGGATAAAGTTCGCAAACTGTTTGAAAGTTCTGTTCTTCAAAAAGATGAATTGATGAAGATAATTTTTTCAGCGCTAAATTACATAATCGATGAAATTTTGAACCCACAGATACCTTTTTATGAAGATGCTGAAGAACCAGAGAATTGTGTTCTGTGTTCTTTTAAATATTTGTGTAGATAACTTACATCATTTTTTTAAGTCGTTGAATAACATCGTTTTTAAATCTTTCAATAAATTGTGTTGTATATTCAATTATATCTAAAGATTCAGTTATTACCGGAGTAAGGTCAATTGCATAAATCATATATGTTGCTATATCAACATTATGCGATGCATAAAAAGTTGCATTTGCACGACGCCTCGCTATTGTTGCAAGATCGTAACGTTTCCCACCACTGATTTGAGAATCAAATAATCCAACAAGCGACATCGCTATATTGTCTCTTTCTGAAACATCAAAGACAATTTTATCTTCGTCTAACATCCAGTCAAGGTCACGCCAACATTCACAACCATAAATTTTTTGTGGTAAAAATTCTTTCGGTAGTTGTTTTAGGGCAATTAATGTTTTTATCATTGTTGCAACATGTGTATCATGTTTGTCAGCAGGATTATGAGTATAGATTATTTGAGGTTTTGTTTTTATAATTAGTTGTTTTATATCTTCTATTGGATCTGTTGATTGCGGAGATTTTATTTCACTACTTGAGTAATCTAAAAAAATAACTGCTGAATATTCTCCAACGATAGCTGCTTTTTTTTGTTCTATCCTTCGTATTTTTTGCATTTCATCATCTGTATAATTTGCGTAAATACCTGTCCTTAGAGAACCAACACCATTTGTTGTAACAACACCAGTAAACCATTTATCTTTTTTTAAAAAACATTCATAAATACCTGCATACCCCATGATTTCTAAATCGTCTGGATGGGCACCTATACCTAAATGTGTAGTCCTTTCTAATGCTTTATCAACATCGATACCATCAGGGATAAATATTTCAGAGGTTGGTTTTGTTAGTTTCATTGGATATACTACCTTTAAGATTTACTTTTTATTTTTTCAATCATTCTGTTTACAATTTGTGCATAATATGGATTTGAAGAGATTAATTTTTTTATTTTAAGATAAGCGTGATACGAAGTTGTATGGTCTTTTCTTCCAAAATATTCTGAAATTTCTGAATATGATAAATCTGTTAAAACTTTTGCTAAATACATACCGAATTGTCTCGGTAAAGCTAATGTTTCTGAACGTTTTTTTGATAAAAGTTCTTTTTGTGTAAGTTTGAATTCTTCTGCTACAACTTCAATTATTTTTTTAATATCAACAGGTTGCGGTTTTGGTTCTATATAATTTTTTAGTATTTCTTTAACTGTGTCTATTGTAAGTGGTATGTTTTCAGTAAAAGATTTTGTTACTACATTAATAAAAGCACCTTCAAGCCGACGTATATTCTCTGTTATATTTTCTGCAATGTATCTTAACACATCTTCAGGGACATAAATACGTTGTTTTTGTGCTTTATGTTTTAGTATTGCTAAACGTAGTTCAAACGAAGGCCTACCTATATCGGCTATTACACCCCATTCAAACCTGCTTATTATTCGTTCTTCAATTCCTTTTAAATCATGTGGTTTCCTGTCAGAAGTAATTATGATTTGTTTTTTGTTGTCAAAAAGTATGTTAAAAATATGGAAAAATTCTTCTTGAGATTTTTCTTTACCAATTAAAAATTGTACATCATCTAACAAAAGAGCAACAGCGTTTTGAAATTTTGATCTAAATGCATCAAGAGTATTTTTTTGTATTGCAGATACATAGTCGGAGACAAATTTATCTGCAGTAATATATGCAATACGAAATTTTTTTGAAAGTTCTAACATTTTGTTTCCAACAGCATGTAAAAGATGTGTTTTACCTAAACCAACAGGTGCATATACAAATATTGGGTTATAAGCAGTGCCGGGCTGTTTTGCTGCTGTCTCACAAACAGCTTTTGCAAACCTGTTTGATTCGTCTGTTATAAAATTTTCGAATGTATACTCAGGGTTAAAAGTTTCTTGTAAAACAAAAGTTTTTTCTGGAATGTATTCGTATTCAATTTTTTCTGTTTCTTGTACGGTTGGGAGTTCATGTTGATATTCAAAAGTTACCTCAATTGGCGTACCCAAATGTTGAGCAAACATTGTTTGAATTTTTTCTATATAATTGTTTGTAATCAACCAATTTGAAAAGTATTTGTTAGGAACAGACAAAATGATAGTATTTTCTTTAATACCTTTAAATGAAACAGGTGATACCCATAATTCTTGAGATTGCTGGTCTAAATCACCAAAAATTTCGTCTTTTATTGTTTGCCAAATTTCGTAAAGTTTCTCTTCTTGCATATGTTTAAAAACACCCTGTGGATAACTTTGTGGATAACTTCAAAAACTTGTGGAATTATTGATAAATTTACTTAATTTTTCAACAAGTTTTAAATATCTATAAATATCCACATCTTCAGCACGTTCGTCTTCTTTTATACCTGAATTTATAAGAATTTTTTTAAGTTCTTGTTTGTCTAAGCTTGTTTCAAAAGATAATGAGTTTATTAAAAATTTTCTTTTATGGGCAAATGCAATATCAAGAATTTTAAGCAAAAATTGTGTATATGGATAATTTGCAAAATTGTAGTTTGGTACAAGTTTTACAACGGCCGAAGTTACTTTTGGTTGTGGTCTAAAACAATTTTTATCTACTTTAAGTAATAGTTTTGGTATTGTATAAAAATTTGTTTTCAAAGTCAACTTTGAAAAGTTTTTATCTTTAGGTTTTGCTACAAGTTTATCTGCAACTTCTTTTTGTACCATTAAAACACATAATTCCCAAACACTAAACGCTACAGAATATATTTTGTCTAAAATTTCTTTTGTTATAGCGTATGGTATATTTCCTACAATTTTTATTTTTTTCTCAAAATTAAGGTTTGAGAGGTCATATTTAAGAAAATCTGTGTTTATAATTTCAATATTTTTTGTGTTGCTGAATTTATCTTTAAGATAATTACAAAATTGGTTATCAATTTCAATAGCTATAAGTTTTTTAACTTTGTTTATTATGCGTTCTGTTAGAACTCCTTTTCCGGGGCCAATTTCTAATACAATATCAGTTTCATTCAATTCTAAACTTTCAACAATTTTATCAGCTATTTTTGTGTTTACTAAAAAATGTTGTCCTAAAAACATTTATCATTTACCAACACAGAAACGTGAAAAGATGATGTTTAAAATATCTTCTGTAATATCTGAAGTACCTATGATTTTTTGTAATTCTTTAATAGCTTCTCTTAAATGTTCACATATTATTTCAGTTTGTTTTACAAAATTAAGTTTTGTTACATATTCAAGGTTAACTTTTGCTTTTTTAAGAGCATCTTTTTGTCTTAAATTTGTTATCATAAGTTCAGGTTGAGCATCTTGTGTTGGAAGATACTGTGGATTAATATTTTGTGAATCAACAATTGCGTTTTCAAGTTTTTCAATACCTTCTTTTGTTTGGCACGAAATTTTTAAAATTTGTTCTTTCAAATTATCTTTATCAAGTTTTGGATAAAGTTTAAACCCAGATTTTTGTAATTCATACAACAATTTTTCTAATTCTTCATTTTCAAAAATTTTTATTCCGATATCGATTTTATTTAATACCGGGATAATTGTTTTATAATTGTTTTCTATACTGCGTATTATTTCAACCACACAATAATCATCTTTAGTAACATTTGTTGAAGCGTCAAACATAAGTAATATAACATTCGCTTCTTTAACAGCATTTTTTGTTCGTTCAATACCAATTTTTTCAATAACATCTTGTGAATGTGTTCTTATTCCTGCTGTGTCAACAATACGTACAGGGATATCTTTTATTATAATAGTTTCTGATAATGTATCTCTTGTTGTTCCGGGTATTTCGGAAACTATTGCACGTTCATAGTTTAAAAGTATATTTAACAAACTTGATTTACCTACATTGACTTTCCCAACGATAGCAATATTTATTCCTTCAAGTATGGGGGAAATTTTTTCACTGTATTCAATAGCTTTGTTTACTTTTTCTATGATATTAATTACTTTTTCTTTTGTTAACTCATAATCTATGTTTTTAACATCGTCTTCTTCAGGATAGTCAATTGAAACTTCTAATTCAGCTATAGCTTCTTTGATTTGGTTAACAAGTTCTTCTATACTTTTTTTAGTTTTTCCTAATAAGGAATTAATGTATAATTGATTTTGCAGCTTAGTTTTTGAATATATAATATCGCAGACAGCTTCTGCATAACAAAGGTCAATCCTTCCGTTAAGGAAAGCACGTTTTGTGAACTCGCCAGGTTCAGCAATTCTTGCCCCATGTTTAATACATAACTCAAGAACTTGTTTTAAAACTGTTGGCCCTCCATGACAACTAAATTCTACAACATCTTCACAAGTATAACTATGTGGTTTTCTCATTATCGTCATTAAAACTTCATCAATTATTTTTTCTCCATCAACAATATATCCAAGATGTGTTGTAAAAGTTTTAAGTTGACAAACAATTTTTGATTTATTTTTTGGCCGAAAGATTTTTTGGGCAATATTTATTGCATCCTCTCCACTAAGACGAACAATACCAAGCCCACTGTATCCTAAAGGTGTGGAAATTGCAACGATTGTATCTTCAAGATTCATAATTACTTTGGTATTGGAGTAGAAGATTTCAAATTTATTACAACTTTATGTTCTGCTAAAAGTTGTTCTATAAAACTTTCTGTTAGTGTAAGTATTGAATTATAAATATTTTTTGCTGAAACTTTTTCAAGTTGCGTTTGGTCGGAAAAAATTGTTGTGATGTAAACAATTTTGTTTTCAATTTTTATATCAACAAAAGAAATATATTCTTTGACAAAATCGAGAAGTTTAACAAAAAAATATTTTATTATTGTTTCATATTTATCAAACCTTGGTGAAACTTGTATTTTTGCTGTTTTTTCACCTTTGAGTCCAAACAAACCGGGTTGTCCTTCGGTAAGGATTTTTATTTTTAGTTCTTCTTTTGTCATTTTTAAAGAATTTAAGGCTGTTTTTATTGCTTCTTCAATTGTTGTTCCTTCAAATTCTTCAACAAAGAAAGTTTTTAGCTGTTCTAATTTATCTTTTTGCATAAAAATGTTATACTTTAACTGTTTTATTTGCGATAAGCTGGATTATAATAGAAAAAATATTGTTAACGAACCAATACAAAACTAATCCTGAAGGAAAATTCATGAATAAAATTATAAATAAGACTGGCATAAAAATAGCAAAAGTTTTTTGTTGCGAGTCAGAGAACGCACCTGATAAATATTGTTGTAGAAACATTGTCGCACCCATTAAAAGAACTAGTACAGGAATACCAATGTTTATAGTAGGAATAAAAATTCTGTCAGGTTGAGACAGATCTTTTATCCATAAAATAAATTTTGCACCACGAAGATCATATGTGTTTCTTAACATAGTAAACAAGGCCCAAAAAATTGGTATCTGCAATAGTAATGGCAAACATCCACCAAAAGGATTAACTTTTTTCTCTTTGTAAAAATTCATTATTTCCATATTAAGCCGTTTTGGATCATTTTTATATAATTTTTGTATCAGTTGTATTTGTGGTTGAAGTTTTTTCATTTTGATTGCAGATTTAATAGAATTATATGTTAGTGGCAAAGTTATTAACTGTGTGACGAAAGTCAATCCTAAGATGGCTAATCCATAATTACCAAAAAGTTTGTAAAAATAGACTAATATATTATAAAATAACTTGCTTAAGATAGCAAAAGTACCCCATTCAATTGTGTTAACGAATTTGTCTCCCAATGAGGTTAAGATAGAAATTTTTTTTGTAGAAACTAGCATTTTTAGTTTAAATTCATTTGTTTCATCTTGTGTCGTTATGTTTATAGATTTAGTGTTCTTATTTAGTTTATCAATGTTTATATACTGTATAATTTTTGGATCAAATAAAAACGCAATAATTGAATATTTATCGCCGACTGCAACCCATCGTATTTCGTCAGAAGTTAATCTTCCTTTGCTATATTTTTCTACAATAGTAATTTCTTTTTTTTCTGTTTTTAATATTTTACAAATATGAACATTATTTGGCAAACTTTCAAATTTGTCCAAATGGACATAATGTTGAAAAGACAAACTTATTTTTTGTTTTGATGAAAACAAGTATGATACATCAATAAAATAAGGATTTTGTTTGGAGAAAAAATATTCGATTTGTTTATCTTTTGTAGCAAATATAATTTTTGTACCGTTATTTGTAGCTATTTTTTTAACATTAAACTTTGAGGTTGTATCTACAGCCAAACTGTCGATATCGCTTTTAGAAAGAAGTGTGTAATCAGTGTTGTTTTCTTCTTTTATATAAAATTCTCTAATACCAGCGTTAAATTTGTTAAATACAAGTTTTAATTTTTCTGTTTCCACAATATAAGGGTCAAATTTTGCTTCGGTTATTTCTTTTTTTATCTGTTGATTTATAATTTTTTGTTGTGTTTGTTCTGCTTGTTTTTGTGTAGGTTTATAAGTTAAATACTGCCACAAAAATAAGAAACTTAAAGAAAGCAATGTTGCTATTAAAATACGTTTTTCCATAATGTGTCTCCTTCTATTATGGGAGATCAATTCCTCCAGAATTTAAAGGATTACATTTTAATATACGTAGAAAAGTTTTTAATAGTCCAATACACAATCCGTATTTCTTGATTGCTAAGATGCTATATTCTGAACAACTTGGATAAAACCTACAATTTTTGCCAAGTATTGGAGAAAAAAATTTTTGATAAAAAATAAGAAGGTATATCACAACTGTTTTCATTGATTCAACAAATTATTATTTTTTAAAATTTCAAGAAAACTTTTTTCTAAAAAACTATATTTTTGTTTCACAGAAACTCTTGTTGCGACAACTACAATATCTATTGGCATTTTTATTTTATGTTTGTTTAATCTAAAAATTTCTCTTATTCTTCTTTTAAACTTGTTTCTTATAACAGCAGATTTTTCTACTTTGTTTGATACAAGAATAGCAATACGTGAATAGTTTTTATCCGTTTTCAAAATATAGACTAATAGACCATCTTTAAAAAATTTTTCTCCTTTTTCAAAAACTGCATTTATCTCTTTTTGTTTGCTTATTCTTTCGTGTTTACTAAAAGTAAATCTAAGGTTTACTAGATCCTTTTTGATGTTAATGTTTTCCATAAAAACGATTTAAGGAGTAAGCCTCCATCTACCTTTTCTTCTTCTCCTTTTTATCACTCTACGACCGCCAGGTGTTGACATCCGTTTTAAAAACCCATGAACTTTTTTCCTATATCTCACTGAAGGTTGATAAGTTCTTTTTGGCATTTTAGTTATCCCTCCTTATAATTTAGTTTTTTTACAAAAAGTTCGTGTAGTTGTTTAGGATTAGCCTTTCCTTTAGTTTTTTTCATTGCTTGACCAATTAACGCAGAAACCGCTTGTGTTTTACCAGAAAGATAATCTTGTACAATTTTTGGATTCTCGTTAATTACTTCCTCTACAACTGTTTGTAGTTCTTCAATATCTGTTATTTGGACGAGATTTTTTTCTTGAACAATTTTTTGTGGTGTTTCTCCTGTTTCATACATACAAGAAAAAACTTCTTTAAGTAGTTTAGAAGATAATACACCGTCAATATATAGTTTTACAAGATCAGCTAAATCGTTTGGTTTAATTTTGTTTTCATTAAACGTTTTGTTTTCCTGGTTAAGTCGTCCTAAAAGTTCTGTTGTGATTAAATTAGAAACATTTTTTGCAACAGGTTTAATATCAACAGGAGTATATTTTTGTTTATAAATTTTTATGGTATTATCAAAAAATTCAGCCATATCTTTTTCTAAAGTTAAAACTTTGCTATCATATTCACTAAGTCCGTATTCTTGTTGAAACCTTTTTCTTTTTTCATTAGGCAGTTCTGGTACCTCTTGTTTAATTTCTTCAATCCATTTTTGAGGTATTAATAAAGGGAGTAGATCAGGTTCTGGGAAATATCTATAATCATGTTCTTCTTCTTTTGTACGCATAGGTTGTGTTGTAGAAGTTTCTTCATCCCATAGACGTGTCTGCTGAACAACTTTTTCTCCTTTTGACAAAATTTCTTTTTGTCGTTCAATTTCGTAACTTAACGCTTCTTTAATAGCTTTAAACGAATTCATGTTCTTAAGCTCAGTTTTTGTACCAAGAGGAATTTTTCTATAATCATCACAAATAAAATTTTCTTCAACAATAGCTACTGAAACATTTGCATCAACTCTAAATGTCCCTTTCTCCATATCACAGTCAGAAACCTCTAAATATCTCAAAGTGTCTCTTAATGTAGTTAAATATTCTATTGCTTCTTCAGAAGAAAATAAACATGGTTGGCTTACAATTTCTATTAATGGTGTACCTGCACGGTTGTAGTCTATCAAAGAATATCCTAACTCTTCTTTACCAATTGCATGAAGAAGCTTTCCTGCATCTTCCTCTAAATGTATCCTTTTTATAAAAACTTTTTTTGACAAAGAGTTAGTTGTGATCTCTAAAAACCCGTCTGTAGCAAGTGGATATTCGTATTGTGATATTTGGTAATTTTTTGGTAAGTCAGGATAATAATAATTTTTTCTTGCAAAAATGGATGTTGTATTTATTTTACAATTTAAAGCCAATGCTGTTTTTATTGCAAGTTCAAGTGCTTTTTTATTTATTGTTGGTAACACACCGGGTTGTCCTGTACATACAGGACAAATATTTTTGTTTGGCTCAACACCGTATTCTACACTACATGGACAAAACATTTTCGTTTTTGTTTTAAGTTGTACATGTACTTCAAGACCTATAACAGGTAAAAATTTTTTGCTCATTTTATTATTAAAACTTTTTCTTTAGGCTTTTTATAGTTTAGTTCTTTGCGAATATAATATTCTATTGTATCGGTGTCAGTTTGAAGTAAATAAATTTCTTCTTCTAATTTTTTATTTTCTTGTTTAAGTTGTTCAAGTTGTGTTTCTAAAATTTTAGTTTGCTTTTTCAAAAAAAGATATTTTGCAAAAGAATTGATAACAAAATACGAAGTAATTCCATATATTAGTATGAAAAATATCGGTTTAAGTATGGTAGAATTTAGAAGATCAATTTCTAACTCTTTCCGTTTTTTTCTTTTCACATTTTAAATATTTTGTTCCCTAAAAACACAGCTTTTTTACCAAGTTCTTCTTCAATTCTTAATAGCTGATTGTATTTGCAAATTCTGTCGGTTCTTGAAACAGAACCGGTTTTGATTTGCCCGGTATTAAGTGCAACGGACAGATCAGCAATAAATGTATTTTCAGTTTCCCCAGATCTATGAGAAATAATAGCTTTATACTTATTTTGATATGCAATTTTTACAGTTTCTACTGTTTCTGTTAAAGTACCGATTTGGTTTAGTTTGATCAAAATAGCGTTGGCAATTTTTTCTTCAATTCCTTTTTTAAATATTTTTGGATTTGTTACAAAAATGTCATCTCCTACAAGTTGTATTTTTTTACCAAGTTCTTTTGTAAGCAGTTTCCAACCGTCCCAGTCATCTTCAGCTAAACCGTCTTCAATGGAAATAATTGGGTATTTATTAACAAGTGTTTTATAAAATTCTACCATTTGTTGTGAGGTTTTTTCTTTATTTTCTTTTTCTCCTAACAACACATATACATCATTGTAAAATTCAGAAGCTGCAGGATCTAACGCTATATAAACATCTTTTCCAGGTTCGTATCCAGCTTTTTTAATAGCTTCAATCAGCAAGTCTAATGCTTCTGTGTTAGAAGACAAATTTGGTGCAAAACCACCTTCGTCACCAACCGATGTTATATATCCTTTGGTTTTTAAAACTGCTTTTAATGAATGGAAGACTTCAGCACCATATCTTAGCGCTTCAGAAAAACTTTTTGCTCCAGCTGGTACTATCATAAATTCTTGTAAATCAACATTATTGTCAGCATGTTTCCCTCCATTTAGGACATTCATAAGTGGGACAGGTAACACAAAATCCTTATCTTTTATTCCATAAAGTTTTCTTATATATTTATATAAAGGCATTTTATAAAAATTTGCTGCTGCACAACATACAGCTAAAGAAACACCTAAAATAGCATTCGCACCTAAGTTTGATTTGTTTGAAGTACCATCAAGTTGTAT
>CAZLOB010000060.1:0-16230 GCA_964561135.1 uncultured Elusimicrobia bacterium | reverse complement strand
TACTTCTTCAAGGACTTTCATCCCTTCAGGATCATCAGTTGCTCCACCTCCTGCAAGGATAAGTTGGCAGTCAAAGTATTTTTTTACTTTTCTATATACTTTTATTACACCGGTAGGGTCTTTTAAATAATCAAATCTTGAGATTTGTGTAATTATTGGACGGTTTTTGTCAATACCGAATCTTTCAAGAATACTATCAATAACTTCCTGTGGCAATTCTTTATTCTTATCACTTAGTGGGTCTATAGAAGGGGAGATTAAAACTTGTGGGATGTCTAACTTTCTTGCAAACACAGGTGCTGAAAACACAGCTGTGTCGTATTGGTTTATAAATTTTTTTAAAAATTCTTCTATTTCTTCATTTGGATGTGTGAAATCAATATGACATCTCCAAAGCCACTTTTTACCAACTTCTTTCTTTTTTTCAACTAAAGCAATTGGTTGTGGGTCATGAACGAATATTATGTCTCCGTATAAAGGTATTTCATTTGCATTTTCACGGTTTACTTCTAAAAAGTATTCAAGATCTTCTTGTGTAATTTGAACGTTTAATCCATGCAGTGCATTATGAATTTTTTTTGTTATACTAAAAAATTTTTCATTACCTTTTATAACATCCCAGCCAACATTTACTCCAAGTTGTTTTAACAGAGGAACCATTCTTGTAAGAATTTCAGCAACACCGCCTCCTACTGAAGTTGAGTTAATATTTTGTATCGTTATTCCTTTAAGTTTTTCTGCTAAAATAAAAAGTTCGTCAATTATATCTTGCCCTACTATGTTAGCGTAATCTCTTATATTTGGCATATTTTTTCAGACAAAATTTTTTTAATTTTTTTCCTTAATCCTTCAAGTGTAATTGTGTAAGGATCTAAATTTGAAAGTTTTTCTGCTAGTTCTATTTCACCAATTCCTCTCAACCATTCTGAAAAATCATTTTCATTTTTGTTTAACCTTAGCGGTGCTTCAAATATATGAAAATATAATGAATTTATACTTATTTTGTCTATAATTTCTATGAATTCACTCAAGTTGTGAGCAACATAAGGTGTAGATAAAACAAATGTTGTGCAACTTTTGAAATAAAATTCTTCTCCTTCAGGAGCTTCTGGTATGTATTTTCCTTTTGAAATATAATCCTCAAGAATTTTTATAAATTCGTTTCTTATATCCTCTATTTTTTTGAACTTTACTATATCAACAGCTGCTATCTTTTCTCCAAGTTCTGAGAGGTTTAAAATATTTTTCAACCAGTATGCAAAATCGTTTGGTGGTTCAGGAGAAAGATAATGATGCTGGTGTAAAAATCTATGAGTATGGTAATATATAGAAGACTCTGGCACTATTTTTATTCCTTCAAGTAATTCTTTAGGATTTTTTGCTTTGATCCCTAATAAATAAACAAGATTAAATTCTGTCTTGAAATAAAAAGGAGTAGTGTTCATCTTATTAACTCTTCAATAAATTTTCTAACCTCGTTATAATCTTTAAATACAAACTTTGCTGCAGTTTGTGAAAATCCGACTTTTATAGAATATGCATTTTCTGGTAGAATTTTGAAGATATCTTCGTCTGTTACATCATCACCAATTGATAAAATAAAATCATATTTATTTTTTGAAATAAAATACATAGCAGCAGTGCCTTTGTTTATTCCTGAACTTCTTATCTCAATAACTTTGTTTCCTTGAAATATTTGAATATCCATATTTGCAGTTAAAGAGATTAAATCGTCTATAAGTTCTTTTGCTCGTATAGAAGAAAGTTCAGGTTCTGATCTTCTATAATGCCACACTAAAGAAAATTCTTTTTCTTCAACAAAAGAGCCTGGGAGTCTGTCTGTGTAAAATTTAAGAAATGACAATAGTTTTAGTTTCCAGTCAGCAGTTAAAGGTTTTATCAGTTTCCAGTTATTATTTTTTTCTTTAATCCAAGTTCCATGTTCTGCTACAATTGAAATATTAAGATTACCAAACCAACTTTGTAGTGTATTTTTGTTACGACCACTTATTAAAACAACATCAGTGTTTTGTGTTTCAGACAGAAGTTTTATTAGTTTTATAAGTTCTTCGTCAGGTTTAGCTTTTTCAGGGTAGTCTTTAAATGGAACCAGTGTCCCATCATAATCTAAAAAGATTAATTTAGAATTTGCATTTTTAAATTCTTCTATAATTTTGTTCCTTTCAAAAGAAGACAAAAATTTTTTACTAAAATTCTTTCTTTCTTCTTTTAACTCTAATAATTCGTTGATAAAATCGTTTGCCCAACGTATTACATCATAAGAGCTTAATCTTTTCTGCATAATATCAATTCTTATTTTTTGTTCTTCAACGGGCATCTCAAGAGCTTCTTTCAATGCTTGAGCTATTTCTTCTTTATGGTTTGGATTTATTATAATTGCTTCAGCAAGCTCTTTTGCAGCACCAGCCATTTCACTTAATATCAACACACCGGTTTTGTCTGTCCTTGTTGCGATATATTCCTTTGCAATGAGATTCATTCCATCTCTTAAGGGTGTAATTAATGCTATATCACTTGCAGCATATATGGGCACAAGATTTTCAAAAGGTAAGTGTTTATATTGATATTGAATTGGTACCCACTTTATATTTCCAAACTTTCCATTGATTCTTCCAACAAGTTCATCAATTTTATTTTTCATCCTTTGATAACTTTCAACCCCTATGCGAGAAGGTACAACAATCAAAAGTAATACTATTTTGTTATGCCATTGAGGATTTTTTTCAAGAAAAAGTTCAAAACCTTGAAGACGGTTAATTATACCTTTTGTGTAATCAAGACGGTCTACGGAGAGTATAATTTTTACATCTTTGAACATTGATTTAATATTTTCTTTTTCTTTTTGAATTTCTGGAGTATTTGCAGCATCAAAAAATTTTTTATAATGAATCCCCATTGGAAAAGTATCAACTTTCACAGTCCTGTCTGAAAAAGTGATGTTACCTAAATTGTGGTCAAATCCTAAAAGACGTAGAACACACTTTAGAAAATTCTGTGTATAATCGTTAGTATGAAATCCGATAAGATCTGCTCCAATAATACCTTCTAATATTTCTATCCTCCATTCTTTAGGTAGAAGACGATAAATCTCAAAAGGTGGAAATGGAATATGAAGAAAAAATCCTATTGATAAATCTGGGTACTTTTCTCTTATAAGTTTAGGAAGTAGCATAAGATGATAATCATGGATCCATAAAATATCATCTGGTTGTAAAATTTTGACAAGAGTTTCACAAAAGTATTCATTTATTTTTTTATAACAACTCCAAAAATCTTCATCATAAACAGTATATTCAGGAAAACAATGAAATAACGGCCATATTGTCTTGTTACAAAATCCGTAATAAAAATTTTCCATATCTTTTTCTGAGATAAAAATTGGGTATGAATTATATTCTGTAAGTGTTTTTTTTCTTATTTCATCATGATATTTTTCTTTAACATTTCCACCTGACCAACCAACCCAGATATATTCCATTGTAGTGAAAGATGAACTTTTAAGAGAATCAAGGTATCCACTTAAACCAGTAACAAGTCCACCAGAACTTTCTTTAAATTCTATTTTTCCTTCTTTTTCCTCTATTGTAAATGGCAACCTATTAGATATAATAAATAATCTCATTTGTCTTATAATTACCTCCACACGCCTGCGATTTGGTAATTACAAAAAGAACATTTACCGTTTTTTATTTTATTTTCTAAAACTTCAAAATGGATTCTATAAATTAATCTTTTTTTGCAGTTAGGACAATAGGTTGAGTTATATTTATGTCCTGGGACGTTGCCAATGTATACATATTTTAGTCCAACTTCTTTTGCAATATTATATGCTTTTTCTAATGTTTCAATTGGTGTTGGTGGCAGGTGTGTAGTTTTATATGTTGGAAAAAATCTTGTAAAATGTAATGGTATATCATCACCTAAATTTTGTTTAATCCATTCACACATGTTTTTTATATCTTTTGGGTTATCGTTTAATGTTGGTATCACAAGATTAACAATCTCAAGCCAAATGTTGTGTTGTTTTATAATTTTTAACGAATTTAATACGGGCTGTAGTCTTGCTGAAGATTGGTTTCTATAAAACTCTTCTGTAAAACCTTTTAAGTCGACAGTAATACCGTTTGTATATTTTAACATTTCTTTAAGTGGTTCTTCATTTAAAGCAGCGTTTGTATGCCAAACAATCCGTACATTTTGTTGTTTTGCAATTTTAGCTATGTCATACATGTATTCATAGAAAGATATAGGGTCGTTGTAGGTGAAAGATATTGTTGGTGTTTTATATTTTTTTGCTAAGTTTACAACATCTTGTGGAAGTAAAACAACATATTCCATATCTTCTAATTTTTGTTGTGATAAATGCCAGTTGTGGCAATGTTTGCACTTAAAATTACATCCTGCAGTTCCAATACAAAGTATCTCTGAGCCTGGCAAAAAATGATATAATGGTTCTTTTTCAACAGGATCAATATGTACTGCTGAAGGTTTTGAATAAACGATTGTGTATAAAACTCCGTTCCTGTTTTCTCTATTAAAACAGACGCCACGTCCTCCAAGCGGGATTATACATTCTCTAAAACATATTAAACACTGTGTTTTTTTATTATCAAGTTTTTTATAAAACATTACTTCTTTTGGTTCAACTTTTGGTGTTGCAGCAGTTTTTGTATCAAATGAAAAAATGTTGTTTGTCATAATTAGAGTTATAGTTAATAGTTTATAGTTCATACCTATTAGTTGATAGTTAAAAATTTATAATTAAATATATATAATCAAATAAAACAATCAATTTGGTGGAACAAGAGTTATAATTATAACTTAAGAACTCTCAACTTTATAACCATATAACTCACAAAAAAACTTTTATTGTATTACAATGTATTTCAACAGTATTGTTTATATCAAAAGCATAACCGCCGCCAAGTGTCAAAACAATTGGTTTATCTTTAAAAGATTCTTTTACAATTTGGTCTCTTTTTTTGATACCATTTTTTGAAATTTTTAATTGTGCAAGTTGGTCATTTTCGTAAATATCAGCACCTGCTTGATAAAAAACTACTTCAGGGTTAAATTCTACAACTTTTTTAATTGTTTCTTCAAGTATTTTTAAATATATTTCATCTGTTGTAAAAGCAGGAAGTTCTACATCTAGTGTACTTTTTTCTTTTGGATAAGGATAAATTTCTTTTTGATGTATAGAATAAGTAAAGACATTTTTTTTGTTTTCAAAAATTTTTGCGGTACCATTGCCTTGGTGCACATCTAAATCAACCACAGCAAATTTTTTTATACCATAATTTTTTTCTAAATACTTTATTGCACAAGCAAGATCGTTGAACACACAAAATCCTTCTCCATGATCAGGATAAGCATGATGCCAACCACCACCTACATGTATTCCAACCTTTTCTTTTAATGCAAGCTCTGCTGCTAAAATTGTCCCACCTACAGCTATTAAACTAGCATCTCTTACTTCTTTGGTAAGTGGTATTTCAAGACGAAGAATTTCGTCATAAGAAAGTTTTAGATTTAAAATTTTGTCAACATATTCTTTTGTATGAACTTCATAAAGTATATTTACATCGACTTCTTTTGGTTCAATAAATTCTAAGTTTTTAAACTCTTTTTCTAACTTTTCTTTTATTAATCTATATTTTGATGTATTAAACGGATGTTCACCAAGATCAACTTCATATCTTTGTGAATAAATTAGTTTATAGTTCATAGTTAACAGTGTCAACCCAACAACTCTATAAACTCGGTAACTCAATAACTGTTTACATACAGGCTAAAATTTTTAGCATCCTAAGTTTTTCTTTTCCTTCAACTTTCGATTTGTCAACTAAGTATTTAAATAATGATAAAGTTTCATCATAAGTTTTTCTGTCAACAGGATATGGATGGCCATCTTTTCCGCCAAACGCAAACGAAAATCTTGCTGGATCTAAAGTTGATACAGGATAGTTATAAACTGCTTCAGAGATAAGCCATAGTGCTCTTAATGTTTTTGGCCCCACACCTTCTGTAAGAAGGACATCTTTAAAAGAGTTTAATTCTTGTGATTTTAATTTACACATGATTTTGTATAATTTTTTATAATCATAATCTTCTAAAGAAATATAATGTCTTTGTGGTAAAACATAATGTTTTTCAACAAAATCTTTTGAATTAACAATTTTTTCAAATTCTTTAACAATATCTTCTGGTTTTTGAAGATTTATATACTCTATTATTGCTTTTTGTGGTTTATCTTGGTTTTTATCAACAAAATTTAAAACATTATTTTCTTTTTTTTGCGAAACAATACCTGTATGTGGCTGTATTATAGTTTTTTCATCAGAACTTTTTGTTATAACATTACACCAGTGATACCTTCGCGCATATCTGTTACTTAAATTCATTCCTTGTTGTACAACACACCAGTTGTTGTCTTTATCAACAAAAATTGTGTGATGATAAATCTGGTATCCATCTTGGATACAAGAATTGTCAACTTTTGCAGTAAGACGGGAGATTGTTACAAAATTTTGTGGATTGTCAATTTCTTTGCAACTTAAAATTTCATTAGGTGTATTTCTTGCAGTTTTTCCTTTACCACCGAAGATAAATAAACCATATTCTTTTTTATTTCTAAAAGCTTCTTTTATTGCAGCAGTAACTGTTGTTGTAACTCCTGATGAGTGCCAATCAAATCCTGAAATACAACCTAAAATTTGAAACCATACAGGATTAGAAAGACGAGTTATTAGTTCTTTTGTACCAAATTCAATAATTACTAACCTAATAAGTTCAAACAGAAGTTTCTTTTGTCTTTCAAAAAGCCACCTCGGTGCTTCACCATAATGTAGTGGTAAATCAGCAAATTTTCTTTGCATACAAATTTAAGATACAAAATAAATGTTGTAAAGTCAATTTTTATTTTGTATATCTAACGCAATGAAAACTTTAGAAGAAATAAAAGAAATTTTAAAACAACATAAATCAGAACTAGAAATTGGTTTAGAAAATTATTTAAGCGAACTTTTTGAAGTAATAGTTGATCTTGTTTTAAAGAAAGCATTAAGACCAAACATTAGGTAAGTATATTTTAGAAGAGGTTATATAGAAGATATAAGAAAAAAATACTCAAGTATTCCTTGGAAAGAAATTAGCGGGATAAGAGATAAAATTGTACATAATTATTTTGGGATTAATCTTGAAGTTATTTGGACAACAGTTAAAAAAATCTTCCACAGTTAAAAGAAGAAATACAGAAAGTTGTTAAAGATTTTTAATTTCAAGACCGCATGCTCGCCAAATATAGTCGAATTCAAACGATAAAAAAATTTTGTTTTCTATTTTTGGATACAAAGATTTTACAAAATTTATGATTTCTTTATAAATTGTTACTCTTATAGGTCGTGAATATCTGTATTTTCCGTCTTCACAAAGAAACATTTCAAAAAAACACAGCTTACTTTTTTTATTTAATAAAATTTTAAACTGTTCTTTTGTTAATCTTAAACACGAAAGTGTTAATTTATAAAAGTTTTGGTGATCAAATACATCGTTAAGTTGATGTATAATTTGTCTGTAGTTATTTATCAAAATGTGTAGTGAATGTAAAACATCTTTTTGTTTTATTCCTAAGACAGGCCAAAAAATTATTGGTTCAAAGTTAACAGAGATTAAAAAATTTAATGACATAGCATATTTTAATGCGGTTAGACGTTGTTTAAACGATGCTGTGTTTTTTTCAAAAATATCAATTATTACTTGAGGTGTTATTGTTGCTGAATATACAATTTTTAAATGTTCTGATTGTATTGGAAGTTTAGGAAATTTTAGGATATTATCTGTTTTTGTTCTAATTTCTAAATAACAAGTTATATTGTACTTTTTTGTAAGATTTAAGATGATATGGCTTAACTTGCAAAATTTCTTCCAGTGTTGCAAAGTAAGCAAAGAATCGGTTGTTTCACCAGTATTAAGATAAAAAAATTTTTTGCCGCTTGAAAAAAGTTTCTCTATTTCAGCTTCAACAAGGTTGTCTATTTCATAAGTAAGCACATTTTTTGTTTTTTTAAAATATTTTAAATAACAATATTCACAATCTAAACTACAAAACGTTCCTAAAGATAAAACATATTCATCAAACCCGACAACATTTTTCCCATACAAATATTTTGTTATTATGTTATTCATTTATGTTGTTAAGTATAGGTTCTATTTTTTGTAAAGCATCTTTGTTAAAAAACTTTTGTTCGTCAAACTCAAGATGTAGTGGTACTTTGTTATTTATTTTTTTGATAGCTTTAATTTTTTGCCAACTTATCGGATAGCGTAGAGAATGTATAAAATCTAGAAACTCTTTTTTATTTTTAAATTTGTCGTCAGAGATAGAAGTTATTTTTTTAAACTTTTTATAGACAACAGATTCGATTTTATGAAAAAAAACTTTCAAAATTTTTATTGTTTCTTTTACAAATTCTTTTTCTGAAAATGTGAGATGGATTTTGTCAGAATTAAAAATCTCTTCAAGTTTATTCATAGATAAGTAGAAACAAAAAAGATATAATTATAGTTATTGCTCCTACTAAAGCACCAATTTTAAGCCATTCTAAAAAATTTATTTTTGACTTATATTTTTTTTCAAGTAGACCTAAAGCAATAATATTTGCAGTAGAACCAATTGCTGTAATATTACCACCATAACATCCACCAAATAATATACTCCACCAGAGTTTCTGAGGTAAATTCCCTAAAGTTGTTTTTAGTCCAAAAACTATCGGTATATATGAAGCAACAACTATTACATTGTCTAACATACTTGAAAGTATTCCTGAAGATGTAAGAAGACCAAAAGATAAAATATTAAAATTTCTTTTTGACAAAGAAACAATAGTTGATGCAATTTTTTCTGCGACACCAGAACTTCTTAAAACTCCTGCTTGTGCAAACAAAAATATAAAAAACAATAATGAATTCCATTCAACTTCTTTTTCAATATATTCTATTGCTTTTTTGTTGTTTATAATTAAAACAAAACCTGCAAAAATTATCGGTATTATTACTAACAATGTATTTTCTTCTAAAGAAAGTAAAAGTTCGATTTGTCTATGTGAGGCAATGAAAACTACAGTTAAGATAAACAAAAGTATTGATCTTATTATTGTTTTATCCATTGGGACACAAATTAGACGCATAAACAAAGGGTTTTCAATATGAGGTTTTAGTTTTTCTGTAAGTTTGTCTAAATACTTTTTGTAAAAAATTGACAAAATAACAACTGTAACTACAAAACAAATAAAACTTACTGGCAAAGAATGTTTTGTAAAATCTTCAAAAGAAAGTTTTCCTCGTAATGCTATCAAGATGCCAATAGGATTGCCTAAAACTGTTGATGAAGAACCTATGTTTGTTGTAAGTATACAAGATATTAAAAGTGGTATTGGCGAAATTTCTAAAAAATCACATAAATTAAAAACTACAGAACATATAAGAATTATAGATGTTACTTCACCCATCAGTCCTGATAATAACCAACTTATAAATGTTAAAACTAAAAAAAGTTTGAACCCTGTAAGATTTTTTATTCTTAACAATTTTGTTATTATATAGTAAAATACTCCTGCTTCTTTAAGCATCGCTAAAATTATCATCATACCTATCAAAAACCAAATAACATCTAACGATGCATACTTCACAAACTCTTCAAGGTTTGCAGCATGGATTAGAAGTAAAACAGCACTGCCTATAAAAACAAATCCAACCCTGAACTCCCAGAAAAACAATGTGCCAAAAATTGAAATAAAAAATATAAAGATTATAAAAAATTGTTGAATAGTAAATGATAAGAACTTGTATCCTAATAAAGAAATGGTTAGTGAAAACAAAAATAGGTAAAAAATTTTTTTTGTCATAAAAGTTGAATTTATATATTTTTTTTTAATAAAAAAATCAATCTTTATGATAAATAAGATACTAAGTTGGCTATCAGTTTTTTTATGGTCTAGTATAATTTTTTATTTTTCAAGTATACCACATTTAAAAATTGAAGAATTAGGTTTTCTAGATTTTGTACTAAGGAAAATAGCACATATTACAGAATATGCGATCCTTTGTATTTTATACATTCGTGCGTTTAGAAACACAACAAAGTTTAGCAGTAAAAAAGTTTATTTATTAAGTTTTGTCTTAAGTATAATATATGCAATAAGTGATGAGATACACCAAAGTTTTGTCCCAGGAAGAAGTTGTAATTTATTTGATTTACTTTTTGATACAACAGGTGTAATTTTAGGTTGTATTGTTTATAAAAAGTTTAAAAGATATTGAAATTTGTGCAAAAGTTTTTGTATTAGAAACTTATTCCGCGGTAGCTCAATGGTGGAGCGCCCGGCTGTTAACCGGGTGGTTGCTGGTTCGAGTCCAGCCCGCGGAGCCATTTATCAAAAAATACAAAAAACTTTGAAGTTTTAAAAGTAACTAGCAAAAATTAATCATCTTTTTTACTAAAGTTAGAACAGATTAACTTGCAAGTTTATAAGTTCATAAGAAAACTCGCAAGAAATCCTGCATTGACCATTGTAGTAGATAAGACGAAATCCATTTACTATCCTGCTTGTTTATAAAATTAATCAAAAAAATTTTTTTGTCAACTATTGACAAAATTTTTTATATTTATTAAATATTAGTAAATCTATAATAATACTAATATTTATAGAGAGTAATATGAAACTTTCAACAAAAGTTCGCTATGCTATAAGAGCAATGTTGGAGTTAGCTCTTCATTATGGAGAAGGACCTGTTTCTGTTAAAGAGATTTCAAAAAAACAAGGAATTTCAAGTAGGTATCTTGAACATTTAATAGTTTCTTTGCAAACAGCTGGGTTAGTGAAAACTATTCGTGGTAAAGAAGGTGGTTGTGTTTTAGCAAGACATCCTTCTCAGATAAAAATTGCTGAAGTTGTTTCAGCGTTAGAAGGTCCGTTAGCAGTTGTTGAGTGTGTGGTTGATGATAAATTTTGTCCAAGAGAAAAATTTTGTGTTGCTCGTGATGTCTGGATTAAAGTGAGAGAAGCGATTTTAAATGTGCTTAATTCTATTACCTTACAAGATATGATAGAATGGCAAAAGAAAAAATTAAAAACTACCCAACCATATATATATTATATTTAGATAAGTGGAGGAAATTAAAAAGATGAAAGAAGAGATATTGATTGAAGATTTTGAGTCGAAAACAGCACAAGAAATATTAAAATATGCCATTGAAAAATATAAAGACAAAGTTGCTTTAGCATCAAGTTTTGGTGCAGAAGATGTAGTTTTAATTGACATGCTTGTGAAAATCCACAACGAACTACGAATTACGAACTACAAACCACCAATATTTACTATTGATACAGGTCGGCTCCCTCAAGAAACTTATGATTTAATGGATAGAATAAAAGAAAAATACGATGTTGAAATAAAAGTATTTTTTCCTGAGGCGAAAGCAGTTGAAGATATGGTTGAAAAATATGGCTTCAATTTGTTCTATAAAAGTTTAGAACTTAGACAGTTATGTTGCAAAATAAGAAAAGTAGATCCGTTAAACAGAGCATTTAAAGAACTTAATTTAGATGCATGGATTTGTGGGTTAAGAAGAGAACAATCTGTGACTCGTGCTGAAATAAAAAAAGTTGAATATGAAGAAAGAGTTATAGATGGTGTTAAAAAAACAATTGTAAAACTTAATCCATTAGCAGATTGGACTGAACAACAAGTCTGGCAGTATATAAAACAAAATAATGTTCCGTACAATACATTACATGACAAGGGATATCCTTCTATAGGTTGTGCTCCATGCACAAGAGCTGTAAGAAAAATAGAAGACATAAGAGCGGGGAGATGGTGGTGGGAAGATCCGGATAAAAAAGAATGCGGTTTGCACAAAAGATAAAAAGGACTGATATGAAAAAAATAAAAACTTTGGTTCTTGTAGCTACTTTTGTAATGAGTACTTCTGTTTATTCTCAGGAAAAACAGGAGAAAAATGTTGTGTATACAAATGTTATCCCTATAATTTTTTTAAGATATCTTAATTTTCACTATGAACGAGTTTTAAGTAACAAGATAACATTACTTGTTGGAGGTGGATTTTGGGCAGGTAAGATTGGGTTATCACTTTTTGGATATACAGCAGAAGCTGAAACATTGATCACACCGTTAAAATTTGGGTTTGGGTTTTATCCTGCGAGAAGACCTCTTAGAGGTTTTTATTTTTTACCAAATGTTGTGCTTTATTATATAAGTGCAAAGAATACAGAGGGTTGGCAAACAGCTAGTTTTCATACGATAAATGTTGAATTTGGTCATAGGTGGATATGGAAAGACGGATATATGTTTGATTTAAGTATAGGTATTGGTATTGTTTCTTCACCTGAAGGAGAAACAGAATCTTATTATAGTGGTATTTTACCTACACATGTTGGTGTACAGGTTGGTTATGCTTGGTAATTTAATGTTAATTTATAGAAAGGAATGAAATTTTAATAATCTGTTAACCAACGATGATGCTGAAATCTTCAGATAGAAAGAAGGTGTTGAGATACTAAAATATCTGTCAACATCATCGCAAGTGGTTAACAGAACGTAAATAGGAAGGAGGAATAAAAATATGAATATTAATTTAGTAAAGCTTTTTATACTTTTTTATCTTATTTTTTTACCAGTATTAAGTTTTTCTGATTTTAGATATTATGCTTGGACATATCAGTTTATAACAATGTTGCCTGGTGAGACAGAATTAGAGTTTTATATAAGAATAGATCAAAAAGATTTATCAAAACCTGAAACAGCGAAATGGAAAAGACAACTTGAGATTGAAACAGGTTTAACAAAACGTTGGGATTTTTCTCTTTATTTAGTTGATAGTTATAAACCTGCTGATGGTAAGACAAAATTTGATGAGGTAAAGTTGCGAACAAGATACAAACTTGCTAATAAAGGACAATTTTTTGTTGATCCATTGTTATATGTTGAGTATAAGATACAGTCTGATAGAAGTTATCCTGACAAATGGGAAACAAAGCTGATTATTGCAAAAGATATTGGTAAATTGAATATTGCAGTAAATATTATTCCGGAAGAATATTATAAATCAAATACTAAAGAAAAAGATTGGAAAGTAGAATATGCTTGTGGAATAAGTTATGGTCTGTTTAATGATATGTTTAGAGTTGCAGTAGAATCTAAAGGTGATTTAAAAGATGACAAATATGCAGTTGGTCCAACAATTTCTTTAAAAGGGAAAAAGATATGGTCAGCAGTAGGTTCTTTGTTTAAACTGAACGATAAAACAGATGATATACAAATTCAAGCTATATTGGGTATATGGTTATAAAGTTTATAAAGTTTAACATCTAAATCTTAAATATGAAGGAGGAAATTAAAATGAAGCCAACAGAGATACTAAAAGAAGAACATAAGGTTATAAAACTAATGTTGAAAATTATAAACAGCGTATGTGATAAGTTGGAAAGTAAACAAAGCGTTGATAAAGATGATTTAAAATCAATTATAGAATTTATACGCATCTTTGCTGATAAATGTCACCATGGTAAAGAAGAAGATAGATTATTTCCAAAAATGGAAGAATATGGTATACCAAAAGAAGGTGGTCCAATAGGTGTTATGTTGCAAGAACATGAGTTAGGTAGAAGTTATGTAACAGCAGCAGCCTCTGCAATAGAGAAAGAAGATTACTCTGAATTTGTAGAAAATATAAGAAATTATGTTGAATTGTTAGAACAACATATAGACAAAGAAGATAACATTCTTTATATGATGGCTGATATGCATATACCACAAAAAGAACAGAAAAAATTAGTTGAAGAATTTGAAAGGTTTGAAAAAGAAGAAATTGGTGAAGGTAAACATGAAGAATTTCATAAACTTGTTCATCAATTAGAAAAAAAATATTTATAATTTGGGAGAAGCAATATGATAAAACCTCATGGTGGTGTTTTAATAAATAGAGTAATATCAGAAGAAGAACAGAAGCAGGAGTTATTTGAAAAACAGAAGTTTCTTAAAAAACTTGTTCTAAACGAATACCAAATTTCTGATTTAGAGATGATAGCGACTGGTGCGTTTTCACCACTTGAAGGTTTCATAAACAGCAAAGATTACAAAAGTGTTTTAGAAACTATGAGGTTATCTAATGGTATTGTATGGAGTATGCCTATTACTTTAGATATAAAGAAAGAGCAAAATATAAAAGAAGGTGATGAAGTTGGATTATATGATGAAGATAATAATTTTTTAGGTATTATAAAAGTTGAAGAAAAATATGAGTACGATAAAAGAAAAGAAGTTTTATCTGTGTTTAAAACAGATGATGAGAAACATCCTGCTATAGCAAAAGTTTTTTCCCAAGGTGAGTTTTATATAGCAGGAAAGATTTATGTTGTATCATTACCGAAAAGATATAATTTTGTTGAGTATAGATTAACACCTGCTCAAACAAGAAAAATTTTTGAACAAAAAAATTGGCAAAGAATTGTTGCGTTCCAAACAAGAAATCCTATACATAGAGCACATGAATATATATTAAAATGTGCTTTAGAAATAAGCGATGGTTTGTTTCTACATCCTATTGTTGGAAAAACAAAACAGGATGATATCCCTGCTGAAGTAAGAATGAAATGTTATGAAGTTTTGATAGAAAAGTATTTTCCTAAAGATAGAGTTGTACTAGCGGTTAATCCTGCGTATATGAGATATGGTGGACCAAGAGAAGCTATACTTCATGCTATTGTAAGAAAAAACTATGGTTGTACACATATTATTATAGGTAGGGACCATGCTGGTGTTGGTAATTATTATGGTCCTTATGATGCACAAAAAATATTTTCTGAATTTAAGCCTGAAGAACTTGAAATAACACCTTTGTTTTTTGAGAATACTTTTTATTGTCGTAAATGTGGGAGTATGGCTTCTTCTAAAACTTGTCCACATAGTGAACAAGAAAGAATTTTGCTTAGTGGGACAAAAGTTCGTCAGATGCTACAAGAAGAAGAGATGCCACCTGTTGAGTTCACACGTCCTGAGGTTGCAAAGATACTAATTGAAGCAATGAAAAAGAAAGTTGTAGAATATAATATTTAGTCCATGGTCCACAGTCTATAGTCCATGGTCCACGGTCCATAGTCCACAGTTTATAGTTTGTAATCCAAGGTTTATGGTTAATAGAAAATAAAAAATGTAGGGCAAGGATTAATCCTTGTAAAAATTTCTATAAATTTCTATAATAAACTTATGATACAAATACTTTTACTACTTGCTGTTTTTTTAGGTATGAACATGGGTGCTTCAGGGTTTTCAATATCGTTTACACCATCGTATGGCAGCGGGTTGTTAACAAGAACAAAAGCAAGTTTGTTTTATATGATATTTGTATTAATTGGTGGTATATTAATTGGTCCTAGAGTAGTTAATACATTAACTACAAAAATTTCACAAGCTTCATTTGGAGCGTATTCTGGTTTAATTATAATAATTTCAACAGCATTAATCATGTTTGTTGCAAATTTATTAAAAATTCCGCAGTCAACAAGTTTTGTTACAGTAGGTGCGTTTGCAGGCGCTGCTTTTTATTATAATAAATCTGTAAACTGGTATACGATATTAAAAATTTTCTACATTGCAGCTTTATTTTGTATTTTTGCATTTTTAAGCACATATTTTATTAAAAAAATATTTTATCCACCAAGAAATAGTAATTTTAGATTATATGAAAAATTTTCTCAGCTAGAATCAAAATTAAAAAAGTTTATTATTTGGGCAAATTGTTATTCAGCGTTTGCTATTGGGACAAATAATATTGCAAATGTAGTTGCACCGGTAATGTTATCTTTTTCAGCTAAGCAGCTTTGTGTGAATCCAATACTATGTATTTTGCCAGTAGGATTATCTTTTGGTATAGGTAGTTTCATTTTTGGTAAAAGTGTTATAAACACAATCTCAAAAGAAATTATTCCTATAGGACAACTTTCAGCAAGTATAATTTCTTTTGTTACAGCAACTTTTGTGATAATTGCATCTTTAATTGGGCTACCTACTCCTTATGTTCAGTTTACAACATTTTCTGTGTTAGCAATAAGTAGTGTAAAAGATGGTTTTTATTTGACATATAAAAAATCTGTTGTTCAAAAGATAATTTTTGTATGGATTGTTACACCT
>CAZLOB010000059.1:0-3154 GCA_964561135.1 uncultured Elusimicrobia bacterium | reverse complement strand
CTTACTTAACTTCAGGTGTAAGTTATTATATCCAAGTTTGGGCTGAAGACCGTGCTGGTAATGTTCAGACATTGTTTGGTGAATGTACATTTTATTTTGATAAAGCTGAGCCAGATACATATATACAACTTCCTGAAAGTGTTTTGCCATATAAACTTTATACTTCGCTTAATATAATCTCAGGTACAGCGAAAGATTTGCCTGAAGAACCATATATTAACGCAGGTGTTGATAAAGTTGAACTACATATAAGAGATGTGTTTGATGATAGGCCATATCTAGGTGCAAACACTTGGGGTACTGCTGGGACTACAAATTATGTTTTAGTCACATATCTTTCTTCAGGCGGTACTTTCTGGTATTATACTGATATTCCAGAATGGCAACAAGGAAAACTTTACAGAATCTCATCTCGTGCTACAGATAAAGTTGTGTATCCAGCTGGGAATGTTGAGACAACTGAAGATGTAAGATTTATCGTTATAGACGCGTCAGCACCTGTTGCAAGATTAGTTTTACCATCTGAGGTTTACGATACAAAATATAATGAGTTAACTTCGATTACAGGTACTACTGTTGATTATCCATTGAGTCCGCTTTATAAATCAGATGTTGCAAAAGTTGAAGTTTTAATACAAGACCTTACTTATCCTTCAACATATTGGAACGGTAGTTCTTGGCAAGAAGGAGAACCTTCGTTGTGGCCTTTTGTAACACCTTCTGGTTTAGCTGAAATTAAAAACTTTAACTATACAACAATACCAACTTGGCAGTCAGGAAGAAGATATAAGGTCTCAGTCCGTGCTGTGGATAATTTGGATAACTATCAAACAAATGTTACATCTACAACATTTATATTTGATAACACAACGCCAACTTCACAAGTTACACGTCCTGCTGAAGGTGTCGGATATTCATTAGTTGATCCGCTATCAACAATTTCAGGGACAGCAGTTGATCATCATTTCCCACTTTGTGCAGAAGTACAAAGAGTTGAGTTTTCAATAAGACGAGATGAAGTTCCAACTGATCCAAACAATGTTGGTTCTGAAGATTATTGGTGGGATGGGACACAATGGATATCTGCAACAAATCCTGAGGTGATATTTACTGCTGATACTTTCTATGAAGTTGTTGGTGGGACAAAATCATGGTTTAAAGTAGTTATCTCAAGTGATGATTGGGTTTCAGGAAAGACATATAGGTTGAAATATCGTGCAGTTGATTTCTTAGGTAATACTGAAGACTGGAATGTAAGAACGTTTTATGTTGACAACATACCACCAACTGCATATATTGTGTATCCAGTTAATAATCAAAGTTATATAAACATCACAACAATCTCCGGTACTGCTGTTGATGATTCGCCAACTTCCTCAGGTGTCAAAGAAACAGAAATAAGGTTGTACTTTATACAAGCAGGTAATGTTTATTATTGGAAAGGAGATGCATGGGTTACATACTCAACTTGGGTTAAGTGTATAAACGATCCGTTAACACCTGCAAATACAAGATGGTATTACACTTCTTTACCATCACCGTGGACACCAAATGTTGTGTATACATTACAAGCAAGATCTATTGATAACGCTGGTAATATACAGACAGAAAGTATTCATACAATAACATTCTCAATTGATAACGAAGCACCATATGTTTTGATACAACAGCCACAACATGATACTGGTTATTCACCATCAAAACCGCTTACAACTATCTCAGGGACAGCAGTTGACGCTTTCGCAGGGTTGGATTATATTGAGATAATGATGCAGAACTTGGTCACTGGCAAGTATTGGGATGGTGTAAGCCAGTTTAACCAAGATAATGAACAATGGCATCTTGTTGTTGATATAGACACAGTTGCTAATGAGGTTACGACTTGGGAGTATGTAAGATCGTTTAGTTGGCAAGCAGGGTATAGATATTTAGTTTGTGTCCGTGCTGTAGATAAAGCAGGGAACAAAAAACCTACTGCAGAACAAAATAACGAGTTTGTAGTAGGTGTTGATTCTAATGTATTTACTTATGATGACCAGCCACCATTGGTTTATTTCATACGTCCACTTGAATCTGCTACAACGCCTGTATATTCATCACTTGCTAGTATCACAGGGACTTCTGTTGACCAACCAACAGATGTTGGGTTGTATAACTCAGATGTTGCAGAAGTTTATGTAAAGATTTATTATCTTTCAGATACACCATCGCCTGGGACAACTTATTATTGGAACGGGACAGAATTTTCTTCTTGGAGTTATCCAGTTGATGGTATTTTAGCAACAGGAACTACTAATTGGTATTATGATACATCAGGTATTTCTTGGTCTGATGGTGTTATGTACTTTGTTGAAGTACGTGCAAAAGATAATGCTGACAACTGGTCTTCTTGGAAGAGACAAGCATTTATTTATGATTCAGTTGCACCTTTAGCAGCTGTGATTAATTATCCTTTAACTTTACGTGCGTATGATAATTTGCAACAGATTACAGGTACTGCTTATGATCAACATTCAAGAATAAGTAGAGTACAAATTTACTTACAAGATTTGACTCGTGGCACAACATTCTGGGATAATGTTTCAAGCACATGGGTTGTGTCTGCAACACCTATATGGTTTGATGTTGGCGAGTTTAATGCACAAAATGTAGTATGGAGTTGGAGTTTACCTTTAGGGATACTAACTGATGGACATACTTATGATGTTAAAGCACGTGCGTATGACGCTGCTGAAAATTTAGGTCCTGAATCAGGGATAGTGAGGTTCTTCCAAGATGTTTCATATCCGTATTCAGTTGTTTCACCACCACCTGAAGTAAATAGATACTACACTCAAATACCAACAATTTCTGGTACAAGTTATGACGATATTGCAGGTGTTGAAGAAGTAAAAATTGGTTTACAAAGAAGGGATAATGATCAATGGTGGACTGCTGCAAATACAGGTGATCCTACTTTGGATTGGGATATAAACCCGAGATGGCTTGATGTGACAAGTTTGTCAGGTGCTGTTGGTGATAAACAGAGAAGTTGGTATATTGTTGTTGATTCACATGCATGGGTTGATGGGTTATCATATAGGTTAAGAGTGAGGACAAAAGATTATACTGCAAACGCTGTTCATTACGAAGGTGGCACAGATTTAGGTGTTGT
>CAZLOB010000058.1:0-3831 GCA_964561135.1 uncultured Elusimicrobia bacterium | reverse complement strand
CCATGGTAGTAGAAATAAACGTAAAGGTCGCTTCTTTTGTCAATTTTTACATTCTCCCAAAGCAATTTCACCGATTCTACAAGTTTTTCTTTGTATTCCCTTTTTCTTTTTCTCCACTCATCTTCGCTAAACTCTTCTTCTCTATCAAGAGGATAGGCAATCATCTCTTGTCTAACATAAGGTGGATTTCCTATTACTATGTCAAATCCACCTTTTTGAGCAAAAACTTCAGCAAAGTCAATTTCCCACAGGAAATAATCCTTTTTAGTTTTCCTTTTTATTGATTTAATAACACTTCTATATTTGTTCAACTCTTTTGTTAATGTATCTTCATCCTTTTTTAATAATTTTAACAATTCTTTAATTTTTTCTTTCTTTACTTCTTCCGTTTTTCTGAATAATTCAAGCTGGATTCCGTATCCTTCCGGGATAACACCATTTTCCAATAATTTGGTGTCATTTTGTATCTTTTTTATCTTTTCTGACAATCTACACAATTTAGCTTCAAGCAAATCTTTGAAAATCTCGTTTTCAAGTTTTTCTATTTCAAATTTTTCTCTCAAGTCAGCGCTTCTACCACCTGAGAAAAATTGTGCTTTTCTATCAATAAGTTCTTGAATTTTATTTTTTAGCGGTGAAGAGATAATGCCAAATTCTTTTCTTAACAAAATTTTTTGTCCTGCTATCTCTTCAACAAGTGAATCTCCCTGACGCATCTTAAAAGAAAGATTTGGAAGGAGTGGTTTTGTGTAGATATCCATATATTTTTCATCCGTTTCTATGATGAGGGAAAGCCACAGACGGAGTTCTCCAACCATAACAGCCCAATCTTTAACATCAACACCATAGAGATTTTCAAGAATTATCTTCTGCTTCAATGCAAAAAGATTTTCTTCTCTTTTTTCAAGTTTCCTTGTAAGATGGCTATGGATCTCAACAAGGACATTCATCATACCGACTAAAAAAGAGGCAGAGCCAACGCAAGGGTCAACGATTTTTACACTATCAAGGGCTGATTTAATTTTCCGAAGGTCTTCAATATTGTGGTAATTCCCAATCTCTTCTGGTTCAAATATAATGGATATCAGGTCATCTTTTGGGATTTTCGTCTCTTCAAAAAGATATTCAACAAGTGAAAGCCTACACATAAGATCTATTTCTACCCTCGGAGTATAAAAAATTCCTGCTTTTTGTCTTTCCTCTTCCGCAATCAATGATTCATAAACTTTACCGAGCATCTCAGGGTCAACGGCAACTTCAACATCAAGAGGAGTATCTTCACGGATGGTAAAGTTAAATCTTTCAAGAAAACCTTTATTTTTATCTTGCGGGTCTATGTCAAATAGAAGTTCAAATACACTGTCAGGAAGATTAAAACCAATTTCATCAAGTTCATTTTTAGTAAAAAGTCCGCCATTTAAAAATGGCATAAGATTAAAGGATTCTTTTATTTCTTCAGGAAGTTGGCTTTTCAAGTACTCATGTTTTTTGTTGAAAGCAGAAAAAAATAGAGGTGAAAGCCACTCAGAATAAAATCTATCTATAGTTTTTTTATGTTCTTTATATTTTTGCCATAAGTTTTTTATATATCTTTTATCAGCTACATAATCTTTCCATTTAAGCCATCCTTTTTTCTGCAAGTAATAAAGAAACATTACCCTTGATAAAAGTTGCTGAGCAAAAGAATGACTCTTTGAGTAATCTGCTTTTCTTTGTGGCAATAAAATTTTATCAATTATAAAGTTTAGGGCATTCTTATATGCTTCAAAGAACTCCTTTGTTACTCTCTCAACATCAAATGCGGTTTTATGTTTTTGCCAGATAATATCGGGAGTTTGCTCATCAGGATTAATTCTTATCATCTCAAGAACTTCAAGGTCTGTGTGATAAGGGCTTGAGGGGTCAAGATAGAGGGTTCTCAAAAGGATTTTAATTTTAGTGGTGTCAAAAGGTATTCTAAGGGGGCTCACAAAGGCAAGCTCGCTAAAATCATTTGTGAAGATGAAAAGTGTATTTACCTCGGGAAATCTTCTGTAAAAAGGCTCAATAATGGTTCTAAAGTCGGTCCTTCTCATTGATGGTGTTTTCACAAAGTAGAACTGAAACTGTTTGTCATAATCACAGATAAGTAAGAATTCTTGGATAAGCTCATTGGCTCTTGGTGGCAATTCATACTGTGTCTTATCAAGAGGAATTACCTTGGTTTTATAACCCATTTGTTTAAAAAGATTTGAAATATCAGTGACACTTTTGATATCTAGCCCGTTCATTTTTACCCCTTAATTAGTTATTGTTATATATCCAACTAATTTAAGTTTAATCTCTCTATCTTCATATTCTTTTGGCGGACTCTGCTTAATTGACTCTCCACTTGGGTGTTCTTCTTTAAATTTTTCAAGAATTTTTATTAGATCCTCTACGCATAGGTCTTTTGAATTTACCCATAATTTTTTGAGTTCCCTAAGATATACCTCTGGCAAAGGTTTTGAATAATATGATATAAGATGTTTAGCAATATCCCCAACCGATTGTAGCCAATTAACGATAGAATTTTGAGGCGTTTTAAGTTTAAGCGGTTTTACCTCAGCTGTCTTTAACCTTGAAATTATATGATTTTTTACCTTTCTTATGATCTGATATACATTCAAATCTTCCGGTAGTGCCACGTATGGCTCGTCTTTGTTACATCTTATCAATTTTATACATTCAAGGCGATTTTCAATAATTTCATCATTTTCAACATCATAAAAACACCAGTAATGTCTCTCATTATCTTTGAATGCTACGAAAACACCCTTCCTTCCCTCTCTTTTTATTCCACTACCTACACCATTAGGAATTTTTTGTATCTTTTTAGTTCCTTCGGATTGTATATACCTTAATATTTCATCTTTTAAAAACTCTCCTATAGCAAGCTCAGATAATTCCTCCAATTCGTCAATAACTTTTTTCTTTTCATCAAAAATATCTCTTATATAGCCGAAATCCTTTGGATTAGGTGTCTCTCCCAAAACAGAAGCATCAAGCCCTACACTTCTATTTATAGCATCAAGCTTACTGTATAGTCGCTTCAAGAGATTTAAAAGAGACTCCAGTTCATCTTCTGGGAAGAAATTATAAATATTAATAACATCATAAGGCGAGCCGATTCTATCCAACCTTCCTATTCTCTGGACGATCTTTACGGGATTCCACGGCAGGTCATAATTTATGATTGTATCTGCATCTTGAAGGTTTTGACCCTCTGAGAGAACATCTGTTGAGATTAAAATCTGTATTCCCTCATCACTTCCCTTCTTTTCAGGATATCCATTTGATAGTGGGGAAAATCTTATTATTCTTTCCTTCCTTTCGTTGGGATCCACATCGCTGTCAACTATGGAAATTTTGTTGGCTTGAACAGCTATCTTTGATGAAATTTCAGGTCGCCTAATGTAATTATAAACATATCTCATTGTATCCTTGAAATAGCCAAAAATGATAATTTTTTTGTTTTTCAGCTCTTGAAGTGTTTTAATGAGTTTTTGTAATTTTAAATCTCCCTTTTCCGAAATCTCAGAGAGTTTATTGTATATGTTTTCAAGAATTTCTATGTCCTTTTTAGTTCTCTTTTTGATTTCTTCAATCTCGTATTTATCAGGATCTATCTCATTCAATCTTTCAATATATTCTTCTTCTATTTCATCTTCTGCCTGTGCAGAGTAAAACGTTATATAAGATTCTCCGTCAAGAATTTTATTTTTATCAAGGAGTTGTAAGAATTTGTTTTGAAAATCAAGCAAGCGCTTAATACTAATTCCAAATGCCTCCACGCTTGATTCTAATCTCTTA
>CAZLOB010000057.1:0-27534 GCA_964561135.1 uncultured Elusimicrobia bacterium | reverse complement strand
TTTTACTGCCATATGTTTTGTACCCTCCTTACAAAAGATTCAAACTTCTGTGTTTTTCTAAAATTTCATCTGATAGTTTTTCTAATTCTTTAAAATCTTTTTCTTTTGGATATCCTTTTGTAATCACAGGATAAACAATTTCTGCTTTAACATTTGGTGCTAAGGTTTTAACAACTTCTAAAGTTTTTTCAGCCCAGCCATAAGAAGATACAATTGAAATATACTTTGTTTTTATTCTTAACAAATTCGCAAGATATAAAACATACGCTGCCTTAGGATGAATACCACTAAGTGTTGTAGGTGCAGCAATAACTAAAGTTGCAGCATCAATTAAACTCATAGCAAGAACCCCTGTGTCTGTAACTGTTAAGTTGAAAAAGTTTACTTTTAAACTTCTTTTTATTAATTCTTCTCTTAAAAACTCAGCCATCTTCTTTGTTGAACCGTGCATTGATACATAAGCTATAACAACTTCATTTTTAACATTTTCAGAAGACCAATCTTCATATGCAGAAATTATTTTTTTAGGATCCTTATAGATATATCCGTGTGATGGTGCAATAATTTCTATATCAAGTTTTTTAATCTTTTCAATGTTGTTTCTTACATTGTTTCTAAATGGTGACATTATTTCAGCATAATATCTTTTAGCAGGAATATAAAAATGTTCTTCATCAAAAATATCAGATGTAGCGATATGTGAGCCAAACATATCACAAGGGAACAAAATTTTGTCTTCTTTTAGATATGTAGCCATAGTTTCAGGCCAGTGAACCCAGGGAATCATGTAAAACTCGAGTGTCTTACCGCCTAAATCAAGTGTGTCTTTTTCTTTTATAACAATAAACTTTTCTTCGGGTATTAAAAGTAAATCCATAAGCATAACCTTACATTTTTCGTTTGTCACAACTTTTGCTTCAGGATATTTTTCTAAAACATCAGGGATAACTCCAGAATGGTCTTGTTCAGCATGGTTTGAGATCACATAATCAATTTTTTTAATTTTTAGTTCATCTAAATTATCAAAAAATTGTTGTTTTGTTTGAGGATCAACTGTGTCTATTAAAGCAACTTTGTTTTCTCCTATAACTAAATAAGCGTTATAACTTGTACCATCTGGTAAAGGTATTAACTCATCAAATAATCTTCTATCCCAATGGTTTGCACCTACAAAATAAATATTTTCTTTTATTTTTATCACCGCCATAGAATTAAACCCCTAATTAAACTTTTAATTTTATTTTCCTAACAAATTTGAAAGTTCAACAACATGTTCCTGTTCATCAATTATAACATGTCTAATTTGATGTTCTAAAGTTTCAAACTCATACTGAAGTTCATTTTTATTTTCAACAACTTTTTTATATATTTGCTTATAATAATCAATAGCATCTTTTTCACCTTTAAGATTAATTTCTAATATTTCATCAATTTTATTAGCGTCATAAATTTTTTCAAGTTTCGTTGAGACTTCACCACCTAAATAATTGCAAACAAGATTTCTAAAAATTTCTTCATGTTTTAGCTCATCAGAGGCTATTTCTTTTAATCTTTCAACTATAGGTTCTGAATTCAACCCTTTAATTTTTTCTGCATGTGCAAGATATTGTATTCTTGCAGCATATTCTAACTCAACAGCTTTGTTTATCATATCTATTAATTCTTTCTTTATACTCATACAAAAAACCTCCTTTATTAAAAAAATTTTATTTTTTAACTTCTTTCATTTGTTGTCCACAACAAATTAAATCACATACATCTACACAACCACATAATTCGTCAACACTTACAACAAGTCCACATACATCACATTTTAGTTTTTTCTTATCTTGTTTTTTTGTTTTTTTTGATTCTTTCTTTTTCATTTTATAATCCTCCTTATTATAGATTTAAAAGTTTTTTAATTTCGTCTCTATCAAACCCTATGACTATTTCTCCATCAATATCTATCACTGGGACACCTGTTTGTCTTGTTTTTTTGAACATTTCTTTAGCAGCAGTTTTATTTTTGGAAACATCATAATCTTCAAATTCAATGTTATTATCTTTTAAAAATTTTTTAAGCATTATACAAAAAGGGCATGTTGGTGTTGAATAAACTTTTATTTTTTTGTTCATAATTTTTAATGAAAACCACAGAGACACATAGGACTCAGAGTTCACAGAGAAAACTATCAAAACTAATGACTATGAACTTTTGTATTACCTTTTTAGTTGAACATAAATTGTAGGGCAAACTTTTAAGTTTGCATAATTTAATTATAAAACAATTATGCAAGGATAAATCCTTGCCCTACAAACTTATACTTTGTACCTCTGTGCTTAATTTTTTTCAACACAGAGATATAGGAAATTCATAGTTCATAGAGAAATTATCAAAATCTATGCAAAGATAAATCTTTGCCCTACATTTTTTTCCAACCCTATACTTTTAACTTTAAACCTTGAACTTTTTAATTCTATAAACTTCTCCGTGCCTTTGTACCTCTGTGATTTGTTATCTTATAATCTTTAAATCAAATAATAAAGCAACAACTAAACTTACACCAGATGTAAAAAATATAACAAAATAATTTATTATATCTTTTTTAGATGTCAAACTACACAAAACTGATATAAGTATGTTTTTATCTTCATCCACAAAATGTTCATCTGATACAATTTTTTCAATTATATTAGTTTTGTTTACTAAATTTCTTCTTTCATTTTCTGCCTTAAACTTATAGATAAAAAACAACAAAAATCCTACAATACCTACATACCAAAGAAGTTTCGTCAAAAAAACACTAAACAGTCCAGTAACACCAATAAGTCGTATAGAAATAGTAGCAACAAGACCTATTATAAAAAATAAAGTTGTAACAGGTGATTCTTTACAAACATTTTTGCCCATAATAAATTATTAATAATTCTCAACAAACAATTCAAAAAATGCTTGTGGATGATCACAAGAGGGACATTTTAATGGTGCTTCAAGCCCTTCATGAATATAACCACAGTTTCTGCATCTCCATTTAACCACTTGGTTCTTTTTAAACACTAAACCATTTTCTATATTTTCTAAAAGTTTTAAGTATCTTCTTTCATGACCTTGTTCAGCGACTGCAATTGCTTCAAAAACTTTTGCTATTTCTTCAAACCCTTCAGAACGTGCAATTTTTGCAAATTCTGGATACATCTTTGTATACTCATAATTTTCTCCAGCAGCTGCTGATTTTAAATTCGTTTTTGTATCACCAATTATACCTGCTGGAAACGCAGCCTGTATTTCAACTTCACCACCTTCTAAAAATTTAAACAATCTTTTTGCATGTTCTTTTTCGTTTTCAGCAGTATCTAAAAATATCCAAGAGATTTGTTCATACCCTTCTTTTTTTGCAACTGATGCAAAATATGTGTATCTGTTCCTTGCTTGTGATTCACCTGCAAATGCAGTAAGTAAGTTTTTTTCAGTTTTTGTTCCTTTTATTGAAACCATAGTTCACCCTCCCTTCAACATATATTTTATTTTCCTACTAATTAAAAAATCTAAAATCAATAATTATCACTCAATTAAAAATATTTACTAAAAATATACTTATCAATTCAACATTTGAAATTTAACAACTCATTATTTCTATAGACTTATCAAAATATTTCAAAAAATTTTTTGCAATTAAAAATATTATTTTAAACTTTCATCTATTTTACCAATAATATCTTTACCTGGGGTTAAAGTTTTCTTTCCAGGTTGCCACTTAGCTGGACATACTTGAGTAGGATTTTCTCTTACATATTTAAAAGCTTTTATTTTTCTTAAAAGCTCATCGGAATTTCTACCAACAGGAAAATAATTTATCTCTGATGCAACTAATTTGTTATCAGGATCTATAATAAATGACCCTCTCAAAGATAAACCAGATGATTCATCATACACACCAAAAGTTTTTGAAACTATATGAGTTGAATCTGAAGCAACAGGATATTTTACTTTTGCTAACATTTTTTCTGTATTAAACCATGCATAGTGAACATATTGTGTATCAACACTAATTGCTACAACTTCAACTCCTTCTTTTTTTAACTCATCATATTTCTCAGCAAGATCTGCAAGTTCAGTTGGACATACAAAAGTATAATCTGCAGGATAAAAAAATAATACTAACCACTTACCTGATTTTGTGATATCATAAAAAGATATTTTACCTAAATCTTTTTTATCAGGATAATATGCATCTAATGTAAAATCAGGTATTTTTTCCCCTATTTTTACTGTTTTTATTTCTTCCATATCTTTATCCTCCCTTCTTATAAATTTTATTTTTAATAATATTATACATTTCTTAGCTCTCTCACCTCCTTTCTTTTTTAAGTTTTTCTGTTTTTGTAGCAGGTTGTTTAGGAAGATTATCTTCTATAATTTTTTCTTCAGGTAAACTGTGTCCTGCAAAAATAATCTCACCGTTTATACCTACTAAAAAATTTGTAGGTATCCCTCTTACACCATAGTTTCTTGCAACCTCTCCTTTTTTATCTAAAACAATCATATAGCCAACTTCTTTTGCTTTTACAAACTTAGATACTTCTTGTTGTGGCTCTCCTATATTAATAGCAACAATTTCTAATCCTTTTTCATTATATTTTTCATACAAAGCTTTTAAATCAGGAATTTCTTTAACACAATAGGGGCACCATGTTGTCCAAAAGTTTAAAAGAATAAGTTTTTTACCAATAATATTTGACAACTTAAAACTCTCAGTAGAATTAAGAATTGGTAATTCAAAATCTAAGTATTTTAAACTATTTTCTTTTTTCTTTGTTTGTGCACAAGCAGCTGTTGTTAATAGAAGTAGTATGGTAATTATTTTTTTCATTATATCCTCCTTATATTAGATGTAATTTTTTCTACAAACTCGTCAATTTTTTTCTTAATATCATCTCTGACTTTTCTAAAAAAATTTAACTTTTCTTCTAAAGTTCCTTCTGCTTCTACTGGGTCAGGAAAATTCCAATGTAATTTTTCTTTTTTTACTTCTCCGATAAACGCAGGACACATCTCTTTTGAATAATCTCCACATAAAGTTATAACATAATCAAAACTTTCACCAAAAAATTCTGAAACAAGCTTACTTCTTTGATTTGAAATATCAATACCAATCTCTTTCATCACTTCAACTGCTAACGGATGAACAGATGTTTCTTTTGCACCAGCAGAATAAACATCAAATTTATCTCCATAATAATACCTTAGTAACCCTTCAGCCATCTGCGACCTGGCAGAATTTCCTACACATAAAAATAAAACTTTCATTTTTTCCATACAGCCCTCCAAAAAATAAATTTTCACCACAGAGAACACAAAGTTTATAGAGTTCACAGAGAAACTATTTAAAACTGATAACTATTAACTATAGAACAGTTTGTTGCACGGCTAAAGCCGTGCCCTACAACCAACTATGAACTATCAACCACTATTGATTTATATCTATTTTGTGGTATTCAAAAAGATAAATCTAAAATCATCATTAATAAAAACCCAACAACTAAAGAAAAAGTTGCTAAGTTAGTATTTTCTGCTTTTTGTGATTCAGGAATCAACTCTTCTACTACAACATAAACCATCGCACCTGCAGCAAAGGCTAAAGCATAAGGCAAAATTTTTTGCCATAAAGAAACAACTAAAGCTCCTAAAACTGCTCCAATAGGTTCAATTACAGCACTAATTTGTCCAAAATAAAAACTTTTTTTCTTTGTTAACCCACCAGCGTTTAAAGGTAAAGATATAGCCATACCTTCAGGAAAATTTTGTATCCCAATACCTAATGCTAAAATTAAACCTTCTAAAATTCTTCCTGAACCTATTGTTACACCAACTGCTAACCCTTCAGGAAAATTATGTATTGTCATTGCTAAGAATAATAGCATTGGTTTTTTTAGATTAGATTTTATTCCTTCTTGTTTTTCTTCAGATTCGAACATATGAAGATGTGGAGTAAAGTTATCAATTATATTCAAAATAATTGCACCTAATAAAAAACCCATTGTAGCAGGAAACCATTTTGGTAAACTTATATCTTTTGATAACTCAATAGATGGCAAAAGTAAACTCCATATGCTTACTGAAACCATTATCCCTGCTGAAAAACCTAATGATGCATCTAAAAACTTTCTTGATATTTTTCTTTTTAAAAATACCACTGCTGAACCTAATGCTGTCAAAGACCAAGTAAATAAACCAGAAATAAAGGATAAAAGTATAGGATTTAAATTAATTAGAAAACTCATAAATTATTCATTTAATTCTTCAAACTCATCTTTTCCTGCGCCACACACAGGACATACCCAATCTTCTGGCAGCTGTTCAAAAGGTGTCCCTGGTTTTATACCATTTTCCGGATCACCTTTTTGTGGATCGTAGATATATCCACATACTTTGCATTCATATTTTTTCATAATAACTTCTCCTTTCTGTTTTGTCTCTTCTTTAATATAAGTTGGTGCTGTTTTTGGCGATTTTCCTTTTTTAACTAAATGATAAAATTCATATGTCATCGTCTCACCTTCAGACAAAATATCAGCATCTACAACTTCACCAATAAACAAAATATGTGTTCCAACATCAACACTATCAACTACTTTTGCTTCTACATATGCTGAAGAATTATCTAAAATTATTGGTAAACCTAAATTTGAAGTTTTGTAGTTTAAGTTTTCAAATTTATCAATATTTCTTCCTGACTTAAAACCAAACCTGCCAATAAATTCTAATGGTGTCTCTTTTTTTAAAACAGAAACAATAAATATTCTACTTTCTTTTACATATTCTGTTGTAAGATTATTTTTGTTTAAACACACAGCAATTTTTGGTGGTTCTGCTGTTACTTGAAAAACAGTATTGGCAATTTGACCATTAAATTTACCATCTTTATTCTTAGATGAAACAATATACATACCATAACCAATTTTATATAATGCTTGTAAGTTCATTTGTTTACTCCTTTCTTTTGGCATTCTCTACAAATTCCTCTAAATATACCACAGAATTTTTTTACTATATGTCCATCAATTTTTTTCCTTCTTGCAAAACTAAAATCTATGTTTAAATCATATATTTTTCTACATTCTTCACATATAAAATGGCTGTGAGGTTGTGTATATCCATCAAAACAAAGTTTTGATTCTAAAGGTATTTCAAGAATTAAATTTTTTCCTATAAATTCTTTTAAAGTATTATATATTGTTGTTTTTGAAATAGTTGGTATTTCTTTTATTAATTCATTATATATTGTGTCAACATCTGGGTGTGTTCTGTGTTCTATAAGATATTTATAAATCTTTATCCTTTGTATAGTAGGTTTTATACCTTTTGATTTAAAAGTTTCTTTTATGTTTTGCATAAATTTTAAATTATAATAATTCCTAATTTGTAATTATTACAATTTAGTATTTACTAAAAACAAAATTGTTTGTCAAGATGTCCCAAAAAAATTTATAACAAATCTTTAAAAACTTCTTTTAAGAAATCTAAAATATCCTTTGGTGAGAAACAAAATTCAGTTTTTTGTTGTTTGCCAATAAAAGCTGCTTGCGAGTGTAAATAAACTCCTAAAACTGCAGATTTTAAAAGATAGTCATATCTAACCAAGGTTTTGTTGTAAACTTTTATTTGATAACAAAGTCCAGAAATTATACCAGATAATACATCTCCAGACCCACCTTTTGCTAAAGCACTGTTAGGAAAGTTTAATTTAAATATATTTTCACCATCCGAGATTGTTGTATTTGAAGATTTTAAAACTATAACTGCATTATTATTTTTTGCGTATTCTTGGACATAATAACAAGGATCTTTTTTAAGATTTTCAGTTTCTTCCTGTGTAAGATTAAACAAATTTTTAAACTCACCTATATGAGGAGTAAGAATTATTTTTTTTGTTGAATTTTTTAAAACTTTAATCTTTTTATTTTCTACTTCAAGCAAATTAACCCCATCCGCATCAACCACAACTGATACTTCTTTTTGAAAATCAACTTGCATAGAAAGAATAATTTTTAACAAACCATTTACAAAAAACTTTGTTTTTTCTTCTCTTCCTAAACCACACCCAATACATATTGTATTAACTTTTCTTTTTTGTATGTACTCTACAACATCATCTATTGCTTGTTCTGATATAGACCCATGTTCTTCTGCTGCTAAAGGCACAACAATCACTTCAGGAGATATTCGTGAAACTGTTACCTCATATATACTTTGAGGGACTGCTAAACTCACAAGACCACACCCGACAGATAAACATCCTTCAGCAGCCAATACAGCTGCACCTGTATAATTTTTTGACCCTGCTATAACTAAAACATGGCCAAAATCATACTTATGGGCATCTTGAGGACGTTTTGGTAAAAAATCTTTTGCTATATTTTTTGTTATTATTCGATGTTTGTTACACATAATTTATTTTTTATTTAACAATATTGCTACTGCAACTGAATAATCTTTTGTATGAGATAAAGAAACTTCAATTTTAATATTTTTTGCTTTTGCATTTTTAAACTCAACTATTGGTTTACCTGTTTGAATATTTTTAATGACTATGTCTTTTAAAGAAATTTTTATTTTTCCTGAAAGAGCCTTCCAAATAGCTTCTTTTGCTGCAAATCTTGCAGCATAATGTTGTTCTTTATTTTTTTTAGACTCACAATATGTTATTTCTTCAACATTAAACACACGTTTTAAAAACTTTTTATTTTTAATAAGATTTTTAATCCTTTTCGTTTCTATAATATCTATACCTATCATAATTAAAACCCAAGTTGTCCACAGGCTGCATTTATATCTAATCCATAAGGTTTTCTTACAAAAGTAAGAAACCCATTTGATATAAGAAAATTTTTTAAAGATCCGATTTTGTCATCTAATGGTTTTTCATAATTACATTTTTCAACTTGGTTGTATGGTATTAAATTTATTTTATAAACCTTTTTATCTTCTGAATGTTTTTTTAAAACTTTAATAAGCTCTTTCATAGCTGTAATATCATCATTTTTATTTTTGATTAACACATACTCTATTGTAACAACAGTAGATGTTTTTTTTGCGTAAAATGTTGCTGCTTTAAGTATCTCATCTATACTGTATTTAAAATTTGGCACTAATTTTCTTCTTACCTCATCATTTGCACTATGCAAAGATATTGCTAATTTCACCTTTAAATTTTCTTCTGCAAGTTTATAAATATTGGGAACAATACCAATGGTTGAAACTGTAATCCTTCTTCTACCTAAGCCTACCATATCTTCATCTGTCAAAATTTTTAAAGATTTTACAACATTATCATAGTTCAACAATGGCTCACCCATGCCCATATATAAAACTCCATTAATTCTTCCCTCTTCAATTCTTAAAATCTGTTCTATAATCTCACCGCATGTTAAATTCCTTACAAATTTAACCCTCCCTGAATTGCAAAATTTACATTTAACAGCACAACCAATTTGTGTAGAAATACATACAGCATTTCTTTCTACCTTAGGGATAAAAACAGTTGGTATAAAATAACCATCTTTTGTTTTAAAATTATATCTTACTGTAGCATCTAATTTTGATTTTTGCTTAGACAAGATTTCAAAAGTGTAAAGTAAAAAGTTGTTTTTTAATTTTTCAACCAAAGTTTTAGGAAGATTTTTAAAATCATCAAACCTATTGACTCTTTTTTTATACAACCAATCACATATTTGTTTAGCTCTAAACTTTTTTTCTTGATATTTTTTAACTATAATATCTTCAAGTTCTTCTTTTGTAAAATCCAATATATGCATATAACTATTTAAACACAAATCCTGTTTGAGTTGCCCAAAAAAGAAGATCTAAATCTATCAACGGTATTTTAATTTTTTGTGAAAATTTTGTAAACTTTTCTTCAAACACAAAATATCTTTTTTTATCAATTTTTTCAGGAATTTTAGAAATAATTTTGTATTTAGCTAAATTTTTAAGAACATGTCTATCAATTATCGCTAAATCGAAAGAATAACCAATATTTCTTAAAAAATGGCTCGCTTCCTTATATCCCATACCTTTCATTTCTTTTACTAAAATTTCTCTTAATATTTTGGGTTCAAGGTTGCTATTGATTAGCTGAAAAATAACATCAATTTTTTTTGCCGCATTTATTATCCAGTTAGTTTTTGTTTTATAAAACCGAGTATATTTTTTTAAAATTGACATAATCTTAGGCTTTGACAGTTTAGGGAATCCATTTTGAAAAAGTTCCTCAACTGCATTCCAACAATTTATTGCTTTTGATTGCGGAGTTAATAGGCAAAAACAAAGTTCTTTAAAAACAAGATTTTTATCTTTTTTAACATTTAAAAACTCTTTTTTTCTTTTTTGTATATCTTTAAAAAATTTTTTATATGACACAAATAACTCTTTGAGTTCTCTCATCAAAAATTATCTTTTGCCCCACAAAAGTTTCTGTGTCAAAATATCAAAAAAACTTTTTTTAGGGTTTGTAATAAACAACATCTTTTTAGAAGAGGTTGTAATTATTACTTTATCATTTTGTTTCAACTTAAAATCTCTTTGCCCATCTAAAGACAGAATTAGATTTTGATTTGATTTAAATTTTGGGATAAACAACTCTATTTTTTTGTTTGATGACACTATTATCGGCCTTATTGAAAGTGTATGTGGAGATATCGGAGTGATAAGCAAAACCTCTGTTTCTGGTTCAACAATACTCCCAGCTGATGCTAATGAATAAGCAGTAGAACCCGTTGGTGTTGCAACGATAATCCCATCACCAATAATTTCAACAATTTTTTTACCATCAATTATTAACTCAATACAACACACTTTTGCAGAAAGTGCTTTTATAACACAATCATTAATTGCATAATAAACCTTATTTCTAAATTTTACTTCCAAAACACTTCTTTTTTGTGGCAAAATCTCTCCGTTAAAAAACTTTTCAACAGCAGTAAAAACTTCATTTATTTTAAACTCCGCAAGATATCCTAACCTTCCCAAATTTATACCTAAAACCGCAACAGAGTTTTCTGTTACATAATGACCAACTCTAAGTAATGTCCCGTCTCCACCAACTGTCAACAATAAGTCTCCTTTACAGTCTTCTTTAGTTACTTTTAATGAGCTACAGAATTTTAACTTATATTTGTTTAATTTTTTTTTCAACAAACTTAAAATTTTATTTACATCTTCTTTTTGAGGATTATAGACAACAATGATCTTTTTTTTCATATTTTTGATAAAACAACTTTACTGTTAGATTTTACTTGTTTTAATTTTTCAATAGTAGGTTTTTCTAGTTTAATCTTTCCTATAATTGTTACCTCGCTGTACGGTTTTGGTTTAGATGAAGTAGATATAGGTGTCTTACCAAAAAATATACAAAAACAATTCCCCTCAGGCCACCAACCTACATCACCTATCTCTACATCTAATGTTGGAACTTCATTTGGCAATTTAATCGGTAATTCAAAATAAATCTCTTCACCCCAAAGATGCACACGTGCTTGTTGAGGTAAAATTTCATAAATTCGTTGAGCAATATTTGTATTATTAAGTTCACACTCTAAGTTTAAATCGTATGATGGAAAACTTATCATTATTTTTTTCATATCCCAACCTCTTTTAAATTAATTTTTATTTATTTTTTCTTATTTGTTTTTGTTTTTCCAAATGTTGTTTATAATATTTTGAAAACATAAGTGTGTTATTATCTGGTGTAAAGAAAAACAAATCATCTGTTTCTTCTGGATACAAAGCAGCTTTTATTGAATCTAAACCTGGGTTACATATAGGTGTTGGTGGTAAACCTGGGTATTTATATGTGTTATATTTTGAATCAATTTCTAAATCTTTGTAGGTTAAAGGTTCTCTAAACTTCTTTAGTGCATATCTAACCGTAGCACATGATTCTAAATTCCACTTCTTTTTTAACCTGTTATGAAACACTGCTGATACTAATCTTTTTTCTTTAAAACTTTTTGCTTCTTTTTCAATAATAGAAGCTAATACTACAATCTGGTAAGTTGACATTTTAAGCTCATACATACGTTGAGTAAACTCAGGCGAATATCTTTTATAAAACTCTTTTAGCATAGTGTTAACTATTTCTTCAACAGATTGATTTTTATAAAAATAATATGTCTCTGGGAACAAAAATCCTTCAAGATTTTTTGACTTTACATAAGTTATAAATTCAATTGGATCAGAAATTATTTCTTTTGTATAAAGTCGTTGTGCAATTTGTTCAACAGTAAACCCTTCAGGTATTGTAACTTTAATAACTTTTGGTCCTTTAACAAGATTATACACTGTTGGTAAACAAGTAATAGAAAAATAAAGCTCATAATTACCTGATTTAATCTTTCTCTCACTCATCGTCAAAAACACAACCCAACGAAAAATTGTTTTAGACAAAATAAGCTTTTCATCTTCTAAAAGGCTACCAATATATTTTGCAGAAACGTTTTTTGGGATAAAAATGGTCTTCTTCTTTTTGGGAATAAAATCAACAAAAAAAATTATAAACATAAAAACCAACAATGTTCTTACAAAAAGTTTTAACCTCATGGCTATTTTTTAGAATCTAAATAATCTTGCAAAATAATAGCAGCAGCGTAACTATCAAGTTTATGTTTATACTTTTTGTACTTCTTCCCAATAGATGAAAGTTTCTCGCACGCTGTTTTGCTACTATACATCTCATTTACAAATTCTATTTCTACACTTATATGTTTTTTTAAATTTCTTACAAAATCATTAATCTTTTCAACAATACTAGTAGGTTTATCCCAAACAGGATACCCAACAATAATTTTTTCAACATTATATTCTTTTACAACTTTTGAAATCTGTTCAAAAACATTTTTATTATTTATAATGGTTTTTAATGGGTGAGCTAAAAGATGTAATTCATCAGATATTGCTAAACCTATACGTTTTTCACCAAAATCAATTGACAAAATAGGTTTCATCTTCTAATATTTCATCAACACTGACAAACTCGTAATTTCTTTCTTTCAAAATTTCTATAATTTTAGGTAAACAATTTAATGTTGTTTTACTCCCAGAATGTAGTAAAATTATCTCTTTATCTGAAGATAACGAATAAATAATTGTATTAATTAACTCTTTTTCAGTAATTTTTTTACTATGATCATTTGTAAATATACTCCACAAAACCATTTTAAAATTAAGTTTATCAGCAACTTTTAATACATTGTTATTATAATGTCCACCTGGTGGACGAAAATAAGGAATAATATTCTTACCACCAGTAATAGAATTTAAAATTTGATATGTCAAGTAAAGTTCGTTAAAAATTTCTTTTTCTGACAATTTTGTAAGATTTTTGTGAGAAAACGTATGATTGCCAATTTTACAATGGTTACTTTCAGACAAAAGTTTTACTAAATATGGATATTTTTTTGCCTGAATGCCTACTAAGAAAAAAGTTGCTTTTATGTTGTATTCTGTAAGTATTTTAAGTATACTTTCTGTAAAGTACGGATGAGGACCATCATCAAAAGTTAATGCTACTTTTTTAGTTGGAAGATAACAACTATCAAAACTTATTTTTTCTTCAAAAATTTCTTTTGTATCTAACAAAACAAAAATTATGATTGAAAAAAATAAAACGAATATTTTTTTGATAATCATATTTTAACTTTTTATAAAAAATATTTCTGTTTTTCAACTTGTAAATCAACGAAAAGAACTATTGAAGTTAATTTACAAAAATAATAAAAATACAGGCATGAACTTCGAAACAATAATTCAATTAAAAAATATATCAAAAACATACACAACTTTTTTAGGTTTCAAAAAAAGGAAAGTTTTAGCAGTAGATAAAGTATCATTAGAGGTCTACAAAAAAGAAATTTTTACCTTATTAGGGCCAAACGGTTCTGGTAAAACAACTTTGTTAAATATCATAATGGGACAAATCTTGCCTGACAACGGCGAAGTTTTTATTTTTGGCACAAAACTAGAAACTACTATCCCAGAACAAATAAAAAGAAAAATGAACATGTGTTCAGGAAACCCTAATTTTCCTTGGTGTATGACAGTTAAAGAACTTCTTAAATTCTATGGTTTACTTTACGGAATTACAGGTAAAAAACTTAAACAACAAGTTGAAAAACTTATCTCAATCTTTGAACTGGAAAAATTTGCAGATGTAAGGTTTGACGAACTTTCAACAGGGACAAAACAACGTCTTGCATTAGCAAAATCTTTAATTAACGACCCTGAAATATTGTTACTTGATGAACCAACTTTAGGTTTAGATCCCGAAGTTTCTATAAAAATTAGACAATTTATAAAAAAACTAAAACAAGAACAAAATATAACTATTATTTTAACTACGCATTATATGAAAGAAGCAGAAGAATTATCTGACAGAATCGCTTTTATAAACAATGGAAAAATTCTTACAGTAGGAACATTACAAGAAATTTTTAATACTACAAAATCAACTAGTTTAGAAGAAGTATTTTTGAAACTCGCACATTTATGAAAAAAGAATTTTCAAAAATTTATGCTTATATTTATAGAAACTATATTTTTGCAATAAGAAATGTGTTCACATTTTTTGACCTTCTTTTTTGGCCTGTGATCGGAATTATATCGATAGGTATGTTGAGCACATTTTTGAAATTAGATACTACTCTTATTTCTTTTTTACTTACAGGTACAATAACTTCGGGAGTTCTACAAATAACACAACTTGAAGTTTCGTATGGAATACTATATGAAATTTGGTCAAAAAGTATAAAACAACTGTTTGTCACACCTACAAAACTTTATCATTATATCATTGGTAGTTGGGTGATAGGTGTTATTCGTGGGATAATTGTATTTTTATTACTTTCAATTATATCTCATTATTTGTTTGGATTTTATCTACCAAAAATTAACATTGTTTTAGTTTCTTTATTAGGAATATTTTTAACAGGACTAATTTTAGGTATGTTTGTAAATTTTTTTATTCTTCTTTATGGACAAAGAGTTGACATTATTGCTTGGTCTGTATCTATACTTACAATGCTAATTTGTGGTATTTACTATCCAGTAACTACATTACCAAAATGGTTAATAAAAATTGCAGAATTTATCCCCTTAACTTATTTTTTAGAATATTTTAGGAAAGGATACGGATTTGAAGAGACATTTAAATATGGATTAGTAAAAGGTTATATTTTATGTATGATCTATGCTATCATCTTTTCTTATTCAATAGAATTAGCATATAAATACACAAAAAAAACTGGTTCTATTATTCGCCTTTCAGAATAAACTATTCTACAGTAACACTTTTTGCTAAATTCCTTGGTTGGTCTATTTCTCTACCTAACATATCAGCAATATAGTATGCCAAAAGTTGTAAAGGGACTACATTTATTATAGGTGAAACAAGTTCGTCAGTATAAGGGACTTCAATTTTGTAATCTATACTTTTTGAAGAAACATCATAATTTGTTAACGCAATAACCTTTGCTTGACGAGATTTAACTTCTTCAAGGTTAGAAAAAACTTTTTGTAAAAGAGCTCCTTTTGTTGCTATTACCACAACAGGTGTATCTTTATCAATTAAAGCAATTGGACCGTGTTTCATCTCGCCTGCTGGGTATCCTTCTGCATGAATATAAGAAATTTCTTTAAGTTTTAACGCACCTTCTAATGCTATAGGATAGTTTATACCTCGTGCTAGATATAAAAAATCATGTTTTGTATAAAACTGACTTGCAAGAAATTTTATATAAGAAGTATCAGAAAGAATTCTTTCAATATAAGTAGGTGTTTTCAATAAATCTGAAAGAAGATTTAAGAATTTTTCTTCTAAAATAGTCTGTTTAATTTTAGCAAGGTATAAACCAAATAAATACAAACAAACAAGTTGTCCTAAAAACGCTTTTGTTGAAGCAACACCTATCTCAGGTCCGCAACGAATATAAATATTAGCATCTGCCTCACGATATAACGAAGAACCAATAACATTACAAACACTAATTGTTGGTATTCCCTTTTGTTTTATAATTCTTAACGAAGCTAATGTATCTGCTGTCTCACCTGATTGTGAAATAAAAATTGCTAAAGTATCCTTTTCTAAAACAAAATCTCTATATCTAAACTCAGAACCTATATCAACCTCAACAGGTATCTTAACTATACTTTCAAAAAAATATTTACAAACTAACGCAGCATGATATGATGTCCCACAACCTATCATAAGAATCTTTTTTACCTTTTTTAAATCTTTTTTTCTAAAATTAATTTCTTCATCAAACACAATTTCTTCATCAAAAACTCGTGATACAATATTTTCTCTTAAAACTTGAGGTTGTTCGTATATTTCTTTTAACATAAAATGTTTAAAACCTGCTTTTTGAGCCATCTGAGCTGTCCAGTTTACTATTTGAACAGTCCTTATTTCTTCTTTTTCTTTATAAATATTAAAAATTTTGACATCATCTTTTGTAACATATCCATAATCACCATTTTCTAAAAATATAAACTTGTTTGTATAATCTAGCATTGCTAAGACATCTGAAGCAACAATTTTTTCATCATCACCTATACCGATAATTAAAGGGGAGTCTTTTCTTGCAAAAAACAGTTTTTGTGGCTCATGTTTTGTAAACAAAACTATCGCAAATGAACCTTCTAACATTTTTATTGTCTCAGAAAATGCTTTAAGAATATTCTTTTGTGTTTTATACTTTTCTTCAATTAAATGGACCACGACTTCAGTATCAGTTTGTGATAAAAACTTATGGTTAACAAGTTCAGATTTTAGTTGCATATAATTTTCTATTATTCCGTTATGCACTAAAACAAATTCTTTGCTACAATCTATATGTGGGTGAGCATTTTCTTCGGAAGGTCGACCATGAGTTGCCCATCTTGTATGAGCTAAACCTATGTATGTTTTTTCATCTAATGGTGTTTCAACAATTTCTTTAATTATTTTAGGAAGACTTAAAACCATGTTATCAACTTTTCCAACAGCTCGATGAGTAAAGATAGCATTTTGTCCGTAAATAGCAAGACCGCTTGAATCATACCCACGATACTCAAGTTTTTTAAGACCATTAATTAAAACATCTAAAATATTTTTTTTACCTACATAACCTATTATTCCACACATTTTATCTTCTCCTGATTAAATTCAGCATTTCTTTTACTGCATTATCTAAACCTACAAACACAGCTCGTGCTACTATTGAAAAACCAATGTTTAAAGTATTCATACCTTCAATTTCAGCAATTGGTCTTACATTGGTATAATCAAGCCCATGACCCGCATTAAGTATTAAATCTTCTTTTACAACAAACTTAGCTGCTTTTTTTATTTTTTCTAGTTCTTTGTAAAATTCTCTTGATCCAACTTTACATAAAGAATACTTCCCTGTATGAAGTTCAACAGCATCTGCCTGTAATTCCTTTGCTAATCTTATTGATTCTATCTCAGGTTCAATAAACAAACTTACCACAATTCCTTCTTGTTTAAGTTTTGGTATTACATTTTTTAACCTTTTGTAATTTTTCTTAAGATCCAAACCACCTTCAGTTGTAAGTTCTCTTCTTCTTTCAGGTACAATACAAACTTCATTTGGTTTTACTTTTAAAGCAAACTCTACTATTTTTTTATTTAATGACATCTCAAGATTTAGTGGTATTTTTAAAATTTTCTTTAATTCAACAACATCTTCATCTTGGATATGTCTTCTATCCTCTCTAAGATGCACAGTAATTTGGTCAGCACCGCAGGATTCAACAATTTTTGCTGCTTCAATAACAGATGGATAACCAATTTTTCTTTGTTGCCTTAATGTTGCAATATGGTCAATATTAACTCCTAGTTTAACCATGGTTTATCAATTCTTAATATTTTTTACATACTTTAAGAATTTTTTTGCTAAAAACTCTGCTGTGTTTTTTATTACTTTTTTGTCTTTTCCTTCAACCATTATTCTAAACAATGGTTCTGTGCCAGAATATCTCAACACTATTCTTCCGTTTATCTTTTTTTCTAAATCAGACAACAACTTTTTATCAAAAATTTCTTCAATTGGGGGTTTTACTTTTGTCTTTACATTTTTTATTAATTGAGGATATTTTTCAAATATGCTACATAGTTGATACAATTTTTTATTATTAACCAACATTGTTCTTATAACTTCAACTGTAGTTAACACACCATCACCCGTAGGTAAAAGATCATACAAAACAATATGTCCTGATTGTTCGCCACCAAGAGTACCATTATATTTTGCTAAGTATTCAGAAACATATTTGTCTCCGACTGGACATTGAATAACTTTTATATTTTTACTCCATAAAAATTTTATCAATCCTAAATTTGACATTATCGAAACAACTACTAACGAATTTTTTAACTTTTTATTTTTTTTATATTCGTCTGCTAAAATTCCTATAATATAATCTCCATCACGAATAACTTTTTTTTCATCTAAAAATATAACTCTATCAGCATCTCCGTCAAAAACTATCCCTATTTCACCATTTTTCAATTCTTTTTTAACAGTTTCAGGGTATAACGATCCACAATTTGCATTTATATTTTTCCCATCAGGATTTATATTTATAAACCTTACTTTTGAAAACATTTTTTTAAACAGTTTTGGGACTAAAACACTTGTCGCTCCGTTACCACAATCTACAACTAAAGAGAAATTATGTATTGGTAAAGAACAAACTCCTTTTAATCTTTCTAAAAGAAAATCAAAATAAATTTTTTCAGCAGAAGATTTATAAGAGATAATCTTCCCATTGCCATTTTTTTCTATTTTTTTATTTGAGAAAATCAATTTTTCAATCTCTTCTTCAATTTCAACAGGAATTTTTACTCCAGCCGGTGTCAAAAATTTTATACCATTATATTGATATGGATTATGTGAAGCTGAAACAACTATTCCTACTGCATTGTTTTTTCTACATAATAGTGCAATTCCCCCTGTAGTAAAAACTTCTGCACAAAATACATTAAACCCTTGTTTTATAAAAGATTTCATTAACAGTTTCGCAATCCACTCGCTTGATTCTCTTGTATCCCATCCTATAATTGCTTTATCAACATTAAAAACTTTTTTAAGATAAAAAGCAGAGCAATTACCTATTAAAGAAATAAATTTTTTTTCAAACGGAAACTCGCCTACAATACCACGGATACCATCTGTACCAAATAATTTTTTATCATTCATAATTTGATAACTTTGATATCATTATAGACAATTTTTTGTTTTTCAGAAGATAGGAAACTATTAATTTTTTGTAACCATTCTTTTTTATGTAATTTTAAATAATGATGGTGCGCAGAAGTATCTACAGTTACTAATAGTACATCTTTTTTGATACCACAAAGTTGTATTTTTTTGGCAAGTTTTGTACCTATAACTTGTTCCCAAATAGAATACAATTTTTCTAATTCTTCAGAAATACCATAATTACGAAGTATTTTTTTTAAAACAGAATCTACACAAACAAATTTATCCATAAGACAAGATAAGTTTTATTATGAATTTTATAACTTCATTGGCATAAGAATGTATAAATAATCTTTATCATTTGCAGGTGCGAAAGTCCATGGTGATGTAGGTTCATTAATACCTATAACTACATTAACATCCTCATCAAGAACATCAAGCACATCTAAAATATAACTTGGTTCAAACTTTACCTCAACATCTTTACCTGAATAATTTGCTTCAATTTCAACCTCAGCAATACCAACAGATTCAACTGCAGAAGAAAGTTTTATTCCACCTTTGGTAATTAAAAATTTCATTCCAAAACCTTTTTCACCAGTAACCCAAGATGCTTGTTTTATACCTTTGACCAGTTTCTTAACCTGAATAGACAATGTATTTGTAATTTTAGGGATTACCTGTTCATAAGCAGGAAACTCGCCTTGCACCAATCTACTTACAAAACAAATGTTGTCAACTTCAAAAACAAAATGGTCTTCTAACAAAGAAATCTTACAACTTTCTTCTTCCGTTTCTTCTAAAATATCTATTACTCGTTCAACAGACTTCGTCGGTACAATACCTGAAACAACAACTTTGCTTGCAGGTATTGATCTTGTAACATATGCTAATCTACGCCCATCTGTTGCAACAAATTTCACTACATCTTTTTGTATATTAACATAAACACCATTAAGATAATATCTTGTTTCTTCTTTAGATGTAGCGAAAACTGTTTTATTAAACGCGTCTAATAAAACTTCAGTAGGTAAAACAACCTGGTTTGATTTTACTTGTTTCTCATCATATTTTGGCATACCGGGATGATTTTTTGCAGGCTGGCCAATAAAAGTATGTTTCACTTTGCTACAATAGATATATGCAACTGGAGTTTTTTCGTCCTCTGTTTTTAGAAGAATTTCTTCTTCATCAAGTTCTTTAACCGCAGCAACTAATTTTTTTGCAGGAATACAAATTTCGCCTTCAGAAATAACTTTGCAACTAACTTCAATTTGTAATGCTGTCTCAATATCTGTAGCTATTAGCTTACATTTATCTTTTCCCACTGTAGAAATTAAAACATCTGGTGTGATAGGTAAACCCGTATGTACACTTGCAACAGGTTCTAATAAATCCAATGATGATAAAAATTCTTCTCGCTGTAATTTTATCTCCATAAACTTTCCTCCTTTTTGAAAAATAGCAATTTGTTTTAAGTACAAAAATTTTTAATCAAAATCAAGTTAGGCAAGTTTAAAAAACTGGTTTTAGTCTTTTTACTTTAAATTATTATAAAATTTTGTAAGATGAATGAGATGGTCTTTTTCGTTAGAAATTATCCCCTTAATAGTTATTTTAAATTCTCTATCTTCAATTTGACTTAATAGATTAGTATATATTCTTATTGCTTGGAGTTCTCGCTCAATATGATTTTTAAGTGTTTCATGAACATACTTTGAGATTTCAATTAATTTATATTTCCAACGAGGGACACCTTTAAGAGAAATTATTTTTTGTGAGATAACATCTGCATGTGTGAGTTCATCCATTGCAAAATTTTTATACATTTTGACTAAATTTTCACCATTTTTTATCTTCTTTTTAAATAACTCAGCTTCAGCATTATAGACAAATAGGTCAGTATATTCAAACTCTAAAATTTCTTGTAGAACTTTTATTAATTGACTTTTTTGCATTTAAATTAGTTATTGCTTTTTTCAATTTTTACAAAAATATTATTCTTAGAATCAATATCCACAACAATTTTATTTTTTTCTTTAATTTTTCCTTCAAGTATTTCTTTTGCAATTAAGTTGTAAACCTTCTGTTGAATTACACGTTTAAGTGGTCTTGCACCAAATGTAATATCAAAACCTATTTTTGCTAAAAACTCTTTAACATCTTCAGTAAATTCTACTTCAATATCTTTTTCTCTTAATTTCTTTTGTACATCTTTCAGTTGTATTTCTACAATTTTTATTATATCCTTTAAAGTTAATCTATTGAAAATAATAATTTCGTCGATTCTGTTCAAAAACTCTATTTTGAAAAATTTTTTCAACTCATCAAATACATATTGATAAATTTGTTCATACGACATTTTTTCTTTTGTCTCAAGTTCTGTGATAACATCTGTTGCAATATTAGATGTCATTATGATAACAGTATTTTTAAAATCCACGGTTCTTCCTCTACCATCAGTTAACCTACCATCATCAAATACTTGTAGCAAAACATTGAAAACTTCAGGATGTGCTTTCTCAACCTCGTCAAATAAAATAACAGAATACGGTTTTCTTCTTACAGCTTCTGTAAGTTGTCCTCCTTCTTCATAACCAACATAACCAGGTGGTGCACCAATCAATCTTGCAACTGAATGTTTTTCCATATATTCAGACATATCGATTCTTATTAAATATTTTTGATCATTAAACAAAAACTCAGCCAGCCGTTTCGCAAGTTCTGTTTTTCCAACACCTGTTGGACCTAAAAACAAAAACACACCTAATGGCCTGTTAGTATCAACAAGACCAGTCCTTGCCCTGCGAATACAATCACATACTCTTTGAATAGCATGATCTTGCCCAACGATATATTGCTTTAAATGTTGTTCCATTTGCAACAATTTTTCTTTTTCTGTTTGAACCAATTTTTTAACCGGTATTCCAGTCCATTTTGAGATAATCTCAGCAATATCTTCTTCATCAACCTCCTCTTTTAACATTTTTTGCTCTTTTTGAACTTCTTTTAATTGATTATAAAGTTCTGCAAGTTCTTTCTCTTTTGCAGGTAAACGTCCATATTGGATTTCTGCAACCAAAGCTAAGTTACCCTCGCGTTCAGCTTGTTGTCTTGTGATTTTTAAATTATCAATTTCCTGTTTCACATTTTTAATTTTTGTTATAAGTTCCTTTTCTTTTTGCCATTGTTGATATAAAACATCATATTTTTTTTTCAACTCATCGATTTGAGAATCAATCTCTTGCAACTTTTTATTCAACTCTTTCTCATCCACAGGTTCACTTCCAATACCTGTTTTAATTGCTTCTTTTTCAATCTCAAGTTGTCTTATTTTTCTTTGTATATCATCAACCTCAGCTGGCATTGAATCAATTTCTATTCTTAATTTACTTGCTGCTTCATCAACTAAATCAATTGCTTTGTCAGGCAAAAACCTGTCAGTAATATATCTATTTGACAACACAGCAGCTGCAATCAAAGCTTCATCTTTTATTTTTATACCATGATGTACTTCATATTTTTCTTTTAATCCACGAAGTATAGCAATAGTGTCTTCAACAGTAGGTTCGGAAACTAAAATTGGTTGGAATCTTCTTTCAAGTGCGCGATCTTTCTCAATATATTTTCTATATTCATCTATAGTTGTTGCACCGATACATCTTAATTCACCACGTGCTAACATAGGTTTTAATATGTTAGACGCATCAATTGCTCCTTCAGCAGCGCCTGCACCAACAATTAAATGTACCTCGTCTATAAAAAGAATAATTTGTCCTTTTGATTCAGCAACTGTTTTTAATACTGATTTAAGCCGTTCTTCAAACTCGCCACGAAATTTTGTCCCTGCAATTAATGAACCCATATCTAACTGAAAAACAATTTTATCTTTTAAATTTTCTGGAACATCACCTGCAACAATTCGTTGTGCTAACCCTTCAACAATTGCAGTTTTACCTACACCTGGATCACCTATTAAAACAGGATTGTTTTTCGTCCTACGAGATAAAACTTGTATTGTTCTTCTAATCTCTTGATCTCTACCAATAACAGGGTCGAGTTTACCAAGACGGGCAAGATGTGTAAGATCTCTTCCGAAACGTTCAAGCGGTTTATACTTTTCTTCTGGCGTTTGGTCTGTAATACGTTCTGTACCACGTAAAATTTTTAATGCTTGTAAAACTTTTTCTTCTGTAACACCATGTTTTAATAAAATTTTTGCAGAAATACCATTTTCTTTTATTATCCCTAATAACAAGTGTTCTACAGAAATATAATCATCTTTGAACTCTGATGCGTAATCTAAAGCATAATCAAACACTTTTTTTGTTCTTATTGATACATATACTCCTCCTGAGGGAGCAGTATAAGTAGAACTTTTTGGCAACGCATCAATTTGTAACTCAACTTCGGATAATATTCTTTTCACATCAGCACCTATTTTTTTGATAATCTCAACAGTGAATGAATCTTCAGTAGACAACAACGCCCATAAAATATGTTCAGGAGTAAGTTCAGGATTTTGTTTTTTTTCGAGCAACCTTTGTGCGTTGTATAAAACTTCTTGTGTTTTCAAAGTAAATTTTTCAGGATGCATAGTATATAATACCTCCTGTTAAAAACTTTTTTCTACTAATTTTGATGAAGATTATAAACCCCTGGTTTCTATTTTTACAAATATTCAGCTATAAATTTAGGTATATCTTTAAAACTTGCAATCTTTCTTAACTTCTTTTTTAACTCATCTATAAAATCAGGTAATATATAAAAACTCAAAACAAATATTTTTGACATTTTTTTACCTAAAAATTTTTTGACAAGCAAAAACATCTCTTTTTTACTAAACAAACCCACAACAATATTACTTAAAGCAACAATATTTATTAACCTTAAGCTATAAACAATACCTATTATCAATCCATCAATAGTAAATGTGATAGGTTTAAAATCCAAAAATTTTTTTCCTGTTCTAACAAAAATAATTGAAAGAAGAAACAAAAAAACTACCAACCACACAATTTTCTTAATAGCAACAAATAAAGACTTAACATTTTTTTTAAACAAGTGAAACAAAAAACATAAAAAAAACATCCCTGATTGTAGAAAAATATTTTTTGTAAAAAAAACAAATATCAAAGCTGCAAATATAACAACTTTTGACAACCAATGTTGAATAACAATCTCTTCATTGTCAAATATTTCTATTGTTTCGTTTTGGTTTTTTTTAAACTCATTACCTTCAACATAAAAATACTTTACTGTCTTTAATGAAAGCCATCCTGTTATTGAACCACTTATAAGTCCAAGAAAAACCAATAACGGAGTAAACAAAAATATATTTTTTTGTGGAATAAAAAACAAATATACAATACAAAGTTGAGTAAAATTATGTAAAACAGCACCAGATATACTTATACCTAACAAACTGAACTTCAAAAAAGTTTTTTGTGAAAACAAATAAACTAAATACATACCAAAAGTTGAAACAATTGCTGAAAAAAAACTTAAAAAAAATGAAATTGACATAAAAGTACCTAAATACAAAGCTGAAAGAACCGTCCTTAATATGGCAACAGTTAATGCTGTCTCAAATCCATATCTAACCATAGCTAACAAACTTATCATATTTGCTAAACCTAATCTTGCAGCAGGCAAAGGATGAGGAAAAAAAGATTCTAAAATCTGTGCTGACGAAGCAAGAAGAGATAAATAAACTACTTTATTTTCTTTGTTCATAAATTAATATGTAATAGAATCAACAAAATTTTTTTTATTTCTTTCTGATATAATTTTTATTACAACTTTGTTTGGTACACAAACAATTTGTTGATATGGTTTTAATATCCAGCCTGTATGAACACAAATTTTATATGGACAATTTGAGTTTTTCATTCTCACTTTTTTATCTTTAATCTCAACAACAAAATCCTTAAACTCTATTAGCTTATTTTCATCTAATGAAAGTTTAATAACGAGCTGGTTATTCTGATATATTTCAACAAAACCATTTTTTAAAACAAAATTGTTTGAATATAAAAAATAAGCAAAAAGCAAAGATATAGACAAAAAAATAATAATCAAAACAAAATCAAATAAGGTTGGTTTAGAAATATCTTTCATTAATATACTTTTTTATATTCTTTGAAGTTAATACTTTAATCTTATTTTTTTCTTCTTTTGCAATTAAATATTCAACACCAAACTTGTCCGTTATAATTTGAAATTTTTCTTCACCTAAAACAAACATTGCTGTTGCCAAAGCGTCTGAAACAACAGGGTCGTCAAAAACAATTGTTACTGAAATTATACCATTATTTGCAGGATATCCGGTTTTTGGATCAAAAATATGATGATATCTTTTTCCATTATAAAAAAAACATCGTTCGTAATCGCCAGAGGTTGCAACACAGCCGTTAAAAAGTTCTAACACACAAAGAAATTTTTGGTTATCACGTGGATGTTGGACAGCTATCCGCCACGGTTTTTTATCTAATGTATTTTTAACATATACATCGCCACCAAAATTTAACAAAAATTTTTTTATTTTATAACTTTCAATCATATCTTTTGCAACTTTTAATGCATAACCTTTTGCAATACCACCAAGGTTTATTTTCATATCAGATTTTTTAAGAAAAACAGTATTGTTGTTTTTATCTAAGACAATTTTATCATATCCAACCAAATTTAACGATTTTTTAATCTCATCTTCTTTAGGTACTACAAAACTTGTTTTTTTAGAAAAATTTTCAAATCCCCAAAGGTTACTTAAAACACCTGTTGTTATATCAAACGCGCCATGTGTTAACTCACTTAATTTTATACTCTTGTCTATAAGTACTATCGTTTCGCTAGACACTTTTACCTTTTTTTTGCCAACATAAAGATTTATTTTCATTATTTCGCTTTCTTGAGTGAAACCAAACTGTTTATCAATCTTTTCAATTTCAGAGAAAACATCATCAAGAACTTTTTCTCCATATTCTTTACTTTCACAATAAATTTTTATCTGACAGATTGTATCCATTAAAAACCGTGTTTGTTCAACCTCAACAAATTTAGAAGAACATCCGAAAAAAAATAACAATACAATCAAACAAATTTTGTTTTTCATACCAAAACAATACAATATATTGATTTATCTTTCAATTTTTGATAATTTATTGTTAACAACTTATGCAAATGATAATCTAATCTTTTGTTAAGTTATGAGATCGTTAAAAGAAATAGAAAAAATATTAAAAAAATATAAACCGGTTCTAAAAGAGAAATTTAAAGTTAAAAAAATAGGTATTTTTGGTTCATATAGTCGTTATGAAGAAACATTAAATAGCGACATAGATATACTTGTAGAATTTTATGAACCAATAGGTTGGGAATTTTTAGACCTTAAAGAATTTCTTGAAAAAGTATTAAAAAGAAAAGTTGACCTTGTTACAAAAAAAGCGTTAAAACCCCAAATTAAAAATAGAATTTTAAAAGAAATTATCTATGCCTAAGAAAAAAAATTATAAAATGTTTATTGAAGATATTATTACAGCAATAAACAAAATTCAAACATATATAAAAAATATGGATTATGAAACTTTTAGCAAAAACGATATGGTTTTAGATGCTGTGTTAAGAAATCTCGAAATTATTGGTGAAGCTTCAAAAAATATACCAGAAAGGATTAGAACTAAATATTCTGAAATCCCATGGAAAAAAATGATTGGTCTAAGAAATGTTGTAATACATGAATACTTTGGAATTGATACAACTATAATTTGGAAAATTATAACTGAAAATCTGCCAACAACAAAACCTTTAATTATAAAATTATTTAAAAGCTTAAGTAAACACAAGTAAAAAATTTTTGAAATAAAATTTATAATTGTAAACTTGATAACTATAGTGGAGAGGTGGCCGAGTGGTTTAAGGCAGCTGCCTGCTAAGCAGTTGTCCGGGGTAAAACCTGGACCGCGGGTTCGAATCCCGCCCTCTCCGATGGGAATAAACTTATCATATGGCAAAGATAATTTATAAACCCAAAAAAGAAAAAATCGGCAACACAATAAGGATAGATAGTGGTTATGTTAAAGACATAGGAATAACACCTTATATATCCATTGAGAAAAAGAGAAGAGAATTCGGAGCTCATCTTACATCAATAGATATCTTTAAAAAATTTATTTTCCCAGAAATAAAAGATATTCTCTACAAATATGCTTGGATAGATTTATTTTATGGAGAAGGTAATCTTATTCTACCTATATTAGAAGCAATCCCGAAAAATAAAAGAGAAGAATTTTTTAA
>CAZLOB010000056.1:0-42578 GCA_964561135.1 uncultured Elusimicrobia bacterium | reverse complement strand
TAAAATTTTTTTATTGATTTTTTTATTTCTTACAACCTCATCATATAATTTTAAAACTTTTTTTGCAGTTTCTTCCCAAGAATATTTTTCTATTACCTCTTTTCTATTTAATTCACCTATTTTTTTTCTTATATCAGGGTTTTCCACAAGGTAAAGAATTTTTTCTTTAAGAGTTTTTATATCTCCATAATCTACTAAAAAACCATTTATACCATTTCTTATCCGCATAGGAAGGTAACCAACATTTGTTGCTATAATCGGTAACTCACAAGCCATTGCTTCTGAAACAACAATAGAGAAACTTTCATATGAAGAAAGAAGTAAAAAAAGATCAGCAGCAGAATAATATTTTGGCAATTCATCGTACTTTATCTTTCCTGCAAATATCACCTTATTTCGAATTCTAAATTCAACTACTTTTTTTTCTAATTTATGTCTCAAAACACCATCTCCAACAATCATCAATTTTAAATTTGGAGCCTTTTTAACTGCTTCATTAAACCCATCAATTAAAAACTCAAATCCTTTACCTGCGATTAATCTACCTACCGAAATTAAAACAATTTCTTCGTCTTTGATATTATTTTTTTGCCTAATATCTGATGAAGTTTTTGCGAATAAATCATAATTAATACCCGGAGGAATATCATCTATTTCAATCCCTTTTTCTTTAAGATATCTTATAGTATCCCCTGCAGCAAAAAATTTTATCAAAGGATTATCTTTTAATCGCTTTATAATAGGAATATCCCACTTTTCAGATGGTGGTCCGGGAAACCATAATATTACTGGTAATTTCAATTCATTAACAATTTTTTCTGCTAATCTCAGACGAGACAAAATCTGGATAACATCAAATTTATCTTTATTTTCTTTAATCCACTTAAATACTTTTTTTTCAAAAATAATTAAATCAAGTTGTGCTATTGCGTTTGGTATTTTTGGTATCTTATTACCAAGTTTATAGCTGATTCCTCTCAAATACGGTGTAGATAAATAAAATGTTTCTAAATCAACTTTATTTTTAGGTGGAGAAAACAAGGGTTTACCAGTTAAAATAAAAACATCGTGTCCCATTTTCTGCAAAGCTTTTGCTAAATTATAATCAAAACTTTCTCCACCACCCCAAAAAATACCAAGTTGTCTATTTATAAACAAAATCTTCATGACTCAAACTTTAACTTTTTTTACTCATCGCTCTTTTCCAAAATTTTGGTGGAATAAAATCAAAACTATTTATCTCATTTAAAGATTTATCACTTATCTCCCCATCCTCAATCCATTTTACATATATTTCCTCATTTTTTAAAAGCGAAAACAATGATTTGACATTATAAAGAGCATTGTAAACAGTTGGTATTCTGGATATATTATACCCAATAATTTTTGCAATAACTGCGTCAATCACTGCTGGATTAAAACCACCAATGAGAATTCCTAATTTTTTATCTATTAGAAAATATATACCATAACCACCAAAGAATTCTTAAAATTTGAAAATTTATTTTATTTATAAATTTATTATTTTTTCTAATATTACTCCAGACCTTTTCATCAAAGTTCTCATATACTCTTTTCCAAAAAGAGGGATTCATATAATTATCTCCGCCTTCAAGATATGAACCTTTAATATGGTGTGGTAAAAACTCTTTATGTCCATTTATTCCAATTAGATTTTTAAGTGCACCTGTCAAGCCCGCTTTTATATGTGTTTTTAACTTTGGCAAGTTTATTATCAAATCTGCCTCAAAAATTCTATTAGTAACAAGATATTCGTGTTTGTCTTTATTATGATGTTCTAACATTAAATTATGGTCATAACATGTAACTCTAAATTTGCTGTAATAATCTGCAATTTCATTAAGAAAACTTTTTTCTTTTAAATCAATAATTTTGTATCTATCATCAACTTCTTTTATTTTCTGTCCTATTTTCTTTTCCAAAATAGTAAGACGCCAATCTTCAATAATAAATTCTACATTTTTATATGCCATTCTATAACCATCTATTAAATCTTTGATTTTTGTTTTCTTAATTAAATTACTAAAATTACAATTCTGTAATGGTGCATCACCAACTATAATTTTACCATTATAATTTATCGCTTTTAACACATAATCAATTACTATTTTAATTAAAGAAGTATGGGTAATTAAAGAATCTATGCTTTTCCTATTAATTGGATTGTAATCCCTTACCCAATTAGGCTTTATTAATATAGTATCACCTTCTTTAACAAAATTTTTAAAAGGATTCCAATTTTCTTTGTTGAAGTTTTCTTCATCTAATCCCATATGAAAAAATAAATTTCTTACAGCATCCCAAAGTGAATTTTCTTTAGTTACATCAACTTTAAAATTAGGATCATCTTTAAATTCCGGATAAAGTTTATTTGACCAATATGGATAATTTGGATATTTATCATCTGTCTTTACAACGACAACTTTATTATTCATAGAATCTCTTCCAAGTTAATTTTTGATATTGTAAACCTATATTTACCAGTAGGAGTTTTTGGAATAGAGTCTAAGAAATGTATATTTAGTTCGCTATCGTTCCCAATAACTTCTTTTATATTTTTTTGAATTTTAATTAGAGTTTCTTCATCAAAATTGTCATCCCTTACAATATAAAGATTAAATTTGTCAATAGTCTCCTGAACAAACTGAAACTCTTTTATTCCATCTATACCGTAAAAAAGATGGGTAAAATATTCACCATGAATAATTCTTCCATTCTTTAATATAAAGTTATCTGTAGTTCTTCCTATCACTTTTTTAAGAAGAATAGTATTTCTCCCACATTTACACTTTTCTTTACTTAAGATCCCCATATCACCTATTTTATATCTTATAAATGGCATTCCGTAATTATTAAGGTCTGTTATTAATAGTTCACCTGGTTGGTCAAAAACTTCTTTTTGTGTAATTGGATCAATACATTCTACTATAACATTGTCCATGATTATATGTAATCCAGAGTGTTCTTCACATTCATACGCGATAGCGCTTACTTCTCTGCTACCATATTTATCAAAAACTTTTACACCAAAGACCCTCTCAATTGTTTCTCTCATATGTGGATATAATGTCTCAGCAGAAGTACTTATTGAAATTTTGGGATAATTTGGCTTAATGCCTTTTCTTTCAAGAAATCTTGCAAGAAGATAAATAGAAGAAGCATAAGAGATTATTATATCTGGCCTAAATCTCTCCATATCATAGTGGTATTTTAGCATATTTTCTTCAGACATATTAAAAGAATCATAAAATCTTGTATTTTGTAAAAAGTAAGCAATTTTAGCTTTTAAACTCGGTCTATCTTGTGGAGCTCCCCATAACCTAGCAACTCTTGCTCCATAATACCAACCACAAGTTTCCATAATAATCATCTTTGTTGCCCATACATGATCTCTGTAATTTTGGTCCTGATAAAAGTTTATTGGTTCGCCTGTTGAACCACCACTTGAATTTGGAAATAATTCTTTAATAGATTTAGTTAACAAACGCATTTTTTCTTTTCTTATAATATCTTTTGTCAAAATGGGAAATTTTTTTAAATCTTCTAATGTAAATTCATCTATTGATTTGCCAAATGAATCTATAATTTCTTTATAATAAGATGCTTTAGTTGCAACTTGAAGTAGTTTTTTGAATTTTTTCAATTGATATTTCTTGATATCTTCTAATGGTAAATATTGAAGTTTTTTCTTCTCATAATAAATATCCCATTGTCTTCGTTTGTTTGGGAAAATTTTTAAAATTTCTCTTTTTATTTTACTTCTAGAAATTAAATCTTGAATAATTTGTCCTATACTCATTTTCCAAATTCTTTCTTTATTTTTCTGCTAATACAACTGTAGTTCTACCCATATGATTAAATGGAAAAATATTAAAGCTACCGTATAGTTCTATCATTTTTCTTTTTATCAATGTTTTGTTTATATAATTTTCTGATTGAAGGATAAATTCTTTGCATGTAGTAAAATAACATATCTTAAAACTTAATTTTTTTCAAATTTCTAAGTAAAACATCAGATGGTATTTCAACTAAATCAAAATTTCTCCTATGTTGTTTTCTTTTTTGCTCGCTCTTTCCACTTAATTCAAATGTAGGATTAAGATAAACAACTTTATTTAACTTCAACAAATATTTTAAAAAATCTATCATAAAACCTTTTATCCCTTTGTTTAACCTGCCACCATTACTAACTCTTATCAAAATTTTTCCATCAGGAACTAATATTCTATAACATTCTTCTAATGTTTTTAAATAATCAGTTAAATGTTACAGAACCGACTGAGATATAATTAAATCTATACTGTTGTCTTTCAATCTTGAGTTCTGGATATCCTCTATAATAAAAATTGCATTAGAAATTCCTTGACTTTTATTTTTTGCTAGTTCAATTCCTACCGGTGAAATGTCTGTCCCAAAAAATTGTAGATGTGAATATTTTTTAGCTAACCAAAGGACTATGCTACCTTCACCACAACCCATTTCTAATATTTTAGCCCCTGCAGGTAAATTTTCAAGAATCTCTATTAATAACTTCTTTACAGTATCCTCAACAGCAATTCCTCCATGTTCTTTATGCCATTTCTCCATCATTTTGTAATATTCAACATTTTTATAATATTTTTCTAAGATATTTTCTATTTATTATTTTTGGTTCATTTTAAAATACTTCTTTTATTTTTCTTCGTAAAATAGCAAAGTATAAAAAAGAAAATAACAATAAATTTACCATAAAGTTTCTAATAACTTTTGAAAAGTTATCTACTAATGGCAGAAAATATAAATTCAAAATATATCCTATTATAAAAGTGACAATAACTAAAGTAAATTTTTTTATATCCTCTAATAAAAATTTAAAATCGTTTATTTTGTACTTAGAGTAAATTATAAAAATGCCGATAATAAAACCGAAAGATTGACCAATAGCAAAACCAACCAATCCTAACTTTAGTCCTAATAAAAACCCAAATAATATATTGAATATACCGACTAAGAATTTTAATTTTAAAATATCGATCGGCTGATATAACAAATAAATCCAAATACTATAAAGTGAAAATAAAAAATAAAAAAACATAGAAACAGAAAGGATATTTAAAACTGCAAATTGATTATAAAATTTAATCCCTCCCAGTAGATACATAAAATTTTTGCTATTAATTAGCAAAAATAACGAACTAAATAAAGCAAAAGTAGAAAATATATAATATGATTTTTTAAAATTGTTAGAAAAAATTTCTATGTTTTGACTTTTGTTTTCAGCTAATTTTGGTATCAAAGGTTCAAGTAAACTTTCTAATATTAAAGTAAACAAAAATATGATCTTTTTTGCTATAAAATAAACTGCAAGTATTTCAGGAACAAATATTAAAGCAACAAGAAATTGATCTGCTTGATTAAATGCAAAACGTGCCCATCCTTGTAAATAATACGGAAAAGAAAATTTAATATACTCTTTTATTGAATATCCATGATATTTTGAAAAAATATATTCTCGTAAAGTAAAAAATCCTATCACAACTCCTAAAAATGTCCCTATTAAAAATCCTTGAAATATCCCAACCATACCATATCCTTTTAACAAAAGTATAACAGCAAGTATTCGGGAAATTAAATTTGTAAAAATGAAAAGGATAGCAATTTTTCCAAACTCCTGTAGTGATTGACAAACTAAAATAATACGGTCAAAAATAGAATAAAAAAAAGATATAAAAAGTATCCATATTATACATCCTGAGTATTCAGAAGATTTCAAAAAAGCTATGGACAAAAATTTACTTAACAACACTCCTAATAAAGTTATCAAAATTGTTTCAGGTATTGGTAAACTGATGGTCAATTTAATAATATCTGAAACTTTCTGGTGTTCTCCTTTAGCTTTTAATTCTGGTACTAATCTAATAGCAGAAGTTGCTAAGCCCAATCCAACTATCAAAGGAATTACTCCCATAAATATATTCATTACAGCAAAAACGCCTAATTCAAATTTTGTAAGTTTTCTTGAAATATATGTAACAAAAATAATAGAAATTACTAAACCAACACCCTTAGCAATGAAATTTATTAAACTGTTTTTTACTACTTGTTTTTTGAAAATTTCTTTAATCATAACATTCTTCAACAAAACAAATATTATTACCACTATTTTGTACAAATTTGACAAATTGACAAAAAATATCTTTAAGATATGTTTTTTCTATAATTTCCCAATAATGAATAGATAACACAAATGGAGCATTTATCTTACGACAAAAGTTAAATTGTTGTTTCAAATTTTCAAAAGTAACGTTTGGAACTAAACCATATGCACAAAGTTCTTTATGTCTGCCATAATTCATTACATAAGGGTAAATTTTGTTGTAATTTAGTCGCCACCATATTCTCAAAAACCAGTTTCTAATACTATAAATATTTACAGGACGATTAAATTTTGACAACATTATTGTACCACTAATATTTAAGCCACATTCAGCAACAGCTTTTACACCTTCCTTTGAAATATCATTACTTGGAGGGACAAAAACAGTTATTTTTATTTGAAATAAATCTTCAAGGTATTCTTTTCCTATTTTTGTTTCTTTTTTCATCTGTTCATATGGTTTCCAACTATATTCCCCATACCAACACAGATTTTTACCAAGCTTATTTTTCCTAAAATTAATAAGATTATCTTGTGTAGCTAACACAGGTTCACTTTTTTTATCAACAGCAACTTTATACTGATGAGAAAAACCATGTAACATTATAGAAACCTTTTTTTCTTTTATTTTTTCACGCAAAAATTCTACTAATTCTTTATTTTCTCCTACAGGATTTTGTTTCTCATCTTGATAAAACCTTTCCCTATCACCACAATAATATGATTTCACAGCAAAGGGGATAACTGAAAAAGATACACAGATATTTTGTTGCCATAATTCTTTATATAAATATTCTAATTCCGTGGGATTAGTAAAAAAATTTACATCATCATCACGAATTGCAAATTTCATTTTTATACATAAACTTGTGTAATATAAGATTTTTATAAACAACTAATACCTCGATTTACCTTTACAACTTCAAAGTGAATACCATCGGAGTTTTTTACTCATTCACTTACCACCTATTTAAAACCGTGTTTTTTAAATATTTTTACAACTTTTGGTATTCTACAAATTTATTTTATTGTTTTAGTTGTATAAAAATTTTGCAAGGCTAAAGCCTTGCCCTACATAAATCATATTTCGCCTTTTCTAAATTCTTCTTGTTTTTTTATTATATCTTTTGGATAATATTTTCTTAGCTTGTTTATTTGGTAAAACCATTGAAGACGAAGTTCTAACGGTTTATTTTTGTATTCTTTTATTTTTTCATCATCTACATAGTAATAAAAACCTGTTAGTTTTTCGGATTTCTGTTTCATTATGAAATTTATTTAAAAATTTGTTTTTTTAATGATATTGCATAATCAATAAAAAATTGTTTCCAAACTTTGTGGTCAATTTTTTTATCATTCTTGGGTAATCTTTAAGTTCTGCTGCTTCAAGAAATCTTGCACCAAGTTCAACTGCTGATATGTGCCAGTTAAACTTTGCTTTATCTATTAGATCTTTAAATGAATACCCTTTTTCTTTAATGATAAAATAAATGTCTATAAAATCTCTTGCACGAGGATTTAAAACTACTGTGTGAACTTTGTCAACCGCTATGTCATAAATACTTTCTATTTTTAAATTTTTATATTTTGTACCTTTCTCAATTAAAGGAAATGGATAGTAATTAAAATCTACTTTTAGTTTTTCACCATCTTCAAAATTAAAAAATAAACTAAACAACCCTAAAACTTTTCTTGTTTCAAAAGTTCTTATTTTTAGTTTATTTTTGTTTTTTTCAAAAAATCGTGTAATTGCTACTGTATCAACTTTTTGTTCTTCAGTGAAAAAATCCAAGTCTTCTGATATACGATGTTTTAAATAAAATTCTGCTAATGCTGTGCCACCAGCTAAATAATATCTGTCAGTGAAATACCTTTCTTCACAGATAAAATCTAAAATTTTCTTTTGATGTGGTGTTAGGATACTTTTATTTTTTTGTTCCATAATAAAATTTCTAAATATTTGCGATATTGTGGGTCTAGTTTATCTTTTATTTTTTTCCAATATTTTTTTACTTCTTTCTCATCTAATTTTTCGCCTGCTAAGCCATAGTTTATCATCTGTTGTATACGCCAGATTTTGTATGCTTTTGGATCTTCTTTTTTAAATTTTTTTTCGTCTACTGACCAGTTGTATGGCATTGTTCATCCTCATTTATATAAAGCATGGCTAAAGCCATGCCATACATAATATTTCAAAACTGCAATATTTCAAAAATAATCTAACAAATTTATTATGTTTTTTGAATTGCTAAAAATTTTTCCTAAAGTAGCAGTAAAATAAATAGCGTTAGATTTAATTGTTTTTGGTAATTTTAAAATTCTTTTATACTGTAAATCATTAACTGGTAAATTTTTAAAACAATATTCTATTATTTTAAAAATTTCTTCGTCAGCGAGAATGTAAAACTCTTTTGCCCCTTCTTCGTATTTTTGAAGGATTATTTGTTTTATTTTTTCTGTCGTAGTAATAAAGGATTTTACTGTTTTAAAAAAATAGTTATATGTTTTTTTAATTTTTTCTGAGAAACCTTTTGGTGTTAAAATATATTCTATTTTTTTACCATTTAGCATTTTTATTTTTATATAACCAGTCCTGACAAGTTTTTTTATTATTAAATTTACAAGTCCTAATGAAAGGCCTGTTTTTCGTGCAATAGTTCTTTGGTTATACTGCGAATTTTCTGAAATTTGTTTTATTACCAAAAACTTTTTGTCTGCTGTTTCTATCATATGATTCATTTGAAAAACCCACAGATTTTATATTTTGTTCAATATTTGAACAATTTTATAAAACTAAAAATCTCTCTAGCTGAATAAATTATTCCTAATTCCAAAGCTTAATATTATACTCTGAAGAGCAAAAAACTATTTTTGTTCTTCTGATGTTGATGTTGAAGAAGATTGTTGTGCTTCTTTTTCAAGTTTTTTTGCTTCAATAGTATCTTTTATTGATGTAATCCCTGCGATAATTGCTAAAAGTCCTGCTCCGATCAACATTATAGGTATACTCCCTTGAAGAACAATAACTTGTCCAGGCCATATAATCCATAACCATACACCAATAGCTACTGCTATTATACCACCAATTAATGCACCCATGTCGTTTTACCTCCCGTCAATTAGGTGTGTAGTAGTAAATTTTTTTATTATAAAAATTTTAAAAAATCAACTGTTTTAAGAAAAAAAGTTCAAAAATACAATGTTTTTATTTGTTTAATTTTTTTAATCTGTCTATTTGTAAGAAATTTTTGTTTACCTAAGATTTTTGTAAGACAAAAAATTTTTGCTAAATGTTCAAACTTTTCTGTCTTTATAACAGCAGAGTGTAGGTCTTCAGCAATTGTTACTAAACCATGGTTTTTTAAAACAAAAACATCATTATTTGATAAATATTTTTTTATCATTTTTGCAAGTTCTTCAGTATAAAAAGTTGCATATTCTACTTGTGCAATACCTTGAAAATAAAACAGTGTTTCTGGCAACAACGGTTTGTTTAGGTCAAACCCGCAAATACTAATAACTGTTGAATATATGGGATGCGTATGTACTATAGCATTAATATCTCTTCTATTTTGGTATATAATACTATGTATACGCCATTCACCTGAAGGTTGAACTTTACCAGAAATCTTTTTTCCGTCAAAATCTATCACTACAAGATCTTTTTCAGACAAATTTATTTTTTGTTTTCCTTTGGGGGTGATAAGAATTTTATCTTTTTCTATTCGGACAGATATATTACCGTCAAAACCTACTACAAATTTGTTTTTAAAAAGATATTTATATGCTTTTACAACTTCTCTTTTAACAACATCAAATCTCTTCATTCACCATCAGTAATCTGTTTCTTTAATCTTTTCATCTTATAAATTCTTACAAAATATTCTGCAATACCATACAATACATAAACTGCAAAAATTAAGAAAATAGAACTTTCAGGATATGAAAAAATTAACAATGTTGTTACTATTATGATTGTAAAAACTTTTAACGACACCTTTTTTGTAAGTGATATATTGTTAATTTTAGGATAACGCAATTTTGTAATCATTAACAATCCTAAAAACAGTATTATTGCAGGAAGAAAATTTTCTAAAATTGGGACCAAAGAGATCAAAAACGTAATATGTTTTTTAGAAACACCAGACCAGCCACTTGAAAAACTTAACAAAAGAATTATTGAAACAATTATCCCAGCAGCTGCTGGTACAGGAAGACCTTCATAAAACAAAATCTTTTCATCTTGCTGTTTATAAAAAGAAAGAAAATTAAATTTTGCTAATCTCAATGCACCAAAAAATATGTATAAAAAACACACCATTATTCCTGGAAACCCATATCTATAAACAACTAACTGCCAAACTAAAACTATCGGTGCTATACAAAAGGTAAGTAAGTCTGCTAACGAATCAAGCTCTGCACCAAGTATTGAACACAAATTTTTTGATCTCGCAATAACACCATCAATACCGTCAAAAATTATACCTAACACTATTAACCAAGCAGATTTTACAAAGTTCCCCTTTATACTTAAAACAATTGACCAAAAACCACAAAACATGTTTGCTGCAGTAAAAATGGTAGGGAACAAATATACTTTCGGCACTATAGCATTCATTGTTTAACTTTTATAGCAACAACAGTTATCCCTGCAAAAACTTTTTGATTTTTTGTTACTAACAATCTATACTTATTTCTTGGAAAAACAAAATTTACCTGTGAACCTAAAAGAATAGCACCTATTTTTTGACCTTGTTTTATATTTTGCCTTTCTTTAACCCAACATAAAATACGTCTTGCAAAGATACCAGCAATTTGCGTGATTACAAAATTATCTCCGTCTCGGCTTTCTATAACTATAGTATTTTGCTCATTTTGTATATCAGTTTCTTTTTTCCCAGCTGGAATGAATTTGCCTTCTTTATATTCAATTTTTTTCACAACACCACTGCTAGGACTGCGTTGTATATGCACATCAAATATTGACATAAATATCTTTATACAAAAACTGTCCTCTGTCTCTTCAATGTCAAAAATTTTACCATCAGCAGGTGAATACAAAACATCTTCATTTGTTTTTATCTCACGGTTAGGATCACGAAAAAAATTTATTAAAAAAAGAGTGACCAAACAAAAAATTATAGTTACAGGTAACAAAAATTTTATTGCAAAACTTGTTATCCAAGTGATTAAACTTATAAAAAAGAAAAAATAAATTATTTTTTTTGCTTCTTTAAGCATTGATAATTTACTTAGCCATCCAAGGCATCATCTCACGAATTTTTTTCCCTATTTCTTCAATAGGATGTTCATCTCCTTTCTTTAAAAGTTCATTAAACTTTTGTCTACCAGTTTTATTTTCTTTTATCCATTCACGAGCAAATTTCCCTGTTTGGATTTCTTTTAATATTTTTTTCATTACTTTCTTAACCTTTTCGTTAATCACGCGCGGACCTCGAGTTAAATCACCATAACAAGCAGTGTTTGATACTCTTCTTCTCATTCCTGAAATACCATACTGATAAATTAAATCAGTAATAAGTTTTAACTCGTGCAAAACTTCAAAATAAGCAATCTCAGGTTGATATCCTGCTTCAACTAAAACATCAAAAGCCGTCTGAATCAATGCTGAAACACCACCACATAACACAACTTGTTCACCAAAAAGATCTGTTTCTGTTTCTTCTTTAAATGTTGTTTCAATAACACCTGCTTTTGTTGCTCCGATAGCTTTTGCATACGCTAACGCAAGTTTTAACGCGTTACCTGACGCATCTTGATAAACAGCAACAAGCGCTGGTACACCTTTACCTTCTTTATACATCTCCCATACTAGTGCACCTGGCCCTTTGGGGGCTACCATAAAGACATCTATATTTTTAGGAGGTTTAATTTGTTTAAAATGTATACTGAATCCATGTGAGAAACACAAAGCTTTAGGCGGTTTTAAATGTTTTTTTATTGATTTTTTATAAACTTCTGGTTGAAGATGATCCTGTGTTAAAATTTGAATTATATGAGCTTGTTTGGCAACTTCTTCTGCAGTAAAAACTTGGAAACCATCGTTTATTGCTTGTTGATAATTTTGTGTCCCTTCGAGCTCTGCTACTATAACATTTATACCTGACTGACGTAAACACAAACTTTGTCCTCTACCTTGGATACCATAACCTATAATACCTACAACTTTATCTTTTAAAATTTCTAAATCAGCATCGTTGTCATAATATATTTTTGCCATAAATTTTAACACCTCCTTTGTTTAAACTCATTTTTTTCCATATGGAAGATTTAACTTCACTTCTTTGATATTAGATTTATCAACTATCCCCTCTTTTCTTAATCTGTATTTACGAGAAGTTGAAGTACCAATTAACAAATGTCTTCTACCAGCTTTTTTATATTTTATTTTACCTGAAGCTGTGAATTTGAACCTTTTTTTTGCACCACTGTGTGATTTAAGTTTTTGCTTACTCATAGTTTTTTACCTTCCTTTCTATTTCTTTTTTGGCTCCACTATTATCAAGATTCTTTTTTCATCTTTTTTTATATTTGAAAAATTACCATATTCTTGCAACTCATTTTTAATTTTTTCAATAAGCTGCTCAGAAGTTTGGTCCATAAACTGTACCGATCTACCAAAATATGTAATCAAAATTTTTGTAGGATGTTGTTTTTGTAAAAATTCTTTAACATGGTTTAACTTTATCTGTAAATCATGTTCAGCAATTGTTGGTTTTATATAAATCTCTTTCATTTCAGAATGTCTTTTTGCTTTTCTTAATTCTTTTTCTTTCTTTTCTTGCAAATATTTAAACTTTGAGAAATCCATAATCTTGCATACAGGTGGATTAGCATTTGGTGCTATCTCAACTAAATCAAGACCTAACGATTCTGCCTTCTTTAACGCTTCTTGAATAGACATTATACCGATCTGCTGACCTTTCTCATCTACTAATCTTACTTCTTTTGCACGAATATTTTGGTTTATTCTATATTTTTTAAAATCCATATTTTGTTTTAAAACCAAACCTCCCTTAGAAATAAATCTTATTCTTTTAATATGGTCAACAATCTATTAATAAATTCTTCAAGTTTATAAACCTCTGTTTTTTCTGACCCATACTGACGTACTGAAATCACATTTTCTTGTTGTTCTTTTTGCCCAATTATAACAAGATAGGGTATTTTTTGAGTAATACCAGCACGAATTTTATACTGTAAAGTTGTATCAGAATCATCAAGTTCAGCACGAAAATTGTTTTTTATAAACTCTTGCAAAACTTTTCTTGAATAATCTAAAAACTTATCACTTATTGGCAAAATTCTAACCTGTACTGGTGTAAGCCATAAAGGGAACATGCCAGCGTAACTCTCTATCAACACAGCAAAAAACCGTTCTAAAGAACCTAACAATGCACGATGTATCATTATAACATATTTATCTTGTCCATCTTTATCACGATATTTAACATCAAACCTAACAGGGAGATTAAAATCTACTTGTATTGTTGAACACTGCCATAACCTACCAATCGCATCTTTTATTTTTAGGTCTATTTTTGGTCCATAAAAAACTCCTTCACCAGGATCTATTTCATATTTTAACCCTTTGTTTTCTAAGGCTGTTTTTAATGCGTTTTCTGCAATCTCCCATTTGTCAAGTTCGCCAATATATTTTTGTGGCCGTGTTGAAAGTTTAATATCGTATTCTTTGAATCCAAATTTGTTAAGTACCTCAACCACAGTATCTAAAAGAGCTGATATTTCTTGTTGTATTTGTTCTGCAGTACAAAAGATATGAGCATCATCTTGTGTGAAACCTCTTACACGCATAAGACCATGTAAAACACCTGAACGTTCATACCTATAAACTGTACCAAGTTCGAAAAATCTTATTGGCAATTCTTTATACGAATGTAATTTTGATTTATAAATCAATACATGACCTGGACAATTCATCGGTTTTATTATATATTTTTGTCCTTCAATATCCATTGGTGAATACATGTATTCTGAATAAAAACTTAAATGTCCTGAAATTTCCCATAAGATAGATTTTGCAATATGCGGTGTATAAACTATTTGATAACCATTTTTCAAATGAAACTCACGTAAATAATCTTCAATGATTTTTCTAACAATCGCACCTTTTGGAAGCCAAAAAACTAAACCACTACCAAACTCTTCTTCATAAATTTCAAAAAGGCCAAGTTCTTTACCAAGTTTTCTATGATCACGTTTCTTTGCTTCCTCAAGCTGATATAAATACTGTTCAAGTTCTTCCTTTGTAAAAAACGCCGTACCATAGATTCTTGTTAACTGCGGATTTTTCTCATCACCACGCCAATATGCGCCTGAGATAGATAACAGTTTAAAATACTTAAGTTGGCCAGTAGACTCTATATGTGGGCCACGACATAAATCTATGAAATTGTTGTGTATATAAATTGACACTTTATCTTCATTTATTTCGTTTAAAAGTTCTAATTTATAAATTTCGTTACGTTCTTTAAACATTTTAATTGCTTCATTTTTAGCTATTTCTTGACGAATAAATTTATAATCTTTTTTAATAATTTCTAACATTTTTTGTTCAATTTTTGGCAAGTCATCTTCAGTAAGTTTCACAGGTAAGTCAAAATCATAATAAAAACCGTTCTCAATCGCGGGACCAATACCTAACTTTGTCCCCGGAAAGAGTTCTAAAACAGCAGAAGCCATTATATGAGCAGCAGAATGCCTTAAAGTCTGTAAGTCGAAATTGTTTGAATTTTTCATTAATATCTGCTTTTAAAAGCAAAGCTGAAGCTTTGCCCTACATGTTTCTCTTAAAAACTAAAATAACCTGGGTGCGACAGGACTCGAACCTGTGACCTCCGCCATGTCAAAGCGGCACTCTAACCATCTGAGCTACGCACCCAGAGGAAACTACTACTTTACTTCTATAGTCAAATTTTCAACACCTTCTTTAACTATTTTTTTTATTAAATTTACAACTTCTTCTTTTATTTTTGCAACAATTGGTAATTCTTCACGAGAAAATTTCTGCAATACAAAATCTTTAGGATCAACACCAGCTGGTAAAGGTCCTATACCTATCCTCATTCTCGGTATATATTCTGTCTTAAGCCACTGAATAATTGAAGCAAGACCGTTATGCCCACCAGAAGAACCTCGTTGACGAATACGTATCGTACCTAAATTTATATTAAAATCGTCAGCAATAACTAAAATTTCCTGTGGTGAAATTTTTTTCTTTTTAATATGCTGTTCAACAGCTAGCCCACTAAGATTCATATATGTGAACGGTTTTAAAAACTGTATTTCTCTACCATAAATCTTTGTTTTACCTACAGAAAAATCTCTGTGGTTGAACAATTTAAAATTAAATTTGTTTGCAAGATAATCTATTATCATGAAACCTATATTGTGTCTGTCATAAATATGTTCTCTTCCAGGATTTCCTAAACCAACAATAAGTTTAATTTTCATCTGCTACCCTTTCACTTTAATAACCAAGTGTTATTCCATATCTATAATAAGTAGTTATTAAAAACTGGTTATGATATTTCCATCCTTCCCAAATCCAATTATTCATTTCTGTAGGATCAGTAACCACATGTCCTATTTCAAAATAAGGGCTAAATTTTAAAACTATCTTATTATTTAAAATTATATTAAAGCTTACACCAAAATTAAGATTAACTCCATAACCAATACCAGTTAAAATTTCACTATAAGCTGTTGTAGCTTCTTTATTCCCAAATGCACATTCATAACTTGCTATATTTAAACCCACTCCAATATATGGTTCAACAAATTTTGTTATCGGATATATTCCTTTGGTGCCAATCTGAGATAAATAAACTTTTGAAATATAATAAATATCCTGTGGTAACGGTGGGGAATCCGGATACCATTCTCCTCCACTTGCATCAAATATAGCATCTCCATGTAATACATCTCCTTTTTTACCAAGCAAAACTTTATATTCTCCTAGAAGTAAATTCAAGAAAATATCAAAATATTTTATAGGTCTATAACTTATACCTATCCCCCATTGATATCCACTAAACAATTCTTTACTATCTAAATCCCTATCAACGAACCCCCAATGGCCTATATAATCTCCACCCATTACCCAAGGGTTTATTCCAAAACCACCTAATATATTAAAACCAAAAGAATTCCAGTAATTATCTGAGATATTTTTAAAATTAATCTCTCCAAGTAAAAGATTGTTAAAAAACATAAATAATATAAGAAATTTTACTAGTAGCTTCATCATTTTTCTTCACCCGGAAGAAGCAGTCCCCTCTTTTTCTTTCTTTCCTTTAGCAATAACTTCTGGTTCTTGTGGTGTAGCAGCTGCTGTTTCCTGTGTCGGGACTACTTCTTCAACTTTTTTTGAAATTACATGTACAACAATTGTATCAGGTGGTTCTAATATTGTAAAATTTTGCTGAGGCAAATCTTTCACAGTAATTGCTTGTCCTATCTTAAGCTGTGATATATCAACTTCAATATGGGTAGGTATATCTTTTGGTAAACATTTTATTCTAACTTCTCTTAATGGAAAATCTATGATTCCACCAGTATGTTTTAACACTTCCTCTTCTCCTTTAAGATGAATAGGAACTTTTACTTCGATCTTCTCTTTTAATGAAACTATATGGAAATCAACATGGATAGGTTTATCTGTTAATGGATCTTTTTGTATCTCTTTTATCACTACTGGATACTCTTTGCCATCTACAACTAAATAAAACAAAGTTCCTTCGGCAGAAGTTTCTTTAATCAGATGTTCAATTATTTTTTCTTTCACCCACAAATGCATGGTTTTTACTTTAGCGCCATATGCTACCGCAGGCAGTATTCCTTTTTTTCTATTTTCTTTTAACACTTTTTTTGTTGTAATTTGTCTAGGCTCAGCTGTGATTTTAATCTCTTGGCTCATTTTAATCTCCTTTTTATACAAAAAGTTCACTTACTGAAGTGTTTAAATTTATCCTTCTGATAGCTTCTGCTAAAAGTCTTCCTACAGATAAAATTTCTATTTTATCGTTTTTTTTATTCCCAATAGGAATTGTGTTAGTAACAACTAATTTTTCAAGTTTTGACTGTTCAATTTTTTTCTCAGCTGAAGCACTTAGTACAGCATGTGTACATGCAGCATAGACTTTTTTAGCACCATGTTCTAAAAGTTTGTCAACAACTTTTAACAAAGTGCCACCTGTATCAATTATATCATCAACAACAATTGCTATTTTATCTTTCACATCACCTATAACATGTAAAACTTCTGCTTGGTTTGGCGATGGTCTTCTTTTATCAACAATAGCTAATGAAACATCAAACCGTTTTGCAAACGCTCTTGCACGTTCAACACCACCTGCATCCGGAGATACAGCAACAACTTGTTGTTTATCTTGAAAATCTGGATGTCTACTAAAATATTCCAAAAATACAGGTGTGGCATATAGCTGGTCAACCGGAATATCAAAAAATCCTTGTATCTGACCTGCATGTAAATCCATTGTTAGAACCCTGTTTGCACCAGCTGCTACTATAAGGTTTGCAACAAGTTTTGATGTAATAGGCACACGTGGTTCAGTTTTTCTATCTTGTCTTGCATAGCCAAAATATGGTATCACAGCAGTAATCCTTGCAGCAGATGCACGTTTTAACGCGTCTATTATTATCAAAAGTTCCATTAAATTTTCGTTCACAGGAGGACATGTCGGTTGCACTACAAAACAATCTGCACCACGGACATTTTCTTCTATCTTTACTTCAATCTCTCCGTCAGCAAACCTACCTACATGAATTTTTCCTTTAGGTATATTTAAATACTCTATTATTTCTTGATACAATTCTTTGTTAACGGAACCACTAAAAACTTTAAGTTGGCCAATCATAATTTTAACCACTAAACAATTTTTTTATTAACCTATGATTGTACTTATGGACTTCTTGAGCACGTGCAATCACTAAAGTATTCTTAGGTACATCTTTAGTCACAGTAGAACCCGCACCTATAACTACATTGTTCCCTATTTTTATCGGTGCAACAAGATTAACATTTGATCCTATAAAAACGTTTTTACCAATATACGTTTTATGCTTTCTTATACCATCAAAATTACAAGTGATAGCCCCAGCACCAATATTTACATTTTCTTCTACTTCAGCATCTCCTACATACGAAAGATGATTAATTTTTGTCCCACTACCAATTTTACTTTTTTTTATCTCAACAAAATTGCCTATCTTAACTTCGTCAGAAAGTTCTGTAGATGGACGTATTCTACTAAATGGTCCTATACTACATTTGTTACCAATCTTAGCTTGGTTTATATAAGAATATGTTATCTCTGTATCATCACCTATTTCACTGTTAGAAATAAAACTATAAGGACCTATTACACAATTTTTACCAATTTCTGAACCAACAATTACACATCCTTGCAGAATTTTTGTTTGTGGTTGTATTTTCGTTTTACAATCAATATAAACTGTTTGTGGCAAAATTATTGACACACCTGATAACATTAAATCTTCTAAAATTTTCTTTCTTAAAATTTCTATAATTTCTGCAAGATCTTTTTTAGTGTTTACACCTTTTACTTCGTCCGCATTTTTACATACAACTGCTTGTTTAGAGGAAAAAAATTTTACTACATCTGTCAAATAATACTCACCTTTTTTGTTATTAGGAGTAACCTGTTTTAATGCATTCCATAAGTTTGGCAAAGAAAAAACATATATTCCAGTATTAACTTCTTTTATTAACTTTTGTTGTTCAGTAGCATCAATCTCTTCAATTATTGAAATAAACTTTTTTGTATCATCTCTGAGTATCCTACCATATCCATATGGATTTTCTAAAAACACAGATAATACACTACACTCCACTGAATTAGAACAATGTTGTGATATCAACTCTTTTAAAGTTTCTTTGCTAACAAGAGGAACATCTGCTGAAAGAACAACTAAATATTTCTCAAATTTTGAAACATGTTTCTCAACAAGTTTTAAAGCGTCACCTGAACCAAGTTGTTTCTCTTGTTGTACAAAAATTAACTTATTTTTTAATTTTTTAGAAACAGTTGTCTGTAAAATTTTTTGTTGTACTAATTCAGATTTGTACCCAACTACTATGTAAACTCTATAAAAATCCAACTCTTTAACTGTCTCAAGTAAATGTTCAATCATTGTTTTGCCACAGATGTCAAATAACACTTTCGGTATATCAGATTTCATCCTCGTCCCTTCACCTGCAGCAAGTATAACACAACTTGTATTCTTCATAATTTTATTTTCTTTTTTTACTCATAGCGATGGTGTATATACACTTTTTGTCACAATTTAACTCTTTAATTTTTACTTTTCTAAACCTTATTTCATAAAACAACCGTATGTTGCTGCAAAATTTCACTTCGTTAAGAACATTTAAAATTTTTGTAATGTTTGTAGAACATCTTTGTCGTTGAAGTTATTTTATATCACAATTTTTGTCAAAAAAAGTGCATTAGCATCAGCAGGAGGTATCTTACAATACTTCCATGTTGAAACAATTTTTTTAAGTTCTTCTAAAGAAATTCTTCCAGTTGAAGTTTGGATCAATAAAGACATAATATTACGTATCATATGTTGAGTAAATTTTGTCCCTATAAATTTAAAAATTAAAAATTGTTGTATTTTCGCTAATTTAATTTTTACTTTACATCCTAAGGTTTTTTTATTTTCAACATCAGCTTTTGTTGCAACAAAATTAAGATTTTTACTGTTTGTTATAATTTTTATTGCTTTACGTAAAACAACATATGAAATTTTTTGTTTCACCCATAAACAATACTCTTTCAACAATACTGGAGCAGAAGAAGAATTATATACTATATAATAATACACCTTATATTTTGGCTTTAGTCTACTTTTTTTGTTAATCTTACTAATTTTAACAATTTTTACATCTTCTGGTAAAAAATAGTTTATCTTTTCTAAAAACTCTTTTGTATCAAATTCTTTATCGCAAACAAGTTTTGCTATATTAGCTAAGGCGTGAACGCCTCTGTCTGTCCTAGAAAGAAATAAAACTTTAGAATTTTTAGAATTTAATAAATTGTTAAAAACTTTCTCAAGTACACTTTCAATTGTTCTCAAAGAACTTTGTTTCTGAGAACCATAAAAATTTTTACCGTTGTATTCAACTACAAGTTTATAAACTGCCACTTGTGTGTTGTGAATATTTAAATTCGTTCACTAAATCTGTAAATGTAATAAGTTGAATATTTTTTTCTCTAAGATACGTTTTTAATTTTGGATCACAACTTGCAGAAAGTTCATATTCTCGCCATAACTCACCATACCCAGGATGTGTCATAAGTTCTGCAATTGTATATGGTTCATCGATGTTACCCCAATACCAACCTTCAATAAAATACGGAGGGTAAACAATACCGTTCTCATCTATTATTTTTTTAAATTCGTCATACAAACTCGGATCAGGCATTATTTTTTTACTAAACCTTATCGCAGGTATTTTATATTCTTTCATTAGTTCAACAACTTTTGGTAAAATTTCTTTAACTAGATGAACATGATGATGTCCAGAAAGATGATCTAAGTTAATGTCTTTCGACAAAACAAGTTCTATTTGTTGTCTTATTTTTGAACAAATTTCATCTATTGGCAAAAGAGGAACTTTATAACCTACTATTCGTCCGCGACTATGGTCTATATCAAAATATTCGTCTAAATCAATATGTATTCCTATTGCTAACCTTGGATTGTCTTTTATAAGATTTACCGCATCTTCAAAACCTTCTTTTGTAACTATCAAACTTGCTGTTGTTACAACACCATCTTTAAAAGCTTGTATAATACCTTGATTAACTTTCGGATTTAGACCTAAATCATCAGCGTTAACTATTAATTTTTTCATACAACTTTTCTCTCAATCAATTTTTCAAGAATTTGAACAGCGTTAAGCGCAGCACCTTTTAACAAATTATCTGACACAATCCACATAACGAAACCGTTTTCACAAGATAAATCTTCTCTAATCCTTCCAACATAAGTTGTTTGTTGTGATGTAGCATCTAAAGGAGTTGGGTATCTTAAAGTTGGGTCTTCATTAAAAGGATCATCTATAACTTTAACTGATGGTTGGCTACTTAAAATTTCTTTAATTTCTGCTACAGTAATTTTTTTTTCTGTCTCAATCCATACAGATTCTGAATGTGCTCTAAAAACTGGTACGCGGACACATTGCGCTGAAATTTTAATATTCTCATCTTCCAAAATTTTTTTTGTTTCGTTAACCATTTTCATCTCTTCTTTAGTATACAAATTTTGTAAAAAAATATCAATCTGTGGTATCAAATTAAAAGCAATTTGTCTTGGAAAAATAGAATCTTTTTGTTTTTCTACAAAAAATATGGTATTATCTGATGATATTAACGAAGTTTGCCTCTCAAGTTTTTCTAAAACTTTCTTTGCTTCTTCAAAAAGTTCAACCATTGCTTTACCACCAGCACCTGATACAGATTGATATGTTGAAACAATTATTCTTTTGATTTTTGCAACTTTATGTATCGGAGCTAACACAACAACCATCTGTATTGTAGAACAATTCGGGTTAGCTATTATTTTTTTATCTTTTGATAAAGTATGAGAATTTACTTCTGGTACAACTAACGGTATATCTGGTTCCATACGCCATGCAGAAGAATTGTCAACAACAAATATACCTTTTTGAGCAAAAATAGGTGCAAACTCTCTTGACACCGACGCTCCTGCTGAAAATAAAGCCAGTTGTATCTCATTAGAATATTTTTCAACATTTTCTTTTGTTAGTTCAATAACTTCGTATTCGTTATTTTTAAACTTTATTTTTTTACCTTTTGACCTACTTGATGCAAACGGATAGATTTTGTTTACAGGAAACTTCCTTATATCTAACATGTTAAGCATTTCTTGACCTACAGCTCCTGTTGCACCTACAACTGCAATGTTGTACATAATTTTTAATGCCCCTTTCTTATACCAAACTTGCAACTAAATCTCCTACCTGTTGTGTTGTAAGTCCCATTTTGCCTGCAGCAAGGCTTTTAATCTTGCCACTTAGTAATGCTTGTTGTATCGCATTTTCTATATCTTTTGCCATTTCTTCTTCTCCTAAAAACTCAACCATCATTTTTCCAGCATATATCGCAGCTAACGGATTTATCATATTTTTACCAGCATATTTGGGAGCAGAACCTCCCATCGGCTCAAACATTGAAACACCATTAGGGTTAATATTTCCACCTGCAGCTATACCTAATCCACCTTGTATAATCGCAGCTAAATCTGTAATAATGTCACCAAACATGTTTTCTGTCACCACAACATCATAATACTCCGGATTTTTAACAAACCACATACAACAAGCATCTACATGATTGTAATCTTGTTTTATATCAGGATACTCTTTAGCAACTTCTTCAAATACTCTCATCCACAAATCACCACAGTATGTCAAAACATTTGTTTTATGCACTAGTGTTAACAACTTCTTTTTGTTTCTTTTCCTTGTATATTCAAATGCAAAACGAATACATCTTTCAACTTGATGATATGTATAAATCATAACTTGTGTTGCAACTTCGTTTTTTGTCCCTTTTTGTACAACACCGCCAACACCTGTATATACACTGCCAGTATTTTCACGAATCACAACAAAATCAATATCTTGTGGATTTTTATCTTTAATAGGACAATCTTCTGCTCGAAATAATTTCACAGGACGAAGATTTATATATTGGTCAAAAGTAAATCTGAGTTTCAAAAGTATTCCAACTTCTAAAATACCAGGTTTAACATCAGGATGGCCAATTGCACCAAGATATATAGCATCAAATTTTTGAAGTTCTTCAATTGCAGAATCTGGTAGTGTTTCTCCTGTTCTTAAATATCTTTCTCCACCAAAATCAAAATAAATAAATTCAAATTTTACATTGTATTTTTTTGCTGCTGCTTCTAAGACTTTAACACCTTCAGCTATAACTTCAGGACCTGTACCATCTCCTGGTATTACTGCTATTTTATATGTTTTCATACTTGAATCCCGTTTTTAATGTATTTAAAAATTGCAAGGCTGAAGCCTTGCCCTACATTTTTCAATCCACAACTTCCATAACCGTATATTCTTTATAAAGATCAAAAATACTTGCAGTTGTAATTTTCACACAACCTTTATTAGGAGCATAATATAAAAATCTTACTCCTTTCTCACCTTTGTTTTGTTCCATAACTTTTATACAATTTTCAAACACATATCCTTTTTTAACTTTCACTGTTAAATTTGTATCAAAAATTGTGTAAATAACGACTTTTCCTTCTTTTTGTGTTGTCCATGAATTATTTTTTCGTATTGGCAATTTTAGAACTACTGTATATTTATCTGAGTTTTTTGTTTTCAAATTATAGTCTGACTCTTTTATTTCTTCCCCATCTTTATAATAATATTTCACATATTGTCGAATAACTTTATCACCAGCGTATAACCTTGTTGTACTTATATACAAATCATAATCTAATTTCTTATATTCAGTAAAAAACCGCATGTTTTTCCCTAAACTCTCAACATCACCAATTGATATTCTGTTGCCATCTATTATACCAAGATAATCAGGCGATTCTAAAAGACCTATTTGTGCTAACCTATGAAATTTTGTATCTTTATGATTATTTATAATTTCGGAGAACCAAAGTTGTGCTTGAAGAAAATCTTTGTACACATCTTTATATAACAATGCTAGCCTATATTTTGCTTCACAAACAAGTTCATTTTTGCTATGTTTAACTATTATTGTCATATATTTTTGTTCTGCAGAAGAATAATTTTGTTTCTGTTCCTCTTTTATTGCTTGTTTTAACAAGTGTTGTGGCGATGGTGTACACGAAAAAAGGAAAAATAAAAAAATAATTAGTTTCATTTTTGTTTATCCAAAATCTAAAAATAGATTTACTTTATACAAAAAAATTTTTTTGTTTTCAACAAAGTTGAATTATTTTTAAATTTTTTATAAATTACTTCAATTCTATACAAGGGGGATTTAAACTAATGCAACGAGAATATTGGAGTTCAAAAATTGGTACAATTTTGGCGGTTGCAGGTTCAGCAGTAGGGTTAGGTAACTTCTTACGTTTTCCAGTACAAGCGGTTCGTAACGGTGGCGGAGTTTTTATGATACCATATATTCTTTCTTTTCTTTTGTTAGGTCTTCCGCTGATGTGGATAGAATGGACAGCAGGACGTTTCGGCGGCGGGTTTGGTCATGGTACAGCACCGGGAATCTTCCATACAATGTGGCAAAAAAATAGGTTTATAAAATACTTTGGTGTAATAGGTATTTTTGGTCCATTAGTAATTTTTATGTATTATACTTATATTGAATCTTGGCTTTTAGGTTACACTGTCTTCACTTTAACACCAAAGTTTGCACAACTTTCCACAGCAGAACAAATGCGCGAGTTTTTATCATGGTATACTTCAAGTTGGTATTCCTATTTATTTTTTATTTTAACCTTCGCTGCTAATATAACAATTATATATTTTGGTATTAAAAAAGGTATAGAAAAATTTTGTAACTGGGCAATGCCAATACTTTTGTTGTTAGCAATTTTTTTAGTAATACGTGTGTTAACACTTGGCACCCCTAACCCTTCTTTCCCTGAAAACAATCCTATTAATGGACTTAACTTTTTATGGAGTCCAGATTTTTCAAAACTTAAAGATCCACAAGTATGGCTTGCAGCTGCTGGACAAATATTTTTTACACTTTCGGTTGGTATTGGCGTTATACTAACATATGCAAGTTATTTAAGAAAAACAGATGATGTTATACTTTCAGGATTAACCTCTGCTACTACAAACGAATTTGTAGAAGTTGTCCTAGGCGCTTCTATTGTGATACCAGCAGCATTCACTTTTTTAGGTCCACAAAAGGCCGTTGAAGTTGCTTCCTCAGGCGCGTTTAGTTTAGGTTTTGTGACAATGCCTGTTATTTTTAAACAAATTCCGTTAGGGACAATTTTTGCATTTTGTTGGTTCTTGCTTTTGTTTTTAGCAGGGATCACTTCTTCTGTCTCTTTAGCACAACCTACAATAGCATTCCTTGAAGATGAGTTTGACTTACCTAAAAAAGATGCTGTATTTATCTATAGTGTAGTGACATTTTTCTTATGTCAGCCATCAATATTTTTGTTTAGGTATGGTATAGTTGACGAACTTGACTTTTGGGGTGGTACTTTTTGTTTAGTTTTATTTGGATGTATTGAATCAATTTTGTTCTCTTGGGTTTTTGGAATAGACAAAGCATGGGAAGAGATGCATCTCGGTGCTGATATAAAACTGCCAAAAATATATAAGTTTATAATAAAATACATCACTCCTATTATCTTAATCGTAATTCTTATAAGTTATCTTTTATCTGAGGGGATAAATATTATTTTGCTTAAAAATGTAAATAAAGAAACTTTGCCAGTAGTGATTTTTGCAAGAATTTATCTTTTAACAATATTTGTTATTCTTGCAGTAATGGTAAGACAAGCATGGAGAAAAAGAAAACTACCATCCTATATTTTATAAATCTTTTATGTAAATCTTTATCTTCAAATTATTATTAATCTGTTTATACCATTCTTCAAGGACAGCAGTTTGTTTTTCTTGTAAAAGTTGTTGGTACAACTTTTGTTTTTCTTCATCATTTTTTGGTTTATATTTTTGATAATACATTTCTACTTCCTTTGGAGAAAGTTTAACACCAGAAATAATAAAATCTCGTAGTTTAAACATAGCAATACGTTTCCTACGCGTTTCTTCAAATTCTTTTGGTGTTGTTTTTAATCTTAATACCAAAGTTCGATAATATGTTTCTCTGTCAAACTTCCCATCTTTTTGAAAAGCAGGGATACGCATTATATCATAATAAACTTCTTGGTCTAAAACTGTGATACCATATTTTTTTGCTTCTTGCCAAAATACTTCTTCTTGAATCAAATCACGAAGGACCTGTTGTCTAATTGAACGTATCATTTCATCAGTAATTTCGTTGCCTTGATTACGATAATTATCAATAGCTAAACTAACTTGCCGGTTGAACCGCTGTAGCGGTATTTTCACACCATTAACAACTGCTGCTGTGTCAATAACTGAATAATACCTTAAATAACCACCAAAACCTAAAAAAATTCCGCCAAGAAATCCAATTATTGTTATTATAAAAATATTCTCTCTATTCTTTCTTAAAAAATCAAAAATGTTCATTGAACTATTTCTATTTTATTTCACTTTTTCGTATTACAATAAACACAATTTCTTTCTGCATTGTTCCATCAGAAGAAACTGCTTTTATAGGTATCACTTTTTCTCCGTCAGGCAAACTCATACGTAATGAAAATCTTCCATCGTCTGAAAGTTTAAACTCGTCACCGTTTATATAAAGTTTTGCATCAGGCAATGTTTCACCATAAACAATAAGTTCTGTATCAGCTTTTAGGTAGAACTCTTTAGGTAGTTGTTCCACTTCTCTTCTTGCAAACGAAGATACAAAGCCTGAACTTATAAACTGTTGCAGTTGTGAAATTGCTAAAAGCTCTTCCCATCTTTCACGCATAAGTTTTGCAATATCAAATGATCCTTTACCTATCATCGATACACCAGAAAGTTCTAACAACCGTTCAAACTCTCGTTGTAAAACAGCCCATTGTTCATCTGTAAGTGGTGAAACACCGTATCTTGGCATCATAACTATATTTGATCTTGCAACTACAATAAATTTACCATCTGGTGTGATAAGACCTAAATCAACACACCAACTACGGTTCGTTTCAGCAACGTTTATATACCAATTGTTAGCAAGAGGATTTATTTCTATATCAAAATATTTATTTGCATTCTTGCCATCAAAATTGATAACATTTGTTACATCGTATACTCGTATAACATATTTAACATTTTCACCATATAAATTTTTAATTTCTTGTTTCGTTTGTTCTCCAATTTCCCAATATGCGAAACACCACCACGGATCCCTCGGTAACAACACTATTTTTGTATCACCATAACTTGTTGGCAGATCTGTTATCTGTGGTACAACTTCCACTTTTCGTTCAACTATTGATGTTGGCATACTTGTTGGTATATCTTTTATTTTTTCATCCATATATTTTACCTCCTACGGAGACAAGATATTACACTTTTAGACAATAGGTAATAATTTTACTATATCATTGCCATTTTATCAACCCGGGTATATACACAACTTTGTTTTTAAACTTTGGTAATATACGCACAACATATCCACAATGTCCCACACGATCTATCTCAATTTCGCCTTTAAACACACAATTTTCTTTGTCCACAACTTCCATTTCTTTGATCTTTGGTTCCGAAATTCTACTTTTAGAATCAAGATAACCATAGTACAATTGTACAGACAAATCTTCTATTGATATTGACAATTTGTCAATAAAAACTTTTGTTATAACTTCAATTTTATCACCTAAGTTATAAGAACCCTGGATATTATCTTTTATTTCTAAAATTTTTATTTTATCCCAATGCGAAACAACTCTTTTTTGCCATTCAACATATTCTTTTACACTATGATAATTATTCTCTTTATTCTTCCAAAAATTGATATCACATTGAAGATAAAACTTCCTAGTATAATCTTCTATTAGCCTGTTAGAATTGAATTTTGGTATAATACTCATCATACAATCTTTCATTTTTTTGATCCATCCTCGTGGAAGACCATCACTACCACGAGTATAAAACAACGGTATCACTTCTTTCTCCAAAATGTCATACAATATCCTACTTTCAATTTCATCCTGTAGATTAGGATCAGTATATTCTTCTCCACCGCCTACAGCCCAACCGTTCTCACCATCATATGCTTCACACCACCAACCGTCTAACACAGAAACATTTAAAACACCGTTTGCAGCAGCTTTCATACCACTTGTACCAGACGCCTCAAGCGGTCTTCTTGGTAAGTTAAGCCATACATCACAACCTTGCACTAAATAATGTGCTACATTCATATCATAATCTTCTACAAAAACAATCTTTCCTTTCAACTCAGGATCACGAGTTATTTGTATTACATATTTTATAAGTTCTTTACCAATATTGTCATAAGGATGCGCCTTACCTGCTATTATAATTTGTACAGGGTGTTCTTTATCTAACAAAATTTTCTTTAATCTTTGAATATCTCTAAAAATCAGTGTAGCACGTTTATATTCTGCAAACCTTCTTGCAAAACCTATTGTTAATGCTTCGGGATCTAAAACTTCCTCTGCTTGTTCAATTTGTGCTCTTGTAGCACCAGCATGTTCAAGTTGTTTTCTTAAACGTTTTCTTACAAAGGCTATAAGTCGTTCACGGCGACGTTCATGAGACCTCCACAATTCAGCATCAGGTATATCTTTTATCCTCTGCCACACAGATTGGTTCTCAGGTTCAGTTTTCCATTGAGGGCCAATGTATCTGTTAAACAACGCTGCAAATTCGTTTGACACCCATGTGTTTATATGTACTCCATTAGTAATGTAATCAATTGGTATTTCAAACCTTGGCAATCCTGGAAACAAATTTTTCCACATGTTTCTTGAAATAACTCCGTGTAATTTACTTACGCCGTTTATAAACTCTGAGTTTCTAATACAAAAAACAGCCATTGAAAAACCTTGATTTTTATCCCACGGATTTTCTCTACCTAATGCTAAAAGATCTTCAATAGATATTTTTATTTCATTGCAGTAGCTGGAGAAATATTTTTTCATTAACTCAGCAGGGAATACATCAATTCCTGCAGGTACAGGTGTGTGTGTAGTAAAAACAGATGTAGATTTAACGAACTCTCGTGCTTCTTCAAAAGTAAGGTTTTCTTCTGTTACAAGTTGTCGTATTCTTTCTAAAATTAAAAAACCACAATGACCTTCATTCATATGCCATACTGTTGGGTTAAGATTAAGATATCTCAACAATTTTGCTCCACCAATACCTAAAACAATTTCTTGTTTCAACCGTGTTTCTAAATCTCCCCCATAAAGAGAAGATGTAATCGCACGGTTTTCCATTGTATTTTCTGGTATATCAGTACTTAACAAAAATAAAGAGTTGCGTCCTATTTTTATTTCCCATACTTCAAAATAAATTTTTTCTTCTTTTATATTTTTTTCATCTAATGAAACTAAAAGATTTATTGACAGCCTTAATGGATTACCATCTTTATCAGCCATACGTTTCATTGGCAGTCGGAAAAAATGTAGTTCTTCAAACTCTTCTTTTTGCCAACCGTCGTCTGTTAAATATTGTTTAAAATATCCGTATCTATACGCTAAACCAACACCTACCATTGGTAATCCCATATCCGAAGCTGATTTAAACAAATCACCTGCTAACACACCCAACCCACCACAATACATTGGTATTGCTTCAGTAAGACCGTACTCCATTGAAAAATATGCTATCTTACAATTATGGTGTTCTTTATCAAACTCTTTAAAAAACCATGCTTGCGAAGATAAATAATTTTGTAATTCAGAATATATTTCGTTCAAATGTGCTAAAAAACTTTCATCTTGTTCTAATTCATGAAGTCTTTCTTTAGGTAATTTACCTAAAAGTTGAATAGGATTATGAGCTACTTCTTCCCACAAGTCGCGGTCTATCCTACGAAACAACTCAAATGCATCACTATTCCACACCCACCATAAATTATACGCTATTTCTAACAAAGGTTGCAGTTTCTGAGGCAGTTTTGGAACAACGATGTATACCTTTGGATTGTTTACTTTATATAAATCTTCTGGTTCTCCATGTTGAAACATTTTATTTTTGTCCATTAGTTTTGTTCTCCTTTAGTTATTTTGCAAAAACTTCAATTTTGTTTGCAACAACTTCTACTAACTTATGTTCTTCTTCATTAGAAAATTTTATCTTACGATTAACTAATCGTCCTTCAACTCTTATTCGCGTACCTTTTTTTATTAACGAAGAGACTTCTAAAGCTAACTCGCTATACGCTACTACAGGAATATACAATGTCTCTTTTTTATCTTTATAGAAAGTGTTGACTGCTAAAGTGAACCTTAAAACAGGTGTCTTACTTAAGGTATATTTTAATACCGGATCCTGAACCAATCTTCCTGAAAGAACAACTTTGTTTTCATCATAACTTTGTACTACCATTAATGTTTTTTAAACTGCTTCCTTTGAAAATTTTTCTTCTAACACACTTTTCTCAAGCTTATCTTTAATTTTTCTATGGTCAATTTTTTTAACACCATATCTTAAAATATTCTCATCTTTCAATAAAATATTTTTTAGGTCTTCAACAAAAGTTGTTTTTTCTACACTGCAAAATATAAAATAATATATCCCGTTGGTATGTTTTTTAATCTCATAAGCAAGTTTTTTATTACCCCAGTTTTCTTCTTTTATAATTTCGCCATTTGATGTTTTTATCAAATTTTTAATTCTTGTTATTTTTTCGTTTAATTTATCTTCAGTAATATCGGGAACAAAAATTGTTACTATTTCATAATATCTTTTCACTTTGTTTCCTCCTAAAAAATTAGTTTTAGCAACTATTTTTTATGAGCATATTTTGGTGAGATAAATCATAACCGCTATATCTCATCAGAATACCACAAAAAAACAGTTTGTAGCGGTATGATTTATCAAATATTATTTTTATCATAAAATCATAATGTTATAATCATAATGTATATTATTTTGCTTTATAAGTCAAGAGAAGATAAAAAGAATAAGAAACTTTATTAATGAACAAAGTCTTTGTGAATTATCAGCAATTTGTTTATTAAAAAATTTATTTTACTTCTTGATTATATTTAGGTGGGCAGAAAATACCTTCTTTGACCATGATTAGTGCAGGTTCTGGATTTCCAAAACCACCACCTTCGTTTATATGTAGAACTTTAACAATAAAACGATCTAACCCAGAATCAGCTCCTTCAACATAATCTGCAACAAACGAAGCATCAATAATTTTTGTCTCGTTTTTATTAACTTCAACATCAATCACTTTTGGTGTCATCAATGGTACGCCATTACTACCATCTGTATTAAGAACATATGATTCTACTTTAATACGTACTTTTGCCTTTTCTTTAGGACCTTTGTTAGTAATTTTAACTGTTACACCAACTTCTTGGCCAAAGAAATAAAGAGGGTATGTACCCCAGTATTGTGGAGGATAAACTTTATTTTCATGAAACACATAACCCCAAAAGTTGTAATATACTCCATTTGCGTTAGCAACTGTAGTACCAGACATATTTGAAAACTGTATGTCCACATCCAACATTTTCTGTTCACCAATATGTTGACCTTGTTTACTAAAAACTTGTTGAGTAAAAACTAAACACAACAAACTTATTATTAACGATAATTTTTTCATAAGTATTTATCACCTCCTTTTTTATGGTTTAACAATTTATATGAATTTATTTTTATTATTTCAATATCTCATTTTTTTATTATTCATACCTTAATGCTTCAATTGGGTCAAGCAGAGATGCTTTTCTTGCAGGCCAGATACCAAAGATAAGTCCTACTATTACTGAAAAACTGAAGGATAATAATATTGAAGAGAAAACAATTTTTGTATTCCATTTTGCAACTGCTGATAACAAAACAGAAATCCCACATCCTAACAAAATACCTATTATTCCGCCAAGTATACAAATAAAAATTGATTCTATAACAAATTGTATCAAAACATCTGTATTGTTTGCACCTATTGCTTTCCTTAAACCAATTTCTCGTGTACGTTCTGTCACTGATACCAACATTATATTCATTATCCCAATACCACCTACTAACAAACTTACAAATGCTATTGAGCCTAGAAGAAACGAAAATGTTTTTGTAGTTTCAGTAATTGTCTGTTGTATTTCAGCAAGGTTTCTAACATCTATAAGTTCTGTTTTTGTTTCAGGGAAACGATGTTGTCTTAACAAAACTTTTCTTATTTTTTCACCAACTTCGTTTAAATCATATCCTTCTTTCACTTTTACATCAAAACTGTCAATAAAATTTTTACCAAACACCCTATATATTGATGTTGTATAAGGGATGACAATTTTATCATCTTCGTTACGCCATCCTGTAGCACCTTTTTTTGGTAACACACCTATTACTTGGAAATCAAGCCGACCTATTTTTATAAACTCGCCTAATGGATCTTTATTACCAAAAAGTTGGTTTACTATTTCTTGACCAATCACTGCAACACGTGTTCTTAACTTTTGTTCATTTTCGTCAAAAAACCTGCCTAAAACAGGAACAGAATTTCTTATAAACTGATACTCTACAGAGACACCATCAACCCGAGTATTCCAATTTTTGTTCCTATACACAACTTGTCTTCTACCAGAAACATACGGTGTAACAGATTCTATTTCAAAAATTGTTTTTATAGCTTCTAAATCTTCTATTGTGAACCCTCGTATTGCTGAAGCTTCTACTGCTACACCACCCACACGTCTTAACGACGGTTGTACCATCAATAAGTTTGACCCTAAGTTAGAAATTTGTTTTTTAACTTGTTCTTGAGCACCTTGACCTAAAGACAACATTGCTATTAAACTTGCAACACCTACTACTACACCTAATACTGAAAGTATTGTTCTTGTTTTGTTTGCAGAAAGAGCTTTTTGTGATTCAACAAAATAATCTTTTATTTTTGAGAAACTAAAAATTCTTGGTTTTGGTAAAGATATTTGTTGTATTGTATCAGATTTTAAAGAAAAAACTTTTGTGTTTTGTTCTCTAACTTCATCAGAGACAATTTTTCCATCACGAAGTTTTATAACACGTTTTGCAGTAGAAGCAAGCTCTGCTTCGTGTGTTACTAAAACTATTGTAATTCCTTCTGAATTGAGTTGTTTAAAAATTTCTATAATTTCAGCTGCTGATTTACTATCTAAATTGCCAGTAGGTTCATCTGCAAGGATTACTTCAGGACTGTTTATTAACGCACGTGTTATTGCAACACGTTGTTGTTGGCCTCCAGAAAGTTCTGTAGGTCTATGATATAATCTATCTTTTAATCCAAGTTGAGAAAGCAATTTTATCGCACGTTCTTTATTTTCTTCTTTTAAATGATTAACATCAGAATAAATAAGTGGCAAAAGAATATTTTCTAAAGCTGTAATTCGTGAAAGTAAATTATAATTTTGGAATACAAAACCAAAAAATTTGTTTCTTAAAACAGCAAGTTGTTTCTCATTAAAGTTTGAAACATCATTGTTGAAAAGATAATATTTACCAGATGTAGGTCTGTCTAACAATCCTAAAAGATACAACAAAGTTGATTTCCCACTACCAGAAGGACCCATTATTGCTACAAACTCGCCTTGGTGAATAGATAAAGAAACATCGTCTAACGCTAAAACTTCTACATTACCTAATTTATAAATTTTTTTTATATTTTCTAATCTTATTATCTCCATAACTATTGCCTTCTAAAAAAGCTTGACATCGGATTTTGATACCCTCGTATTGAACTTGATGATGAAAATGGTCCACTATATATTTTACCTTGAGTAACTACTACGACATCTCCTTCTGACAATCCATTGATTATTTCTATATTTTTTCCATCACTTAAACCTGTCTCAACTTGTTGTTTTATAACTTTGTTTTGTTTTTTGACTAATACATATTTTTCTTTACCTGTATCAATTATTGCTGTTGTCGGTAAAACAAGGACATTTCTTCTTTCTTCAGCAATGATTTCTACTGTAGAACTCATCCCTGAACGAAGAATTGATGATATATCTTCTGTCCTTTTCTGGTAAACAAAACTTTTTGAAAATTCTTTTCTCTCACTTCTCGGGATAAACTCATAAGGTTTTCTTTGTATTCTATCTTTCATCGGCGAACTAAAGAAAGAACCTGTCGGTGAAAAAACTGGTTTAATTTTTACTTCATAAACTTTAACATTGCTTATCTCGTTAGATTCATAAGCAATATGTTCAACTATACCACTAAATTTTATATCAGGATATGCATCTAAAGAAACTCTCACTTTTTGGCCAAGTTTTACATACCTTAGGTCTGTTTCATCAACAAATGCTTTTATTATAAGTTCGTCTGCCATAACTACTATGTTATCATTAGTTGTAACTGTTTGCCCTGGCTCTTTGTTCCTTACTATTATAAATCCGTCAAGTGGAGCAATTATCGGTGTGGGTTTATAAATCTCTTGCCATTTTTTGTATTCTTGTTCACCCTGAGATTTTGCAATGTCTAACAACGCAGCACGTTCTGAAGAACTTAACCATGCAATAATTTCTCCTTTTTTAACTTTCTGTCCTTCCACAACAAGAATGTCATCTATACGACCAGCAATCTGTGGTTTTATAGGAAGGCGATTCCTTGGTTCCACACTGCCATTAAGACGTATCACAGAAACAATATCTCCGTAGTAAACTTTTATCTCAACCATTTTTTTGTTCTTTATATTCTTTTGTTTAAAAATATAAAAAATTGTCCCTAAAACTAATACTAACACAATAATAATTATAATTATTTTTTTCATACCAAATCCTTCCTTAAGGTTATTTTAATTTATTCTTTATTCAGTCCATCCTAAAAACTTTTTTAACTTTAGTTCTGATAAAATAAGTTCTTTTTTAAGATTTAACAAACTTTTCTGAACATTGATAAAACTTTCTTCTGTTTGATACCAGTCATAATATGTTGCAAGACCGTTCGCATATTTTATAGAAACAATCTCTGCTTGTTTTTCTAACGCACTAAGATATTTTTCTTTAACTTCTAACAATTCTTTTGTATCAACATAGTTATTTTTTAAATTGTAAAAATTGTTTATTAAAGTCAATTTTGTATTATATAACTCAAACTCTGCTGTCTTTATGTTATTATTTGCAATTTTTAAATCAGTCAAATCTCTGAAACCATTAAATATGTTATAAGACGCTCTCAAACTTAAAGATAAACTCCATTTATCTTTATCAGGAACAGGTTTTGTGTCCGAAAAACCATAACCTGCAGAAAAAGATATTGATGGATAAAAATTACTTTTTGCAAGTTTTGCTTGAATTTGTGCTTTTGCCAATTGATAATTGCTTATTTTATACTCAGGGATTTGTAAGATAATTTCTGCAACATTTTGGTTAATAATTTCTTCTATTTCACTATTTAGTTCAACACTTGTATCAATTTTTAAATCTACAAATTTTTCTTCACCAATAATTTTTAAAAGTTCTCTTATAACAGTTTCTCTTGTTCTTTGAGATTTTTTAAGCTCATATTCTGCCTGCAACACATCTGCTTCAACACGTAATAACGATCCTAAATCTTCTCTGCCTGATTCATACTTAAGTTTAACAAGTTCATAGTTTTGTTTCCTTCTTTCTAAAATTTTTTTAGAAAGTTCTACCATCTGTTGAGCAAAGTACAAATTTATAAAACTTTCTTTCAGGTCAGAAATAATGTTAGCAAGTATCCTTTTTTGGTTTTCTTGCACAATTTGTAGTTCTACAAGTTGTAATTTTAAACTGTTAACAGTTGAAAATCCACTAAACAAGTCAAGACTAAAAGATAAGTTATAAGAATAGGTTATATCTGAATCAAAATTTTTAAAATAGTTTTTCCCTGAAGAAGCAGTGAAAGTTAATCTTGGATAAAGTTCACTTTTTATTTTTTCAATTTTAAGTTTTGTTGTTTGTAAATCAATTTCTGCTTGTTTTAGTTGCAAATTTTTTTCTTTTGCTTCTTTCAGCATCTGTTCCCATTGGATCACTTGTTGTGTAAACAATACAGAAGAAGAAAAAAAGTATAATAATAACAACCTATAAATTTTATCCATTTTAATTAGTCTCCTAATGAAAAATCTTTATGCCAACCCAGAATTAGTCAATTGCTTCGATCCCGCTCCGTTAGTACTTCAGCGTCGGTACTGTGGCTACTAAATCTGGATTTCTCACATCTAACTAAGAAGAATATTTTAAAAAAATAAAATATTCTAACCTTTAATCTTTTTTCTCACGATGATGTTCCCAATGTTCAGCAAAACATTTTCTTAACTTTTGATTAAACTCTTTTCTTTTCTTTAATAGTTCTTTTTGTTCTTCTTTTGTCATTACACCATCTGACCAAATTTTTTCTTCAAGCTCTAACAACTCCTTATGTTGTTTTTTAAGTTCTTCAGCTTTTTCCTGCGAGATTTTCTTATTTTTTACCATTCTTTCTATTCTTTCATTAAACATTTTTTCTCTTTCTTTTGGATCGCGTAGTTCTTCTATTCTTTCTTCTCTTGCTTTTTCTAATATATCGCGTGTTTTTTCTCTAAAAGCTTTTTCTTTCTCAATTAAAGTTTGATGTTCTTCTTTTGTAAGTTTACCGTCACTCCAAGCTTCTTCACGATATTTTTTTAAATCTTCAATTGCATTTTTAAGTTCTTGTTTCTGTTGTTCTGAAATAATACCTTCCTCTGCTAATTTATCGATTCTTTGTTGGAAATACTCGCCTTTGTGCATACCTTGTTCAAATCCATGATGTTTTTTTGGTCCACGAGGTTGTGCTATTACAACTGAGGTTATTAAGAAAAAAGTTGGTAGTAGTTTTATTATTTTACCTTTCATACCTTTACACCTCCTTTATGATGGTTTTAAAAATTTTATATTTCATACATTAACTCAATTAACTCCAATTCTAACAAATCTAAATCTTCATAAGGATAAAGAACGTAAGTCAAATTTCCATTTAGCTGTGGTCTTTTATATGACTTAACCATTATAAAAGTTAACATTAATACCAATAAAACAGCTGTGGTAGGAACAAACCTCCACCATAAGATAACTTTTTCTTTTTCAGAATTCTTTATTTTTGAAAGAACTAAATCACTAATACTTCTTGATATTTCAACATCTTTGTATTCAGGTAAATAATTGTATATTTTTGACAAAATATTAAATTCCTTATTGCAACAAACACACTCTTTTATATGTTCAAACATAACCTTTTTTTCTTCTTCAGACAAAATATTATCAAAATATTTTGAAATAAGTTTTCTTATTTTTTTACACTTCATGTTCCCCTCCTATATATAATGACAACAAAAATTTTGAAAACTTGCGGGTAGGAATTAAAATCCAAGTTGTGAGATAAAATCGGTTTTCTTAGTCCATTTTTCTTTAACTTTAACCTGAAGAGATAAATACACAGGTTTGCCTAAAAGTTTTTCTAACTCAAGTCGTGCTTGGGTACCAATTAGTTTGAGTTTCCTACCTTTTTCACCAATTACTATGGCTTTATGATTTTCTCGTTCAACTACGATCGTTGCTTCAATAACAATTTTGTTTTTATCCACATCGCCAGATCTTATATCTTCAACAACCACAGCTGTACTTTTTGGTATCTCTTGGTATATGTGATGAAAAACTTTCTCTCTTATTATCTCACTTATTTGAAGTTTAAGAGGTAAATTAAAAACATCTTCATCTTCAAAAAGTTTATCTTGTACTGGTAAATACTCAACAATTTTTTCAATTAATACATCAATATTTGTGTTGTTTAAAGCACTGATTTTTATAAACTCTTTTATAAACTTATAGTCGTTTTTTAGCAAATTTATAATCTCATCTACAATAGCCGAATCTTCCACTAAATCTATCTTGTTTATTACACATAACAAACTAACTTTTTCTATTTCTTTATTATTTTCTTTCAAAATTGATACGAACTTATTTAATATTTTTTTATCTGTTTCTAAAGATTTGTCTGTAGCTGAAATCATAAAAAGGACTACGTCAGCGTCTACAATAGAGTTGTACGCATAAGAATACATTTTTTTTTCAAGTTCATTTTTTGGTTCATATACTCCTGGTGTGTCAAAAAATACAATCTGTGCATTAGGAAGATTTTTAATGCCTGTAATAGTAAACCTTGTAGTCCCAGCAATAGTAGACACAATTGCTACTTTTTTACCTAAAATAGTGTTAAGCAAAGTCGATTTACCAACATTCGGTTTACCAATGATTGTTACATATCCAGCTTTAAAACTCATGGTTTTATACCAAACAGTTCTTTTAGTTTTTTGTCTTTTAAAATAAACTTTTTTAAATTTTGTTTTGCACGAAAAACAAGAGATTCAACAGATGAAACAGATGTCTTTAAAACATCTGCAACATCTTTATATGCCATTTTTCCATAAACAACTAAATAAAGAGCTGCTTTTTGTTTATGTGGCAATCTATTAATTAATTCAGTAACAACTTTTTTTAATTCGTATTCTTTTTCTTTTTCACATAATTCTTTATCAATAGAACTTTCGTCTTCAAGTTGATCTTTTATTTCTTCAAAAGATACAAGCTCTACTTTTTTTGATCTCAAAAAATTTATCGCCAAGTTTATAGCAATACGATACAAAAAATTTTTTACCGTTGTTTTAAATCTAAATTTTTTTATATTTTTATAGAACCTAAAAAATGTCTCAATAAGAACATCTTCAACATCTTCTTTTGTCCCTTTTGACGAAATGTAGTTATAGATAGTTTTATATAACTCATTTTCATATTTTTCAATTAATTGTTTAAATAAAAAACTTTTTGTATTTTGTGAAACAGAATCATCTTGCAAAATTTTAACAATTTCTTCATCTTTCATATTTTTACTTTTCTACAAAGTCTGTACTTAGATTTCAACATCAAATTGTTGAAAAATAGTTATTCTTTTTATAAAATTTTTAATCTTATTATGATTATAGAAATTATATGATTATAGAAATATGGAATAAATATCTAATATATATAATCGACATTGCTATTGTTGGGTATGCAACATATAAATTTTTGTCTTTTATTCGTGGAACAAAAGCAATAAATATATTTTGGGGTTTGTTGATTATAGTAGTATTTACCATTATTGCAACAAGACTAAAACTACCTATTACTTCATGGCTTTTGAAACAATTTTGGCTTGCTGGAATTATAATTTTAGCAATTGTTTTTCAGCCAGAGTTAAGAAATATATTATCAGAAATTTCTTTACCAAAGAAAAATTTTATTTCTTTATTCACAATAGAAGAAATAATTTCTGCAGTAAAAGAACTTTCTTTAAACAAATACGGAGCTTTGATTGTAATAGAACAAAAAGTTGGTTTAAAAGATTTTACTAAGACAGGAATTTTACTTAACTCTGATATTTCAAAAGAACTGTTGGTTAGTATTTTTTATCCTAAAAATCCCCTACATGATGGTGCTGTTATAATATCAAAAGATAAAATTGTTGCAGCAAAATGCATTTTACCTTTATCTGATGAAAAATATTGTCAACATCTTGGAACAAGACATCGTGCTGGATGTGGTATTGCACAACATACTGATGCATGTGCTATCATCGTTTCAGAAGAAAAAGGAACAATATCTTTTGCCATCAACAAAGATTTTTATTACGATATTTCAATAGAAACATTAAGAGAATTATTAACTAAAAAAATCACTATAGCTAAAGAGTAAGTCTATGAAGGAAAAAATTTCAAAAGAAAAACAATTAAACCAGAAAGATTCATATGATGCCTCACATATTAAAGTTCTAAGTGGTTTAGAAGCAGTAAGGAAAAGACCCGCAATGTACATTGGCTCAACAGGGTCACAAGGGTTGCACCATCTTGTTTACGAAGTTGTTGACAACTCAATTGACGAAGCGTTAGCAGGGTATTGTAAAAACATCGATGTGATTTTACACGAAGACGGTTCTGTTTCTGTAAAAGATGATGGTAGAGGTATACCTGTCGATCCAATAAGAGGTACAAAAGATCCAAAAATTGAAGGTAAATCTGCATTAGAAGTAGTACTAACAGTATTACATGCTGGAGGTAAATTTGATAAAAAAGCATACACAATTTCCGGTGGTTTACATGGTGTAGGTGTGTCAGTAGTAAATGCTTTATCAGAATGGCTAATTGCTGAAAGTTATAGAAATGGCAAGATTTATCAACAATCATATAAAAGAGGTGTACCTCAAACAGAAGTCAAGGTTGTTGGAACAACCCAAACTACTGGAACAAAAATTAGGTTCAAACCTGACCCAGAAATTTTTACCACAACAAAATTTTCTTTTGATATCTTAGCTAACAGATTAAGAGAACTTGCTTTTCTTAACCCTGGCGTAAGAATAACTATAATAGATGAACGCGAAGAAGAAAAAGAAAGAACTTTTAAATATGACGGTGGAATAAAAGAATTCGTAAAATTCTTAAATAAAAACAAAGATGTCCTTCATCCAGAACCAATTTATATATATAAAAAACAAGAAGATGTAATCTTAGAAGCAGCTTTACAATACACAGATGATTATGATGAACGAGAATATTCTTTTGTCAACACAATTCACACTACCGAAGGCGGAACACATCTTACTGGTTTTAGGGCAGCTTTGACAAGAGTTGTGAACGATTATATTAAAAGACACGACTTATTAAAAAACAAAGAACTTAATATTGTTGGAGACGATGTTAGAGAAGGGTTAACTTTAGTTTTATCATTAAAAATACCGAACCCACAGTTTGAAGGACAAACAAAAACAAAGCTTGGTAATTCTGAGATTGAAGGTATAGTAAAATCTATAGTTACAGAAGAACTTTCAGCTTATTTTGAAGAAAATCCACAAATAGCACAAAAAATTTGTCAAAAAGCAATCTCTGCTTGTGAAGCACGTGAAGCTGCAAAAAAAGCAAGAGAACTTGTAAGAAAAAAAAGTTTGCTCGAAACCGCAACTTTGCCAGGCAAACTCGCTGATTGTTCTGAAACAAATCCTGAACTTTGTGAGTTATTTATTGTAGAAGGCGAATCAGCTGGAGGTTCTGCAAAACAAGCACGTGATAGAAACTTTCAAGCTGTATTACCAATAAAAGGTAAAATTATTAATGTAGAAAAATCAAGGTTGGTAAAGGTTTTAAGTAATGAAGAGATAAAAACTTTAGTTACAGCGATAGGTGGTGGAATTGGTAAAAACGAGTTTAATATAGAAAAAGTAAGATATCACAAAATTATACTTATGACAGATGCCGATGTTGACGGTGCTCATATAAGAACATTACTTTTGACATTTTTTTATCGCCAGATGACGCCACTTATTGAACATGGTTATGTATATATTGCGTGTCCACCATTGTATCGTGTTAAGAAAGATAAAAAAGAGTTTTATGTTGATACTGAACAACAGATACAAGAAATTCTTTTAAAAGATCTTGCTTCAAGAGTAAATCTGACAATAAACAAAAAAACTTTTACTCATACAAAAGATAGTGATAAATTATACGAAATTTTTAAAACTGTGATGTCTATTAAAAACTTGTTGTTAAAACTGCGTAATAAAGATGTTTCATTAGAAGAAATTAGGAGGTTTATTGAAGAAAAAAAGTTTCCAATAAGCATAATTTCATATAACAAACAAAAAAAATTTATTTATAACGAAAAAGAATACAGAACTGCCAAAGAAGAATTGTTAAAAAACTTTGAAGCAGAAACAGATATAATAATGTATTATTTTAAAGAGCTATGGGAGTTCGAACCATTACTGAAACATCTTAAGACTTTAGAAAAATATAATTTAAAAGATATCCTTTCTGAAAAATTTAAACTTACAATAGAACATCAGAATCAAGAATTTGTAATAACTAATATTGATGATTTTGCAAAAAAAATTGACGAAATTTCAAAACTTGGGTTTGAATTACAAAGATATAAAGGTTTAGGTGAGATGAATCCTGAACAATTATGGGAAACAACAATGAATCCAAAAACAAGAAAACTTATCCGTGTACAGATTGAAGACGCTTATGAAGCAGATAGAATTTTTTCAATCCTAATGGGAGAAAAAGTTGAACCACGTCGTGCGTTTATAGAATCACATGCGTTAGAAGTTAAGAATTTAGACATATAACACCTTACAAAGAAAGGAGAGAAAAATGAAACCTAAAATACAAAAAATTAAAGCAAGAGAAATTTTAGATTCTCGTGGAAACCCTACAGTAGAAGTTGATGTAATCTTACAAGATGGGACTTTAGGCAGAGCGCAGGTACCATCCGGTGCTTCCACTGGTGAAAATGAAGCATTAGAACTTCGTGATAAAGACAATACAAGATATTTAGGTAAAGGTGTACTTAAAGCTGTTTCAAATGTAAACAATATTATTGCAAAAAAACTCAAAGGTTTAGATGCCTCACAACAACAAAAAATTGATGAACTTATGATACAACTTGATGGTACTTCAAACAAATCAAACTTAGGTGCGAATGCTATTTTAGGTGTTTCTTTAGCTGTATGTTGTGCAGCAGCAAATTTTTATAAAATGCCTTT
>CAZLOB010000055.1:0-20291 GCA_964561135.1 uncultured Elusimicrobia bacterium | reverse complement strand
AAGATGATAGGTATTGTTTAAGAATAAGAAAATTAGAAAATCTCTTGAATGTTGTGGTACCGTTTTTTGAGAGACACCCGCTTAAATCTAAAAAGAATGTTGAGTTTAAAAAATTTGCGTATGTAGTTAAACTGATGGCTGAAGGAAGACATCTTACAATTGAAGGATTTAACGAAATATCAAAAATAGCTTCGCAGATGAATAGAAAGGTTAACAGGATAAAGATAGAGTCCACCCCCTGTAGAAATACAGGGATATAAGGTGAGCGAAATGCCTTGTCGGGTAAGTTCCGACCTGCACGAATGGCGTAACGAGAGGAGGACTGTCTCGGCGGAGGACCCGGCGAAATTGAGGTGTCCGTGAAGACGCGGACTGCCCGCAGCGGGACGGAAAGACCCCGTGGAGCTTTACTGCATCCTGGTATTGACTTACGGGGTAGGATGCGTAGGATAGGTGGGAGCCTAAGAAGGTTCGACTCCGGTCGGACTGGAGGCGCCGGTGAAATACCACCCTTTCTACTTTGTGGGTCTAACTTCGCATTTTGCGGAGGACAGTGCCAGGTGGGCAGTTTAACTGGGGCGGTTGCCTCCTAAAAGGTAACGGAGGCGTCCAAAGGTACCCTCACCACGAATAGAAATCGTGGGTTGACTGCAAGGGGATAAGGGTGCTTAACTGCGAGACCGACGGGTCGAGCAGGTACGAAAGTAGGGCCTAGTGATCCGGTGGTCCCGAATGGAAGGGCCATCGCTCAACGGATAAAAGCTACCCCGGGGATAACAGGCTTATCGGGCCCGAGAGTCCACATCGACGGCCCGGTTTGGCACCTCGATGTCGGCTCATCCCATCCTGGGGCTGAAGCAGGTCCCAAGGGTCCGGCTGTTCGCCGGTTAAAGGGGTACGTGAGCTGGGTTCAGTACGTCGTGAGACAGTACGGTCCCTATCTGCTGTGGGCGTAGGAACCTTGAGGGGGCCTGACCCTAGTACGAGAGGACCGGGTCGGGAGCACCTCTGGTGTCCCTGCTATCTCGTTAGAGGTATTAGCAGGGTAGCCATGTGCTACGTGATAACCGCTGAAAGCATCTAAGCGGGAAGCACACCCCAAGATTAGGGTTCCCGTGGTACCCGTGAGGGTACCCCTGAAGGCCACCCGTAGACTACGGGTTTCCCGAAAGGGACTCCGATAGAGAAATCTATCGGAGGATAGGCTGGGTGTGTAAGCGCAGTAATGCGTTGAGCTAACCAGTACTAATCGGCCGTGCGAGATAGCCATATCATTTGATTCTATCTTTTCGATAAGGAAACAGTGCCTTTCCTGGTGACTATACCGACGAGGAAACACCTGGTAACATTCCGAACCCAGAAGTTAAGCTCGTCAGGGCCGATGGTACTTACCGCTAACTCGCGGTTGGGAGAGTAGGTCGTTGCCAGGAAAGGCATAATATTGTTTTGATGAAAAAAAATTATTTTGTAATATTATTTATTTATGTATCTTCATTGTTTACACACGAAGGTGTGTTTGATAAAAAATACAAGTTTATATTTGGTTACAAATATACACAAGCTAAAGTTCTTTTACAATCAATAGAAAAAGAAGAAATTTTGGTTGATCTTGAAGGTAATCAATATAAATATTTTGACAAAATTTACAAAGAATATCGTATTGAATCTTTATCGAACAATGTTTTTTGTTCTTTTGAAACAAAACCTTTTAATAAAATCTGGTATAGTTTGTATTTTCATTTAATTCCGTCACAAACTGTTAAATTTAACGAATTCCACAGATTGGTTACAACAGAATACGGTTGGTGTGGTGGTTTAGGATTAAGTTATTCATTATTTCCTTTGACTTTGTTTTCAATTGGGATAGAAATTTTTGGTAAAACATTCTTTGAGAAACACAAGTTTAATTGTTATGTTTCTAGTGATAATAAATATGATGTTGATGTGGAATTGTTTAATACGTACATTTCTTGTGGAATAGATTTTTCAAGAATTTTTTTAAGGCTAGTTGAAATACACTGTGGTGGTGAACTTGTGTATCGAAACTCTTCTTTGATGGATAAAACGAATTTTTATACAGTATCAGGAGAAGAAACTATTACACAAATTTTTTTATCAAATAGGATTTATTTAACGAAAAACGAATCGATAAATTTGAGCGTTGTAAAATCAATTGGTTGTAATAACTTAATAATTTCAACAGGTTTTGTTATAGGATGGTAACTTTGTATGTACAAAATAGCAACAAAACATAAGATTAACAAAAAAGAAGTTGTTGAAAAATTAAAACAAAAAGTTTTATCATCTTGTTGTGTGATAATAGCGAATTATCAAGGACTTAATGTTACTCAACTTACAGAGTTTAGAAGAGGATTAGCAAAATATGATGCAAAATTTGAAGTTGTAAGACAGAAGCTTTTTGAGATCGCATTAAGAGAGACAAAATTTGAACCAATTAAAGATTTTTTAAAAAATGCAGTTGGTATAATAACTTGTAGTAACGAAGAAAAAGTTTTAAATGTTGTAAAATATATAACTGAGTATTCAAAACAGAATGATAAACTAAAAATTTTGGGTGGGTTCTTGTACGATAGAATTTGTGATCATGTCAAAATAAAAGAAATAGCTTCTTTACCTTCTAAAGAAGAACTTATTATCAAGTTATTACAATTATTGGTTTCACCACTTAACAGATTATATTTAACATTAAAAACGCCAATGGTTTCTTTAGTAAATATCCTAGCTACAAAGTCAAAAAGATAAAATACAACATAAAGGGAGGTTTTTTATGAGCGAAAAATTAACAAATATAGTAGAAAGTATAAGCCAGCTAACAGTTTTAGAACTTGCTGAACTTGTGAAACAATTAGAAGAAAAGTTTGGTATTCAAGCACAGCCTGTAGGATTTGTGCCTCAAGCTGTTGCACAACAAGTTTCACAACAAGCAGCTGCACAAGAACAAAAAACTGAGTTTAATGTTGTGTTAACAAACGCTGGAAGTAACAAGATCCAAGTTATTAAAGTTGTCCGTGAGATCACTGGATTAGGGTTAAAAGAAGCAAAAGATTTTGTTGAAAGTTTGCCAAAAACTGTAAAAGAAAATGTTTCAAAAGAACAAGCAGAAGAAATTAAGAAAAAGTTAGAGGCAGCAGGAGCTTCAGTAGAAATAAAATAAAATTTTTGAGGTGATTTTATTATGAATTCACAAGAGATTAAACAAATTTCTTTTGCAAAACATAAATTTGCAGAACAATTTCTTCCCAACCTTTTAGAAGTACAAAAGAAATCATATGATAATTTTTTACAAATGGATGTTCCTTTAGAAAAAAAGAAGATGGTTGGGATTCATAAAGTGTTGGTAGAATATTTTGGTCTTGCTGGAACAAGTGACATATATGTTGAAAGTTTACCTGATGAAGAAAATAAAAAAATAGAAGCATTGAAAAAACTTGCAAGTTTTGCAAACAAGTGTATTAGAGATGTAGAACGAATTGTTTTGTTTGGCTTTCCTATTAGAAAGTGTGTTGACTTGAAAGATGAAAAAATTAAAAAATATATTAATGAGATAGAGGAAACAGGTACAAAGATTATTGTTAAACCTTCGGGTTTGTCAGTAAAAGTTGGAGATGTTACAATTACAGTACAGTATAACGGCTATACATTACAACCTCCAAAATATCCATTATACGATGATAAAGAAGCATGTCTATATAATAACATAACGAATAATGTTAGTGGTGTTAAATTTCCACTTGGTTTTGTTAGGCAATCATGTAAAATTGCTGGAAAAACCTATGATTCAAGGTTGGAAGTGAATTTTAGAGTAATAAGAGAAAAGGAAGGAGAGGAACCTAAAATAGTTGATGACAACAATGTTTTTCTTGCTAACATCCCTCTTATGACTGAAGTAGCTTCTTTTATTATTAATGGTGTAGAACGTGTTGTTGTAACTCAGATTCATAAACGTCACGGAGTAAGTTTTGATGAAGATGAAGAAATTGAAATTTCAAAAGAAGGTAGAAAATTATATACAGCAAACATTTCTTCTTCAGATACTCTACTTCAAAGATCTATTGATTTTAAATTTGATTCAGATAACAACTTATATGTGATTTTAAATATTCCTGGTGCTGTAGAAAATAAAAAAATTTATGTTGTTCGATATCTGCATTCGTTAGGAATTAGTTACGAAGACATTAAGAAATGTTTGTTTTATACTGAGAAAGTTTCTATTGAAGATTTAAAAGAAGAACTTCAGAAAGAAGATAATAAAGGAAAGATTATGTTAGCAGAAGAAATTATTGATAAACAGACAGGCGAGGTTGTGTATGAGATGTTTACTATTTTAGAGCCGAGTATTTTGGACGCTATATTCTCTATGGATAAGGATAGAAAACAAATAGAAATAATAAGAAAAGAAAAAAATGTTGCAATGTTTAATACTATTTTATCTACAATTAAAGAACAAAAACATTTGCCAACTTTAAAAGAAGATATTTTGTATATTCACAAAATTTTGCGTCCTAATATCCCAATAAATGAAAAACATTTAGAAGATTATGAAACACTTAACAAAATGGAGGCAGAAATTTATAGAAGAACTATTAGTGATTTTAATATTGGAGAAATAGGCAGGTTTTTAACAAATAAAAAACTAAATGAAGTATATAAAGAATTAGACAGTTTTGACAAACAACCTGACGAAAGTGTTACTGAATTACAGATAATTGATATTTTAGCAACTGTAAAATATTTAATTTATTTGAATAACAATGAAAAATTACCTAACGGTGAAACTCCAGAAGTTGACGATATTGACCATTTAGGTGGCCGTCATATAAGACCTGTTGGAGAACAAATTGAAGAACAATTTTTACGGGCAATGGATGTAATTGTAAGATCTTTTAAAGAACAAATACAACAGATTGTTGCTTCTCATACTAAAAGTATTTCTGCTATATTACCGAGAAATCTTATAAATAATATTCCATTAACAACTGCTATTAATAGATTTTTTAAAACAAATGAGTTATCTCAACTTCTTGACGAGACAAACTTGTTATCTGCTGTTACTGGGAAGAGACGTCTTTCTGCGTTAGGTGTTGGTGGTCTTTCACGACGTTACGCAGGATTTGAAGTAAGAGATATTCATCCGACTTCATATGGAAGAATTTGTCCTATTGAAACACCTGAAGGACAAAATATAGGTCTTATTACATCTTTAGCATTATTTGCTCGTGTTAACAAATACGGTTTGATTGAAACACCATATAGAAAAGTAGAAAATAGAAAAGTGACTGATGAAGTTGTTTACATGGATGCTTCTGAAGAAGAAAAATATGTTATTGCTTCTGCAGATGCGATAGATGTGTCAACAGGTAAAATTAAAGAAGGTAAAGTTTTAGCAAGAGTAAGAGGAGAAATTACTTATGTTGACTCAAAAGAAGTTGAATTTGTAGATGTTTCTCCTCAACAACAGTTATCTGTTTCAGCATGTCTTATACCTTTTATCGAACATGATGATGCTAACCGTGCGTTAATGGGAGCGAATATGCAACGTCAAGCAGTACCTTTGCTTTTCCCAGAAGCACCTTTGGTTGCTACTGGTATAGAATACAAAGTTGCAAAAGATTATTATGGATGTATAACAGCAAAAAGAAAAGGTAAAGTATTATTTGTTGATGCTTCTCAGATTGTGATTGCTACAGACGACGATGATTTAGATTTTTATTATTTACCAAAATTTCAAAGGACAAACCAAGATACTATTAAACATTATGTACCTTATGTAAATACTGGTCAAATAGTCAAAGAAGGGGATGTTATCGCAGGCGACTTGTGTACAGACAGAGGACAACTTGCTTTAGGTAAGAATCTTCTTGTAGCGTTTATGAGTTTTGAAGGATATAATTTTGAAGACGCAATTCTTATATCTGAAAGGTTAGTAAAAGAGGATGTTTTTACTTCTATAACTATAATGGAATTTGAAACAGATGCAAGAGAAACAAAATTAGGGCCTGAGATTATAACAAAAGATCTTCCATTGGACCAAATTACTGAAGAAAAGTTAAAAAACTTAGATGATGAAGGTATTGTTAGAATAGGAGCTGAGGTTGGTCCTGGAGATATTCTTGTAGGTAAAATTGTACCCAGAGCAGAACAAGCGACAACTGTTGAAGAAAAACTTCTTGAAGCAATTTTCGGTAAAAAACTTGAGAGTGGCCGTGTTGTACCGCTTGAAGTTCCACCGGGTGTAAGAGGTAAAGTAATTTGGCGACAAGTATCTGTCCGTAGAGAGAAATTGTCAAAAAGTGAACAGAGAAAAAAATTAGAGTTTATAAAAGAACAATATTCAAAAATAAAAAAATTGTTAGAAAAAGAAGAAAAGTATGTTACAGAACAAAGGGATAAAGAATATAAAAAATTGATAGAAAAATATTATACTTATCTTTGGGAAGAATACGAGAAACTTCAAGATAAAGATAAAGATAAAGTTAGAAAACCTTCTTCAGAAGATTTGCCTCTCACTGTTTTACAATCAGTTAAAGTTTACATTGCTTCATTACGAAAGATACAAGTTGGTGATAAACTTTCTGGTAGGCATGGTAATAAGGGTATAATAGCAAAAATTTTGCCTGAAGAAGACATGCCATATTTACCAGATGGGACACCAGTTGATATTGTTCTATCACCATTGGGTGTTCCTTCAAGAATGAATGTAGGGCAGCTGTTGGAAACAATGTTAGGTTGGGCTGCTAAACAATTAAATGTACAATATGTAACACCACCGTTTGATGGTGCAACTGAAGAAGATGTTAAAAATGAAATACGGAAAGCCAAGGAGTATTTAAAGAAAAAAGGTGTCCCAGAAAAATATTTACCTGATGATAACGGAAAAATTACTCTTTATGACGGTAGGACAGGTGAACCGTTTATGGAGAAATGTTTAGTTGGATATATGTACATTATGAAGCTTGTTCATATGGTAGAGGATAAAATTCATGCTCGTTCTACAGGTCCTTATTCTTTGGTTACAAAACAACCGTTAGGTGGAAGGGCACATTTTGGTGGTCAACGTCTTGGCGAGATGGAGGTATGGGCGTTGGAAGGATATGGTGCTGCGTATACATTGCAAAACTTTTTAACTATAAAAAGTGATGATGTCGAAGGTAGGAAAAAAATTTATGAAGCTATAGTTAACGGTGAGCCACTTACATACACAGGTGTACCAGAATCGTTTAAAGTTTTAGTAAAAGAATTACAAGCGCTAGCTTTAAACGTAGAATTCTTAGCTAGAAAATATAAGATAAAAGAAACCACTAAACAAGGAATTAAGGTTAAGAAAAAAGAAGAATAAAAATGAGGTGTTTTAAATATGAAAACATCTATTAAGAAAAAAGAAGAATTAGATTTATTAAACTTTGATGTTTTAAAAATTTCTTTGGCTTCACCAGAACAAATAAGAGAGATGTCTTATGGTGAAGTTAAAAAAACAGAAACATTAAACTATAAAACTTTGAAACCTGAACGAGATGGTTTATTTTGTGAAAAGATATTCGGTCCTGTAAGAGATTTTGAATGTAGTTGTGGAAAATATAAAAAGACCATCACTATTACTTCTCCAAGTATGAAACCTGTGGTCTGTAACCGTTGTGGTGTGGAAGTAACGCTTTCTAGAGTTCGTAGAGAACGTATGGGGCATATAGAACTTGTGGTACCTGTAGCACATTTTTGGTATTTTGGTAAATCACCGTCAAAAATTGCAACATTTTTAAACATGAGTCATAATGATGTAAAAGATATTGTTTATGGTATGGCATGGGTTACAGTTAAAGATATAGAAGATATTAAACATGTGGTTATAAAAGCTGTTGAAGATATATTAAAAAACGATGAGTCAGTTGGTATTGAACTTTCTGATATTCATCTTAATGTATTATCTTTTATTTTAAAAGATAACAAAATTCCGTTGCCTAAAAAATTTGTGTTAGGGACTAAAGAAAAATATTATGCAGCTTTATCTTCACATATAGGTAGTTGGATAAGAAAAATTGTTCAAAGTGTTAGGAAAGATAAGAATAAAATTATAAACGAGTTGGGAATTTCAAAAGAAGACTTCCAAAATGTTCTTGAAAACTTGGTCAAACTATTTGAGTTTGAAATAAAAACACAAAATTATTTTATTTCCAAAAGGATTGTGGAGAATATTATAGATGATACAAAATTTATTGGCAACCTTGCTGATCCTAAGAATTATCTTAAAGAAAATGTTTATGTGTTAACCAATGCGGAAGCGTTATATAGGTTGTTGCGTGATGAAGGAAAAGAAGAGAATATGAAAAAAGAATTAAAGAATATTAAGGAAGAATTAAAAGAACTTTATAAACAAGAAAATATTTATCGGACAATTTTGTTGTTTGATAAATACAAAGATTTATCTGTCTATAAGGAAGATGAAAATGTCATAAAAAAGATAAAAAATCTTTTGAATATACCAACGGAAAAATCTTCAAGTGAAGAAGATTTAATAGAAGAGATAAATAACCTAAGAGCTAAAATTATAGATCAAATTGAGAAAGGTGTATCATCTGAAGTTTTAAATGAATTATCCATTTTATTCAAAAAATATAGTATTAATATCCAACCTTCACCTGAAAGAAGTAAATTAATTAATAGGTTTAAATTGATAGAAAACTTCTTGTTAAAGAACATAAAACCTGAATGGATGATCTTAACCGTGTTACCTGTTTTACCACCAGATTTAAGACCGTTAGTTGCTATTGAAGGAGGCAAGTTTGCAAGTAGTGATTTAAATGAGTTTTATAGAAGAATAATTCATAGGAATAATAGATTAAGAAAATTTTTTAGCAGTGCAGAGGAAAATGTAAGTGGAAGAGAAGGTATAGGTGGTGTACCTAAACCTGTTTTGTTAAACGAGAAAAGGTTATTACAAGAAGCTGTTGACGCGTTAATAGAAAACAGTGCGAAGAAACATCCTGTTATGATGCCGTCACAGAAACGTCCGTTGAAATCTTTAACAGATATATTAAAAGGTAAACAAGGCCGCTTTAGACAAAACTTGTTAGGTAAACGTATTGATTATTCAGGTAGAAGTACTATAGCGGTTGGTCCTGAACTTAAACTTTATCAATGTGGGTTACCGAAAGAAATGGCTTATGAACTTTTTAAACCTTTCTTAATTTATAAAGTGAAGAAAAAATTTAATGTTTCTCTTAAAAAAGCAAAGATAATGGTTGACAACAAAAAAATTCCTGAAGTATGGGACCTGCTTGAAGAAATAACTAGACATCATATTGTATTGTTGAACCGTGCACCAACATTGCATACTCCTAGTATACAAGCATTTGAACCAGTTCTTGTTGATGGAAAAGCAATTTTGATACATCCGATGGTGTGTACTCCATATAATGCAGATTTTGATGGTGATCAGATGGCTGTATATGTCCCGTTAACACTTCAAGCATTAGCTGAGGCTAAACTTTTAATGACTTCTTATTTTAGTATTTTTTCACCTGCACATGGTAAAGTTTTGATTGGTCCTACTCAAGATGTGGTATTAGGAATTTCGTATCTTACTGCTGAGAAACAAGGTGAAAAAGGTGAAGGGAAGATTTTTTCTTCAGTTGATGAAGCGATCCATGCATACCAACAAGGGTTTGTAAACTTAAATGCTAAAATCAAAATTGTGGGAATAAACGATTTGGAAATAAATTATAATAATGGTAAACCGGATTATTCTATATTACAAGATGTAAATAAATGGCAGGATTATACTACAATTGGGAGATTAATTTTTAATAGTATTTTGCCATTCGAAATTTCCTTGCTTAATCCTAATTTGTCAAAAGAAGATAAAAAGAAGAAAAATTGTATGTTTGGTAAAAATCAACTTGTTGACCTTATCAAAGAAATATATCAGAAATGTGGTGCATATGAGACAGTAAAATTTTTAGATGAATTGAAAAGACTTGGATATCATTATGCGACAGTCTCTGGTTTTACAATTTCTGTAGATGATATGATAATACCAAAAGGGAAGTTGGAAAAAATAAAAGAAGCTCAACAAAGAATTAAAGAGGTTGAGCAACAAGCAAAAGAAGGTGTAATTACTGAAAAAGAAAGATACAATGCTGTAATAGATATATGGTCAGAAACTATTGAAAAAATTACTAAAGAAATGGTTGAAGAAATGGAAAAAGTTGCGAAACAGCCCTATAAAGAAGGTACCCCAAGATTTAATTCAGTATATTTTATGGCGCAGTCTGGAGCAAGAGGTAATATGGATCAAGTTAGACAACTGTCAGCTATTCGTGGTTTAATGTCAAGACCACAAAGAAAAATTGTAGGGGAAGTAGGCGAAATTATAGAAACTCCAATTCTTTCAAACTTCCGTGAAGGACTAAGTGTGTTAGAATACTTTATTTCAGCTCATGGTGGTAGAAAAGGACTTTCTGATACTGCACTTAAAACTTCTGAAGCTGGATATCTTACAAGAAGGTTAATAGATGTTGCACACCATGTTGTAGTTACGGAAGAAGATTGTGGTACAATTAACAGGATAAAAGTATCTGCTTTAAAAGTAGGTGATACTGTGATAGAAAGTTTATCTGAACGTATTGCAGGAAGAATTGCAGCTGAGGATATAGCATATGAAGTTATAGATGAAAAAACTAATCAAGTAGTAGCAAAAGTTATTAAAGCAGGCGAAATGATAACTGAAGAACAAGCAAAAGAAATTGAGAAGTCAGGATTGTACGAAAGTATACCTATAAGGTCAGTCCTTACTTGTGAAAGTAAAAGAGGTGTTTGTGCAAAATGTTATGGTATGGATTTATCTACAGGCAAATTAGTTGAAGTAGGTAAACCAGTTGGAATTATAGCAGCGCAGTCTATTGGTGAACCCGGGACACAACTAACTTTGAGAACGTTCCATATAGGTGGTGCTGCTGCAAGTTTAGTGAAACAGTCTCAAATAAGAGCTCCTTATGATGGTAAAGTTGAATATTTCTCTGAATCTCAACAGAAGTTTAAAACAATACAGAAAAAGGATAATACAGGAAGGATTTTCTGGATAGTTCTTAGTAGTGACGCTATCTTAAGATTTGTATATCACACACCCACAGGAGAAAGAAAAAGGGAAACTTGGAGGTTAGAATATGGTACAAAAATTTATGTAAAAGATGGTCAAGAGGTTAAAAAAGGTGACCTTATTGCTGACTGGGATGCATATTCAATACCAATTATTAGTGAAAAGAAAGGTAAAATAAAATATCGTGATTTAAAAGAAAATAAAACATATGTTTTAGAAGAAATTTCTTCAGGAAGTTTTGAAAGACGTGTACTGCCCCATCGTGGTAAAGAAAATCCAAGGTTAGATGTTGTTGATGAGAAATTAGAGACAGTTGCTACATATCCGTTACCTGCAGATGCTGTTATATTAGTCGATGATGGTCAAGAAGTTGAAGAAGGTGATGTTGTAGCAAAAATACCTAAAGGTGAAATAAAGACAAAAGATATTACAGCGGGTTTACCACGAGTAGAGGAACTTTTTGAAGCAAGACATCCTGAAAACCCAGCTGTTCTATCTGAAATTGATGGTATTGTGAAAATTGAGATGAAAGAAAAAGAAAGTAAAGAATCTACACTGACAAAAGATCAAAAAGTTAAAAATATTGAAATTACTGTTAAAATAATCAATCCTAAAACTGTAAAAGAAGTTAAAATTCCGCCAAACAGGATATTGTTAGTATATGATGGTGATAAAGTTGAAGCAGGTGAACCTTTGACAGATGGTGTTATAGATCCACATAAATACCTTGAGATACGAGGGCCACATCATTTACAAGAGTTTTATCTAAATGAAATACAACAGGTTTATAGATTACAAGGAGTTGTTATTAATGACAAACATATTGAAATAATTATAAGACAAATGTTGTCTTTTGTTAGGATTACAGATCCTGGTCTGCCACCGAAACCACGAGGAAATAAGAAATTCTATGAGTTTATTTATGGTGAGATAGTACCAAAAAAATTGTTTGAAGAAGAAGTTGAGAAAATTAATGAAGAAAAAAGATTGTTAAAGAAAGAAGGAAAGAAAGAAGAAGCAGATGAAATTTGTCCACCTAAAGCTGAACCTGTGTTATTAGGTATTTCTACTGTAGCTTTGTGGTCTGAATCATTTTTATCAGCAGCGTCGTTCCAAGAAACTTCTCGTGTATTAACTGATGCAGCAGTAGAAGGTAAAATTGACGAACTTACAGGACTGAAAGAAAATGTGATACTTGGTAGATTAATACCTGCTGGTACCGGTTTTTACGCTAAGGAATCTTTAGCTTTAATTGAAGAAGTAACAGAAGAAATAGTTTCTCGTGTTATTACATAAATTTAGTTAGAGGTGGAGAGTTATGCCAACAATAAATCAGTTAATAAGATCACCTAGGAAGAAAGTAAAAGAAAAATCAAAATCGCCTGCTTTAAAAGGTTGTCCACAAAGACGTGGTGTATGTACAAGGGTTTACATAATGACACCTAAGAAACCAAATTCTGCGTTAAGAAAAGTTGCAAAGGTGAAGTTAACATCTGGTTATGAAGTAACTTGTTATATACCTGGTATTGGACATAATCTTCAGGAACATTCAATAGTGCTTGTCCGCGGAGGGAGAGTAAAAGATTTACCTGGTGTAAGGTATCATATAATAAGAGGTGTGTTAGACGCTGCTGGTGTAGAGAATAGAAGACAATCAAGGTCAAAATATGGAGCAAAAAAACCAAAAACAGGAAAATAAGTTAAGTATTGATTTTTAGAAAGTAAAAAAGTAAAATTAAGGTTTAAAAGGAGCCAACAAATGGCAAGAAGACCTGTTAAAGTAAGAAGAGAAATTCCACCAGATATAAGATATAATAGTGTTTTAGTTCAAAGGTTTATTAACAAAATTAATTATTGTGGTAAGAAAAACTTGGCTATGAAAATTGTATATGGTGCGTTTGATATTATAAAAGAAAGGTTGAAAGAGGATCCACTTAAAGTTTTTATACAAGCAGTAGAAAATGCAAGACCTTTAGTTGAATTAAGACCAAGAAGAATCGGTGGTGCAACATATCAAGTACCTGTTGAAGTTCCTCAATATCGTGGGGAGACATTAGCAATGCGTTGGATCATAGAATATGCCAGACAAAGAAAAGGAAAACCAATGAAAGAAAAACTTGCAGAAGAAATTATCGCTGCGTATAAAAAAGAAAATTCACCTGTTATAAAAAAACGTGAAGATACGCATAAAATGGCAGAAGCAAACAGAGCTTTTGCTCATTATAGGTGGTAATAATTGCAAGAAAGCAGATTAGGTAAAATATTAATAGTTGATAGTTTAAGAATAACAAAAACTATGACAAGAGAATATCCACCACAAAAAATAAGAAATATAGGTTTAGTTGCACATATAGATGCTGGAAAGACTACTACTACTGAAAGAATACTCTATTACACTGGCAGGATTTATAAAATGGGTGAGGTTGACGAAGGTACTGCTACAATGGATTGGATGCCACAAGAAAAAGAGCGTGGTATCACTATTACTGCTGCTGCAACTTATTGTGTATGGAAAGATTATCAAATTAACATAATTGATACCCCAGGACATGTTGATTTTACAATAGAAGTAGAGCGTAGTTTAAAAGTTTTAGATGGTTGTGTGGTTATTTTTGATGCAGCAAATGGTGTTGAACCACAATCAGAGACTGTTTGGCATCAAGCAGATAGGTATGAAGTAGCACGTATTGCGTTTATTAACAAAATGGACCGAGTTGGAGCAGATTTTGAAGATACAGTACATCAAATCAAAACTAAATTAAAAGCTTTACCTTTGGTTGTACAGTTGCCTATTGGTAAAGAAGAATCTTTCTGTGGGATCATTGATGTAATAGAACAATGTGCTTATATTTGGGATGATGAAGAAGGTAAAGTTTTTTATAAAACAGAAATTCCTAAAGAGTATGGAGATTCAGCTAATTTTTATAGAAAAACGTTGATTGAAACAATAATAAATTTTGACGATAAAATTGGAGATAAATATTTAAAGAACGAAGAAATTACTGTAGAAGAAATAAAATCTGTTATTAGACAACTTACGGTAAAAAATGTCGTTGTACCAGTTTTTTGTGGTTCGGCATACAAAAATCGTGGTATACAACTTCTGCTTGATGGTATTTGTGAATATTTACCATCACCATTGGAATGTAAAGTTGAGGGATTAGATCCTGTAACATTGCAAAGAAAAACAATAAAAAAGTCAGAAGACGAGATTTTGTGTGGATTAATATTTAAAGTTCAGATGGATAAATATTTTGGTAAGTTGTTATATACTCGACTTTATTCGGGGAAGATAAAGGTTAACGATGTTGTTTATAACCCAAGAACTAACAAGACCGAGCGTATTGGACGAATTGTTCGTTTACATGCACAACAAAAAGAAGATATAAAAGAAGCATATTTTGGAGATATTGTTGGATTAATAGGACTAAAAAATTTTACTACCGGTGATACAATTTGTACAAAAAATCATCCTATAATTATAGAAAAAATTCATACACCAGAACCCGTAATTTGGCAAAAAATTGAACCAAGAACTAAAGCTGACGAAGAAAAGTTTGCCTATGCATTAAACAGTTTGCTTGAAGAAGATCCAACTTTGAGACTAAAAGTTGACAATGAAACTGGTGAAACAATAATTGCTGGTATGGGTGAACTACATCTTGAGGTTGTTGTTGACAGATTAAAACGTGAATATGGTGTTGAGACAAGAACTTCAAAACCGCAAGTAGCGTATAGAGAATACTTAACCGAACATGTAGTAGAAGAAGGAAAATATATAAAACAGACCGGTGGAAAAGGACAATACGGTCATGTAGTAATAGAAGTCACACCTTTAGAGAAAAATAGCGGGATAAAGTTTGTCAATAAAATTCGTGGTGGTGTTATTCCAAAAGAATACATTCCAGCGATTGAAGATGGTATAAGAGAAGCTTTAAGTTGTGGTCCGTTAGGCGGGTACCCCGTTGTTGATGTTGAAGTAGCTTTAATAGATGGTTCGTATCACGAAGTAGATTCTTCAGAGATAGCTTTTAAAATTGCAGCAGAGCTTGCAATAAAAAATGTGTATAAAAGGGTTAAAGCAATATTGTTAGAACCAATAATGAAAGTAGAAGTTACAACTTTAGAAGAGTATTTAGGAGAAGTTTTATCAGATATAAATTTTCGTAGAGGAAAAGTGATAAGTATAGAAGTTAAAGGGACGGTTTATCATGTTTGTTCATATGTTCCGCTAAGTAACATGTTTGGATACGCTACTTCGTTGCGCTCTTTAACACAAGGTAGAGCAAGTTACACAATGGAGTTTTCACATTACGAAGAAGTACCAAAAGAAATAATGGAAAAGTATGTTGGTGTGATACAGCCGGTATAAGCCGAGGTGGCTCAGCCTGGTAGAGCACCTCCTTGGTAAGGAGGTGGTCGTGGGTTCAAATCCCATCCTCGGCTAAAAAATTCTAAAAAAGGAGGTAAAAAGTAACCATGAGTAAACCAAAGTTTGAACGAACAAAACCACATATAAATGTGGGTACGATTGGACATATTGACCATGGAAAAACAATGTTGACATCTGCAATAACTCATGTGTTATCAAAAAAAGGTATGAGTAAACCCATGGAATATGCTGAGATAGCGAAAGGCGGTGTTGTCCGTGATGATAGCAAGATTTTGACAGTATGTGTAGCACATGTGGAATATGAAACAGATAAGCGGCATTATGCACATATTGATTGTCCAGGCCATGCTGATTATATTAAAAACATGATTACAGGAGCAGCACAAATGGACGGTGCAATACTTGTAGTTTCTGCACCAGATGGACCAATGCCACAAACAAGAGAACATGTTCTTCTTGCAAGACAGGTAAATGTTCCTGCAATAGTTGTTTTTTTAAATAAAGTCGATCTTATGGATGATAAAGAGTTATTAGATATAGTTGAAATGGAAGTAAGAGAATTGTTATCAAAATATGAGTTTGATGGTGATAAAGTTCCTGTGATAAGAGGTTCTGCATTAAAAGCACTACAAGCTGCTTTAGGTAATGAAGATCCAAAATGGATGGATCCTATTTTTGAATTATTAAACGCATTAGATGAATATATACCTATACCAAAGCGTGAAGTTGATAAACCCTTTTTGTTGTCAGTGGAAGATGTTTTTTCTATTACAGGTCGTGGTACAGTAGCAACTGGCAGAGTTGAACGTGGAAGAATAAAAGTTGGTGATCCTTGTGAAATAGTAGGGATAAAAGAAACAAAGAAAAGTGTTATTACTTCTATAGAAATGTTTAGGAAAGTATTGGATGAAGCAGTCGCTGGAGATAATGTAGGAGTATTGTTAAGAGGTATTGAGAAAGACGAAGTTGAGCGTGGTATGGTGATTGCAGCTCCCGGCTCAATTACACCACATAAAAAGTTTAAAGCTCAAGTATATGTACTGACGAAAGAAGAAGGTGGAAGACATACCCCCTTCTTTAGTGGATATAGGCCACAATTTTATTTTAGAACATGTGATGTTACAGGTACTATTAAGCTACCACAAGGTGTAGAAATGGTTATGCCTGGAGATAATATAGAGTTAGAAGTAGAACTTATTACTCCGATTGCATTGGAGCCACAACTAAGATTTGCTATTCGTGAAGGTGGACGTACTGTAGGTGCTGGTGTTGTTACACAGATTATAGAATAATTTTTAATTTGAAGGTAAAAATATGGTGGAACAAAAATATCAAAAAATTAGGATAAAGTTAAAAAGCTACGATCATAGGATATTAGATGATTCAGTTAAAAAAATTGTTGAGAAGGTTAAAAGTACTGGTGCGATTATTTCTGGTCCTATATTATTACCTGTAGATGTTAGACGTTATACTGTGTTGCGGTCACCACATGTTGATAAGAAATCAAGAGAACAGTTTGAGATAAGAATTCATAAAAGATTGATAGACATTCTTGATCCAACTCCTAAGACTGTTGACGAATTAATGAATCTCCAATTACCTTCTGGTATAGAAGTTGAGATAAAGATGGCATAATTAGTTAATAGTCAATAGATTAAAGTTAAGATTAAGGAAGAGAAAAATATGATAAATGCAATTTTAGGTAAAAAACTTGGTATGACACGATTGTTTAACGAGAATAACGAAGTAGTTCCTGTTACAGTTGTATCTACTTCTGGTTGTAGAATTGTTCAGATAAAAACAAAAGAGACAGATGGTTACACTGCTGTTCAACTTTGTTTCGGAGAAAAAAAGGTAAAAAATGTTACAAAACCATTATTAGGACATTTAAGAAAACACAATATAACCAAACCACCACAGGTAATAAAAGAAGTAAGAGTTGATAATGTTGAAGGAATAGAGCCTGGTAGCGAAGTAGATATTTCAATTTTTTCTGAAAACGAACTTGTTGATGTGCAAGGATATACAAAGGGTAAAGGGTTTGCGGGTGTAGTGAAACGATGGGGTTTTGGTGGTGGTCCACGTACTCATGGACAATCAGATAGGTTAAGAGCACCTGGTTCTATCGGTTCACAACAACCACAACGTGTACCTAAAGGACGAAAAATGGCTGGACATTTAGGGAACGAACTTGTTACTATAAAAAATTTGCAGATTGTCAAAATTGATAGAGAAAATAATTTGTTGTTTATTAAAGGAGCGATACCGGGTAATAAAAATTCGATTGTGTTGATTAAAAAAACAGGTAAGGTTGTTAAACCAAAACAGGAACAACAAGTTTCTCAAGATAAAAAGAAATTAAAGTAATCGAGGTTATGTATCAAGATGAACAAGATACCAATAGTTGATATATTAACTGGAAAAGTTGTTGAAGAAGTTGAGTTATCAGATAAATGGAAAAAATATTTTGATTATAAACATCCTGAATTTGTTTTACATGAATATGTTACTACGTATTTAGCAAACCAAAGACAAGGGACACACTCTACAAAGACTCGTGCTGAGGTACGTGGTGGTGGTAGGAAACCATGGCCACAAAAACATACTGGTCGTGCGAGACATGGGTCTATAAGATCGCCGTTGTGGAGAAAAGGAGGAGTTGTTTTTGGTCCTAAACCGAGAGATTATTATGTGAGATTTCCAAAAAGGAAGAAAGTTTTGGCAAAATATTTGTCAATTACAGATAAGATTAAAAATGGCAATTTAATTGTAGTCAAAGAGTTAAAGCTTGATTCACATAAAACTAAAAATTTTTTATCTCTGCTTAAAAATTTAAATCTTGATTCAAAAAAAATATTAGTTGTTGATAAAACTTTAGATGAAAAACTTAAGCTTGCTTCAAGAAACTTAGAAAATGTTGAGATTTGTAGAATCCAAGATATTAATGCATACTTAGTCCTTAAACATAATAAATTACTTATTACGAAAGAGGCATTTTTATGTCTGTAGATATTTATAAAATAATTAAGCGACCAATTATTACAGAAAAAACAACAAAGTTGAAACAACAACAAAATACATATGTTTTTGAAGTTGACATAAATGCGACAAAGTCTATGATAAAACAAGCTGTTGAAAAGTTGTTCAATGTTGAAGTTGAAGATGTTAGAACAATGATAATGAAAGGGAAGTTACGTAGGTATGGAAGGTTTGAAGGATACAGACCTGATTGGAAAAAAGCGTATGTAAAAATTAAAAAAGGTCAAAGTATAAAACAAATAGATGAACTTTCAGCATAATTAGGGGTCTAAAAATATGCCTATAAAAACTTTTAAACCGTATACACCATCAAGAAGGTTTATAACAGTAGAAGATTTTTCTGATATTACAAAAACAGAGCCTGAGAAAAGTTTAATTGTTCCTCTTAAAAAAACAGGTGGTAGAAATAATAAGGGTGAAGTTACGGTAAGACATATTGGTGGCGGCCATAAAAGGTTTTATAGAATAATTGATTTTAAACGTGATAAATATGATATTGAAGGTACTGTGATAGCGATAGAATATGATCCTAATAGATCTGCTCGAATAGCGTTGGTTGAATACGCAGATGGGGAAAAAAGATATATAATTTGTCCTTTAGGGATCAAAGTTGGTGATAAAGTTTTAAGTAGTAAAAATGCGATAGATCCTGTTGTTGGGAATGCAATGCCGTTAAGACATATTCCAGTGGGAAGCTTTATTCATAACATAGAAATCTTCCCTGGTAGTGGTGGAAAGTTATGTCGTGCAGCTGGTGCGTATGCACAATTGCTTGCAAAAGAAGGTGAGTATGCTCATGTTAAACTAAAATCTGGTGAGATACGTATGTTAAAACTTGATTGTATGGCTACTATAGGACAAGTTGGTAATATAGACCACGCAAATGTTTGTTTAGGAAAGGCAGGTAGATCAAGACATTTAGGAATACGTCCTACTGTACGTGGTGTCAAGATGAACGCAGTTGACCATCCACATGGTGGTGGTCGTGGTAGGTCAAAAGGTGGTAATCATCCTCAGTCGCCTACTGGAGTCCCTGCAAAAGGTGGTAAAACAAGAAGGAAAAGGAATGTTTGGAATAAATTTATAATACAGAGGAGAAAATAGGTAATTTTGCAAGGTTTAAAGATCTCTTTGTATAAATTGTAGTTGCAAACCTTAGTTTGCTAAAGATTAGCAGCTCTGAAATTCAACTTGTTTCACTATCTCTTTATTTGTTTCTCTATCATATTTTTCAGGGAACAATTTAAATTACCGGGGGTACTCGGTGAATGTAAACCAGATATTATTACTGAAACAACTATATTAGGAAAAAGAACAACCGTTGCCATAAGTCATAATAAATATTGATAATAATTTGCACGGCTTTTCTTGGTCTGTTGTAGATGTTGATGCGCATGAATTCTTCCATGCTATTCAATATCGGTATGATTATGATGATGTTATGGGTCTATATGCAACTAAAAATAGGTGGTGGGTTGAAGCCAGTGCAACCTGGGCAGGAGATGAAGTTTATGATGGGGTTAACTATTACAAAGGTTTTCTTAAACATTATTTTGATAATCCGCATTGGTCATTGAATCTGAGTAGTTCACCTTTTATTACGGTTCCTCAATTTTCTGTAAATACTTAACTGAGAGACAAAGTGGTTCTTGGGGAGCAGGAATTATCAAAGAAATCTGGGAAGGATGTATTGGACGAACACAAAGTATTGATGCTATAGATAGTGTTTTAAAAGCCAAAGGCACAAGT